>JBMYQB010000049.1:3975-10565 GCA_049600935.1 Candidatus Poseidonia sp.
CTGGTTGGTCTTTGAGGGGTTAAATTTGAAGGTGGAGCGGGGTGAAATCATCTCTATTCTTGGGCCGAGTGGGTGTGGAAAAACCACGCTCCTGCGTGCTTGTTGTGGGCTCGAGCGGTTGGAAACTGGCACGCGGCAACTCGGTGAACGCCTTCTTGAAAACAAGTCCATCATCCCGGAGATTACGATGCTGTTTCAACAACCGGTCCTCTACCCACACCTGAATGTCTCACAGAACATCGCTCTGGGTGCTCCAAAAGAACTCAGTAAACCCGATTTGAAAACCCGTATCGGTCAGGTATTGGACACCATCGGGCTCCCTGGATTTCAACAGCGTGGGACAGCAGGCCTGTCGGGAGGTGAGGCGCAACGTGTAGCGTTTGGACGCGCCCTGATGCAAGCGCCCTCGGTGATGCTTCTGGACGAGCCGTTTGCATCCGTGGATGTAAAACGACGGTTAGAATTGGCGGCCATGACCAGAGCGCATCTCAAAGAGCGGAACATAACGGCGCTGCACGTCACCCACGACGAGGACGAAGCCCTTGTCCTCTCCGACCGCATCCTTCAATGGAACGACCTCCTCACGGATATCAACGGAGACGCATCAGATGGTGAAGAATGACTGGGCGATTCTCGACCGATGGTGGCCCGAAAGAGACACCTGGTCTCAATCGAAGTATGGCATGTTTCTTCTGAGCCTCTTCCTTCTTCTCGGCGCCCTCCCCTATGCCCTGATCAACCGATTTTCTGCCTGGCGAGGAACCAACACCTACAGTTTTGAAACCTCGCTGGATTGGGACCTCCCCTTTGTTTCATGGATGGTCGTGCCCTACTATTCCTACTACCTCTACTTCCCATTGGCCGCATGGGTGGGGGCCTCAGCAGGATTTCGACGGCATGGACTGCTGTTCTTCCAACGGATGATCGTCGCTGCGTGGATTGCCTACGCCCTGTTTCTCATCTTCCCTGTTGAAATTGAACTTCGCTCCCAAGCCCAAGGTGCAGAGGGTTTGTTTGGCGTCCTGATGACGGCGCTCCATGAAGCCGATACGCCCTACAACGCCTGGCCCTCCACCCACGTCCTGCTGAGCATCCTCGTCGTGTTCTTCGTTCGCCATGTATGGCAAAAGAAGGGGACGTGGACGATGTCGAAAAGCATCGTAGCATGGACAGCCTGCGGTTTGCTCGTAGCCTCAACGGCCCTCATCAAGCAGCACTACCTGTTTGATGGCGTTACTGGCACAGCGCTGGCCTTCGCCCTGTGGTACGGTTGGATTCGACCCGCTCTCAACTGAAGAACGCATTCACGGCTTCGGCGTTGGTCAGGTAAATCGTCAAGCCAACACCGGCCATGATCATCATCCACGAACCAATCATCTTGATGTGTCCGGTTGCACGGCGCAAGAAGTTGATCATCACCTGACGGCCCATGCCAACGAGCATGGTGACGGCGACCATGAGAATGAGCAATCCGACCATGAGCCCCGCAATACCGAAACCGATGGCGGTGGTGCCGAGCGTGCTGAGGAAGATAACGAATGGGAGAACAGCAGCCGCCGTGCAGTCAATGGAGGCCGCAGCATAGCCGATGCCGTAGAGGTACATGTTTCGACGAGGCGTGAAGGTCTCGTCGGCTTCGGTCGTGCTGTATTTGTCGACGAGGTTTTGGACGAAGCCCATCACGTGGGAGGTGATGCCCAACAGCATCATGGACCCGAGCACGATGAGAAGCAAGGCGATGAAAATGGCGATGTAGTGGATGATACCGGATTTTGCAAAGGCCTCACCCATGAGCAAGGCGACGATACCGATGATGCCAAAGAAGGTCCACATGCCGAGGCCAGAGAGCACACCGATGTTGAAGGAACTCGGCATCCGAGTCTTGAGTTTCCCCTGTTCAATGAGCTCATCTTCCCTTGCACCCAACGAGAGGTAGTAGGAGATGAAACCGGGCAAGACCGGGAAGGCACAGGGCGAGAAGTAGACCAGAATGGAGAGAATAAGCCCGAGAACAAAGACGGCCGTAAACGACGTTTCTGGCTCCTCCCAACCGATCCGTGAATCAAAGGTTTCCGAGATGTCTTCGGTCAATGCTGTTTTGAGGATGCCATCGAATTTCTCCCAACCGTCAACCGGTGTCCCGGTCGCCTGCTGAGCAATGATGTAGCCCTCCTCGTCGATGATCAGCACAACGGGAATTTGTCCCGTGCCCCCCGTGGTGAAGAGGCGAACAGGGTCAGCCGTGGAGCCGTCATCGAGCACGGCTGCTTCGGTGGAGCCGAAACCCGTCGGGTAGAGGGGGACGGTGTATTCGCCGCCGCTCTCACTGAGGTACTCAACCGACTCTCCGTACCAGGCTCCGTAAGCGAAGATTTTGAGCGATTTGTTGTTCGCTTGGGCCGTTGCCTGCCAGTCGTCCATTTCCTCTTCGATGTGCTCCTGAACGAGGTGGCAATTGCTGCAATCCCTCGCCATCAGGTCGAGAATGATCACGCTGCCGCGATGGTCGCTGAGGCTGAACCATCCCGTTTCATTGACAACATCAGCCTCGATGTCCCTGTTGAGGGACTCGTAGACGATGTTGGGGATGGGGGCAGGCTCTGCGTCCGACTGGAACAATTCGTCCATGCTGTCAAACATGGAGAGCGCAGCGAATGAAATCGTACCGAACATCACCACAGCGATGACGAAGGCCTGCCACGTGTCCTTCTGTTTGAAGACACCCCAATCGGCTTGGTCAAGCAGGCCCATACCTCATACTGGTCGCGGGTCGTTGAAGAATGTAGCCCAAGAATGGATTGATTGGCTCGGCCTGACTCACTCGGTGAAATGGTGGGCTCGGCCGGAATTGAACCGGCGATCTTCGCCATGTGAAGGCGACGTCATAACCCCTAGACCACGAGCCCCTAGGTAAATCGCCGACCCGCCCCGCGGGTATAAGCCATACCGTGTTCAACGGTGCTCGTTCAGATGCACCACGCCGACCTCGAGTCGTTCGTGCGTTGGATGAACCTCAACCAAAAGTACGGGAACCTCGAGAACTTCAGCCAAGTCTTCGGCCAGGGAGAGTGGTAATTCGATGCGCTGGTGGGCCGCATCGTAGCGAAGCCAACCGTCCGCCATCGCAAGTTCGGCCTTGAGTTCGGCCATGTCATCTTGAGCGTCTTCAAGGGACGTCGGGATGGCGCCAAACAAGATGGTGTCGTCGTCGCTAAGCACCTCATAGGGGCGAAGGGTCGCTTGACCACGGCGCTTGAAGCGATTGCGGAGTTGACCTGCATCCTTGTATTTCGCCGTGCAGAACTTCAGATGGTAGGGCTTACCAGCGGCCGCTTCTTTGAGACGCAAAGCGAGTTCGGCCGAACCCTCTGCAGCCGCCGTAATGCCGCCGCTCAGGTTGAAGCCACGCACGTCCATGTTCTCCTGATTGCCCACCGTAATCTCAAGTTCGTTGAGATTGAGGAAGGCAACTGGGACGGTGGCCAATTCGTCCAGCAGGGAAAAGAGTTGAGTTTCTTTGTCGGGCTCACACGGCAATTCAACGCCAACCTCAATGCCGTGCTGGGCACACGCCTCCATCGTGGCTCGGTATT
Source organism: Candidatus Poseidonia sp. (assembly GCA_049600935.1). GTDB lineage: Archaea > Thermoplasmatota > Poseidoniia > Poseidoniales > Poseidoniaceae > Poseidonia. Next base: position 7,569 of record JBMYQB010000049.1, read on the forward strand.
TCGCCGTCGTACCGTCGAGAAGATGGAAACGAATTTCGTCCAATCCCGCAGCTCCAAAATCGGCGGCTCGGTCCGGGTCAAAGGGAATCGATGTGTAGGCGTGGATGTGGTGCTCTGGACCAAATGCGGATTTGAGTTGGCGAACCGCTTCGAGTGTTTTTTCGAGGTCCAGCATGGGGTCGCCACCCGTGATACCCGTTCCTGTCGCCTTCATAGCTCGACCTTCTTCGATGACTTCCTCCCACGTCGTGCAGCGTCGTTCATTGGCGAACATGTCCGGCGTTTCCCTTCGATTTTCTGAAAGAGGGCAGTAATCGCATCCCCAATGGCATTTTCCAGTGACGAAGAGCACGAGTTTGCTGCCCTGTTGACATTGGACACACCCCTCGGCTTCACCGTCTTCGGCGGGAAGAATTTCTGTGGCCATTTGCAAACTTCGCATCACTGACCCTCCGTTGCGTTGATGGCTTCATGGAGCAACCAGCGATGAAATCGACGGTCAAGCGTGAGTTCAGGGTGGAAGGTTACACCCAGTTTCTTACCGTCGAGCACGCCCACGACCTCTTCTCCGAGGTGGACTACTGGGATGCAGTTGAGAGCTTCTTGGTCAAAGCGAGGCGCCCGAATAAAGACGCCGGGAAAGCCCTCACGCAGTGCGGATGCTGCTTGCGAGGTGACCTCCAGAGGCTGGTGCGCAAAGCGGTCTCGACCTGCAGGTTCGGATTGCTGGTAGTCGGCTTCGGGCACCTCAAGATTCACTTCAACAACGGCTTCGAAGGATTCTCGTTGACGCCCCCAAGCGTTTCGTGAGATTGCAGCTGCGATGTAAGGTGGGCGGTCGCCTTCTGGGGAAGCAAGGAGGATGGCCCCTGCGCAGGTGCCCAACACGGGGCGTTCAGGGTGGTCATCCATCCACGAAAAGAGAGCAACGAGGAGGGATTCGTAGCGACTCGCAATGCGCATGGTGGTGGATTCACCGCCTGGAAGAATCAGCGCGTGGAGCGTGTCGTCAACATGGTCGGCGCGTCGGCATTCCACGATGTCGACCTCAACCCCGAGTTCCTTGGCCGCACCGCGAAGGGCTTCAGCGTGCTCGTGGCGAGCACCCTGAAGCATGGCCAAACCCACACGGAGCATGGTGCGGGGTCCATGCCCTTCCCTATCAGTCCAACGCTTGTACCGTGCCCACCACGAGACCGCCTTAGCAAGCACTTCAAAGACTGCCAACACCTCGTAGAAGCATGACCCACGACGGCGATTGCTTCCTCGTTCCCGGCCCCGTTCGGATGAGCGAGGCATGTCTGCAAGCCATGGCCACACCCGTGATGACCGCTCGCGGTGCCGAATTCCGTCAGGTTATGGCGAAGTTGAATTCAGGACTTCGCTATGCCTTCAACCTGACACCGTCCGCTCCCGAAATGAAATCACAATCCTGGACCGGCGAGGACGGCTACCGTGTCGTCGTGGTCTCGGGGAGCGGAACCGCCGCGATGGAAATGGTCATCGCGAATCGTTTTCGAAACAACGACCTGGTGCTCGTCCCCACCAACGGAAAGTTCGGTGAGCGTGTGGCGGACATCTGCCGCCAATTCTGCAACGTGAAACAACTCGAGTACGAATGGGGTCGCTCCTTTGACCTCTACGAACTCGAGCAACAACTTGAGCGTGGGTGCTATGAGGCCTTGCTGATTTGCCACAACGAAACCAGCAGCGGCATCACACAAGACGCCGAAGCCATCGCTGAGATGTGCGAACGCCACAACGTCTCGTTTATCCTCGACGGCATCACGTCGGTTGGTGGCATGCCCGTGCATCCCGCCAAGTGGAAGGCTGAGGCGGTGGTCATGGGCGCCCAAAAGTGCACGGCAGGCCCCTCTGGCATTGCGGCCATCGCCATCAACGAACACGGTGTTGAACGCATCAAGGCTATTCATCAGCAGGGCGATGCCAACCCTCGCTACTACCTCGACATGATCACGGCCCTCAAGAAGGGCGACGACGACCAAACACCTTGGACACCTGCCATCAACCTGGCGATGGGATGGGGTGAGGCCCTGGCGCATCTCAAAGAGGAGACCAACGAGGCTCGCTGGTCCCGTTGTGAGACGATGGCCAAAGGCGTACGTGCGTTGTTCACCGACCTTGGTTTCGGATTGCTCGCCGATGACGGTCAACGAAGCAACTCCGTTACGGCCATCTTGTACCCCGAAGGCATTGACGATGCGTGGCGCACGGCCCTCAAGGACAAGTACGACACCCAGGTTATCGGAGGCCAAGACCACCTCAAAGGCAAGATGTTTCGAGTTGGTTCAATGGGGGAAACGCCGGTTGAGGAAATGGTTGAAGGATGCAAGCGCATGCTGGCCTGTTTCAAGGACTTCGGCGTTGAACTCAAAGAGGTCGATGTAGAGTCCTACTTCAATTGAGGCGAGTTCATGACCCGATGCATCGTTCTCGGTCGATTTCAACCCTTTCACCTCGGCCATGCCGGTTTGGTCAAGGAAGCTGTTGAGCATGCAGACGGCGGAGAAGTGGTGGTCGCCATCGGTTCTGCTCAGGCGGGCTGGGAAGCGAACAACCCGTGGACGGCCGATGAGCGTCAATCGATGATTGAAGCATGGGCGAGCGAGGAAGATGTTCATCTCAGCATTGTCCAGATTGAGGACATCAACGACCCCCCCAAATGGGTTGCACACGCCACCAAAACCCACGGAACGGGAACCCTCGTAACCTCGGACGGGCCCACGATGGAACTGTACCGAGCAGCGGGTTGGGACGTTCACGAAACCGCCTTGAGTGAACGGGAAACACTCGAAGGATGGCGTGTTCGACAATCCATTCGGATGCTATCAACGGTCATGGACGACGAGGCGACACGAACCGTGCTGGCTGCCAGCGTGCCCTCTGCCGTGATTGAGTGGCTGATTGAGAACGACGCGATGTTTCGATGCTCGACGTTTGAGACCGGCGTTCATGCCGGGTGATCACTCCGAAGCA
>JBMYQB010000050.1:0-10437 GCA_049600935.1 Candidatus Poseidonia sp.
ACCAACGCAGCGTTGCTCAAGAACCACCACAGGCCGTTTAGGATGGGAACGGCCTGGTGGATTAACCTGAAGGGGAAGAAGGGCTTCGAACGGGCAGTGCAAAATACAGAGGTCACACCCGGTACAATCGTCTTCAACGATGGCCACCATGGCTTGACCCATGACAACTGGTTCCCAGCCACGGCTATAATCCTGTGTCTGAAGAATTCGTGGCAAATCCATTCCCATGCGGTGAAGTTCATAGGTTCGTCTCCACAGCCAAGGTACAGAGGGGAGAACAGTGACCGATGAAGGCCGACTTGACCGTCTGAGTGGAATGCTCAAACGCCGAGGATTTCTTCTCCCCGCCTTTGAAATTCACGGTGGCGCCAAGGGGCTGTACGATTTCGGCCCCGTCGGAGGGCGCATGCGGTCTCGCATCAATCAGCGTTGGCTTGACCACTGGCTTACCTTAGGCAACGTGGTAGAATTATCGTGTCCAACGGTCACTCCGTATGCCGTGCTTGAGGCCAGCGGGCATGTTGGCGAATTTTCAGACTTCATGACGCAATGCCTTGGCTGTGAGGAAGCGAGCCGAGCCGATACGCTGCTCGAAGGGCACCATCCAAACCCCGATGCACTCAAACGGGACGAACTCCAAACGCTGCTGAGCGAGGTTAAACCAACCTGTCCAGCTTGTGGCACTCAGGACTGGAGCGACGTTTCGGCGCAGAACCTGATGTTCAACACCACCATCGGTGCAGGTACCTCTGGCAGGGCGGGTTTTCTTCGACCGGAGACGGCACAAGGCATGTTTACTTCCTACAATGCCCTTTATCGGCATTTCAGGGAACGCTTGCCGTTTGGAGCCATGCAGGTCGGCAAAGGGTATCGAAACGAAATCGCACCACGACAGGGGATGATTCGCCTCCGTGAATTCAACATGGCAGAATTGGAGTATTTCATTGACCCTGAGGCTGAATTAAGCGACGATCTTTCTCCCTGGAACGACCAACGCATGGACCTGATTCCCGACGGCGGCAAATCAGTGAACATGACCCTTAGCGATGCATGTAAGCAGGGACTTATTCGTCATTCAACCGTGGCCCGATTCATGGGCATGACGTGGGATTTTCTCACCGATGTTGGAATTGACCCGAAACGACTTCGATTCCGTCAGCACGAACAAGATGAAATGGCCCACTATGCCGTTGATTGCTGGGATGCTGAAATTGAAGGAAGTTATGGCTGGGTTGAGTGCGTGGGCATTGCCCACAGAGGTTGTTATGACCTAGAGAGTCACGAACAGGCGACAGGGAGGACACTCCGTGCACGCCGTGAGTTTGACGAACCGCGGACCACCGAAATCGACGGATGGACCATCGACGGTGCCAAAGCAGGACCGGCCTTCAAATCACTCGCTGGCACGGTGAAAACGGCGCTCGAAGCTCTACCTAAGACGACCACGTTTCCGCTTGAGCTCGATCTGCCAAACGGTGAGCGTGTCACCGTGGAGCAAGAACATGTAAAACCCAATCAACGAACCATCAAAGAAACGGGAGAATGGTACATCCCGCACGTGATTGAACCAGCCTTTGGCATCGACCGAATCATTTGGCACGTCATCGACCATGCCTATCATGAAACGGTGAAGAATGACGAACCCTACACCCTCATGAAACTGGCCGAAGGTGTTGCCCCCGTCGATTTCGCCGTCCTCCCGTTGTTTGAAAAGGACGGGATGGGTGAGATGGCTTGGGACATTCACCAGCGTATCTGCCGTGCAGCAGGCCTCGTCTCAATGTACGACGGAACGGGTTCAATTGGTCGTCGATACGCCCGAGCTGACGAAATCGGTGTGCCGAAGTGCATCACCGTTGACCATCAATCGATTGAAGACGGGACGGTCACCGTGAGGCTACGAGACACTGGGGAGCAACACCGTGTGGCCATCACCGATTTGGTCTGAAGGCCGCAGAAACGTTGCCAAGGGATTCTTCACTCCAACCTCATGGTGAAGGTTGATGAACCCTCCCCGAAATGTTTCACCATGGGTCAGCCGAGCGATTGGACCGAACGGCATCGCCCTCGGTCAGAGCAATTGTTGGAGGGCAACGAAGTTCAACGACGGAAAATTCGTGCTTGGCTTGATGAATGGCAAAACGGGACCCCGAAGAAGAAGGCTGTCCTCTTAATTGGACCACCCGGCGTTGGTAAGACCACCGTGGCCCGCGCCATCGCTGAGGACATGGGTTGGAACGTGATCGAACTCAACGCCAGCGACGCCAGAAATGCTGCAGCGATACGAAAAGCAGCCACCAGTGGAGCCACGCATCGCTCGCTTTTCCACGACCCGTCAGCCCCACCCTCGAGAACACTCATTCTTTTGGACGAGGTGGACCATCTTTCGGGTGGATTACGACAGGTCAGTCAAGAGCGCATTGAACGGGCCATGGAAGGTGATGATGAGCGACCCGGTGCGACGCTATCAGGTGATTCGGGTGGTAAAGCGGAACTCCTGAGGCTCCTCGACCAAACCAAGCAACCGGTGATTCTTGCGTGCAACGAAGAAATGGGGCTTTGGGGGCGAAATTCTTCGTGGCGCAATACACGAGATCGGTTTACGAAACACCTGCTCAAAATCAACTTCGTCCGGGCCAACGACGAGGCTCTTCGTCGCATTGCACGAAGGGTACTGCGAGAAGAAGGCATTGGATTTGAGGACGCAGCCATCGATGCGCTTGCCCAAACAAACCACGGCGACCTGAGGGCGCTTGTTCGGGATTTGCAAGTCATGGCCTCTGGACTCAACGGTGAACCGCTGACATCCGATGTCGTTTTAACGCATGCAGAAGCCAGTCAACGAGACGTCACCGTTGAGATTTTTCCCGGACTTGATGCTCTCTATAGAGAAAGAAACAGCAAGTCGGCATCTACCCTTATTCGAACCATCGATAAGGACCCCTCGGACTTCTTGAATTGGGTGCATTGGAACAATGCCTCCCTGTTCACGCACACCGGAAGTGTACGCCGAGGTTCGAAGACACTGCTCCAAGCAGACAGAGCGATGATGGGGCGCTTCCTTAACACCGCACACCGCTCGACCTACTGGACACAACACTTGACGGCGCTGGCCGCCTCTACGGCCAACACCGTTCCGCTCGAAGGCAGGATCTTCCCCTCCTATCCGAACTATCTCCGTCGTAGCGCACCTGCAGGGCGGACCAGCATCGTTGAGAAACTCGCTGATGTCTGCGGAACCAACAAATCAACCACTCGAGAAGAATTCCTACAACCGTTGTTTGCCTTGATGCAAGACGAATCGCCCCTGGGCGATTCAACGGATTTTACCATCTCCCTCGGCCTCGGTCTTTCGGGTGAAGAGCACCTCTCGCTCGCAGGTTTGGCCAAGTCCCGACGTTCATCCAAGGCCCTCCTCAAATCGTACGAGGGTGCTGAAGAAGAATTGGCAGCCCAAATTCAGCCCATCGTTCAAACGCCTGCGCCTGAAGTTCCCGAACAAGCACCCGTGGCAGAGCCACATGGCGTGGAGGACGACCTCTCATCCCAAGACGTAGATGAGGATGCTGGCCCAGCACCCGGTCAGATGACCTTGTTCTGATCGTTCTCTCCGTCTCGGTCAAGAATTCGCTTCACCATGGCCATGCCTTGACGCTCACCTTCTGACTTCTCTTCACGTCGCCAGCTGTGCGGGTGCAAAACAATGATCGCCGTGAGCAGTTCAAGACGACCAAACCACATCAAGATGGAAGAAAACAGCAGGGAACCTGAGTTCATTGATGCCCACGTTTCGGTTGGTCCGTACGCCCCCAAGGCAGGACCGGTGTTACCAAGTCCAGAGGCGGCGACGGAGAGAATGGTTTCAAAGGAGGCATCGGGCATCATCATCGCCAATACGATGCAAGAAAATCCGAACAGGATGACCCAAATGAACAGCATCCCAACCACCAGGCTCACTTGCTTCTGTTCAACCACTTGATTGTTCATGCGAATCATGTGAATTTTTCGAGGTTGGGCAATGCGTGCCAGTTCCCTAAAGGCCACCTTTAGACCAATACGAATTCTCATCAATTTGAGCCCACCGCTGGTTGAACCAGCGCAGGCCCCGACGATCATCAGCAGGAAGAGGATGATTCGTGCAACACCCGGCCATTGGCCATAGTCGGCGGAAGCGTACCCGGTTGAGGTACCGATGGACAACACATGGAAGAGGGTGTCCAAGAGGGCGTTATCAAGGGCGGTACCAACAAGAATGAGTGAGATGGTAATGATGGCGACGGCAGCGAAAATATAGAGCAAATAGGTACGAAATTCCTCATCGCCAAGCGCCGCTTTATAGTCCCCTGAGCCCATCAACCACATGAGGGTGAAATTGACGCCAGCGAGGAACATGAACACGATGATGATGAGTTCAACGGTCGCAGAATCATAGTAGGCAATGCTGGAATCCCTTGTCGAAAATCCACCGCTTGGCATCGTGGTAAAGGCGTGGTTCACGGCGTCGAAGACCGACATGCCGCCAATGAATTTCAGGGCCAGCATCTCGGTGAGTGTCAACAAGAGGTACAATCCCCAAAGAGCCATGGCGGTTTGCCGAAGCTTCGGACGGAGTCGAGAGAGCGAGGGGCCGGTCAATTCGGCACGGGCCAACGCCATGCCACCACCGATGATTCGAGAGAGGACGAGCATGCCGAGCATCACGACCCCCATACCACCCAACCATTGCGTCAGTGAGCGCCACAGAAGCAAGCCCCTCGGTTGAGCGTTGATGCAGTCTGCCGTGGTGCCCGGTATACAATTCGGGCTCATGTTGTGGGAGAGGACCGTGGCCCCTGATGTGGTGAAGCCCGACATGGACTCAAACCAAGAGTTGACGAATCCTCTCAGGATATCAATCAGCAACGCATCATCAACAAACGGTCCAACGAACACACCCCCAAACCAGTAGGGTAAGGCCCCGATAAGGACGGTCAACGGCCATACAAGTCCGACACCCACGAAGGCCTCCAAATCACGAAGTCGCTGGGCAGAATCCGTTCGGGTGAACAAACCGAGCATGGCTGCACCCAAGCCACCGCTGATGAGCATGGCAGGAAGAAACGCTTGCACGGCAAGTTGCCAACCGTCGAGCCAGGCTGTGACCAAACCGCATACGAAAAGGGGGACCAAAAGGGCGAGCAACGTCCACCCGAGAATGAGGTTCAGCACATCATAGCGCATGATTACACCTTGAATCGTTTCTGAGCGTCAGCGACCTTTTCCTTCAAACAAAACAAGACGACACGGTCGTTTTCGAGAAGAAGTTCATCGGGTTGAGGGTCGATGGATTCCCAGGCACCACCGATGTTTCGGCGCTTGATGAAGGCGGGCCTCATCCAATCTGGGAAGTTGGCATCCGCTACCTTCTTGCCAGCAAACTTCGCACGCTCGGTCACCTTCAACGTAATTCCGACGACGTTGGGGAGTTCAGCAAGCAAGGCATAGTGTCCCGACAAACTGCGATGGACGTGGCTCAAAATGTTGTTCACAGCAACGCGGTGTCGGTCCACGGCAAAGGAAATCCCCATTCTTTGTGTCACCTTGACAAGGTCGGCGTCGTACAGCATGAGTCCAGTGTGCGGTACACCAAGGTCCGACATCATGAGAACAGCGGCGATGTTGGCGTGGTCGTCGTGAAGAGCACTCAAAGCAACATCGTATTGTCCGATTGAGATCTCTTCAAGCACGCTTCGGTCAAGATGGTCCCCGTGAATGACCTCGATGTTCATGTTGCCACCGGTCTTGGAACCGGCGAGTTTGTTGGCAAGATGCAACTCACGCTCGAGCACAGTGACAGAAGCACCGTGGTCCAACCAGTCCTTTGCCATCTTTGTTCCAATTGCGGAAGCCCCCACGATAACGACTCGAGGCGATTCTGGGAAGTACGAAATCTCATGGCCGAAGGTGATCAAGGCTGGGTTGAATCCGTCCAAACCAATAACGGCAACGCCCAGACGGTCCCCCACTTCCAGGATGCTATCGTCGTTGGGAATGAAACTCCGCTGACCGTCTCTCTTGACGCCCACGATGTTGGGGAATCCATGGACAAAGTCCTCTTTCACATCCCGTAGCGGTCGGCCAACGACGTTTCGGGCCGTTTCACCGATATCAAATTCGATGACATAGGCCTCTTCACCGAACGGTATGACCTCTTCGATATCGGTTGAGCGAAGGCCTGCGTTGAGACGCTGAATGGCACCGTGGAGAGGGTTGACGACGTGGTCAACCTTGGCCCATTCAAGCAAATGGCCGGTGTTGAACTCTTCAATGTAGGAAGCGGTTCGGAGACGACAGATGCTCGTCAATTTGTCCTCACCCTCCATGGATTCATGCGCATGTTCGGCAATGGAGCACGCAATGAGGTTCGTTTCGTCTGAGGGCGTTGCGGCGATGAACACGCTGGCGTAGGCTACGCCTGCCTCCATGAGCGTTTCTCTGGAGGTGATGTTTCCATTCACAACAAGACAATCCAAGGATTGCGCATTCGCAACGGCCCTCGAGTCGTTGTCAACGATAACCAGGTCGTACTTTTCATTGGCCAATGCCTTGGCCAACGCAATTCCCACACGCCCGGCTCCACCAATAATTACACGCATGTCGTCACCGCCTCACAATGATTCTGCATATTTCTTGACCTTGTAGGTTCCTCCGTTGAATTCGACGGCACCTTTGGTCTCAAAACTCCGGTCTCGGTCGAAATCACAGCGAGACGTGCACGAATCAAACGGATAGTAGTAACCGTGAACCAGTTCGCCCGAAGGGTCGGGTTGTTCAATCCAATCAACATAGGCGGTCGGCGTTGAAAGCAACCACTTGTTGTTCACCACGTCGACCTGTGCTTCGACGAAACACGTCTGAAGAACGATGTTGCGTTCCTCGCACCAGCTGTCCTTCATCGGCAATTGAATGTAGCCCCAAGCGTGGGCTTCCCAGCCCTCGTTCGAGAAAAACGGATCACCAAGCACGCCAAAGGCATACCAACCTGGAACGCCCCGGGTTCTCATGATACTGAAGAAGGCGTTTGTTTGCTCGTCGCAATCTCCTGTTCCAGCGGCAAGGCAGGCTGGGCCCGACCGTGCGGGACTTGGCGCTTCACGGTCGTAGGAAATGTAGGCATGGAGGTAGTCGAAGGTTGCTCGTGAGAAGGCATAGGCGTTGTCGGTCTTTCCTTCGGGTAGACTTGCAGCGATGGCATCCGCCGTCGCCATGACGATGGCGTCCTGGGCGTTGATGGCAAATCCAGCACCGGGACCCCGGTCGTACCACAGCGAACTTCCAAACTGACCTTGTCGCACGCCGTTTCCACGCTGAGCGAGGTCATCAAAGGTGCCGGAATTCTCGGCGTTGATGCCCATGTCCCTTCCAGCAACTCGGGCGTCAACCCTGCTGCTATCATCCCACCAAGCATAGGAGGTTGAATGCATGTGGAGATGCACCTCATACCTGGCCGTTCCACCGTTTTGGAAACTCGTGCGGACCTTGATGCATTTTGCAATCGGACATTCCGTTGTTCCTTCACCAACAGAAGGCCACCATACCTCGTGTCCACTTGGTGTAGAAATGGCGTTGCTGTAGGGTCGGTCGGGCATCCCATCGATCGGGACGTTGATGTCTTGACCGTCAATGACGAGCGTGATTTGCAGCGTTTGTTGCAATGAGGAGGGCGTGAGGTCCTCGCTTCCGTCCGTATAGGCGAACTGAGCCGCCCCGAGAAGAGACGACTGGACGACCGGCGGAATGAGGATGTTTTCTGTTTGAGTGGATTCACCGTTGGCGGTGACCTCTGAAATTTTCGAGAGCGTGTAAGTTGCTTCGTTTGGATAAACATGGTACGGGGCGAGTTGGGATTGGAGGAATTCCTCAACGCCACCAAATTCACCAAAAACCGCTTCCTGCGCTTGAGGCGAGAGCATGATAAAGGCCACCAAACCGAGCATGGCGACGCTTCGGAAGCGATTCTTTCGTCGCTTCATGATGTTTCGTTGACGGCCCGTATGGGTCTGAACCACACCTCGCTGCGAGGGTTTTGCAGCCATCTTGTAGGTCGTTTCCTTCTTGCCCTTGGTCTTGCTGAACTGCTGCTCGAGGCGATAACTTCCACGATCGCCCTGCGGCAGCACCCGGCCACACGAATAGCAAATCGTGTCGCCTGGCAGCGAAGTACTGCGGCAATAAGGGCAAGCACCCATGTCATTTGGCTTGGCTGGCGTCGTATAACAATTGTCCAAGATAACCCGCTTAAATTTTGAAAATCGTTACGCCGTTTTTTCCCGGAAGAAAAAGAGTATGCTCTTAAGTTAGCAACATCTTACTCTTCTTCATTGGCCAAAACGGCTGCAGATTCGCCGCCCGTGGCAGACGACGCCTCTCTTGCTTGCTCTGCCCATAGACGGCGAAGACGGCGGCGGCCTTCTTTGGGAACGGATTCCCAGATCCACGTTTCTCCGTAGGGGTTCGCCAGAATGACAAAGGGGAGAATGAAGACCCATCCCTCCGGATTGAACACAACGAAGTAGAGGCCCACGAGCAACGATGCCCTCCAAAACGCTGAGCGCAAGACGGCACTCCACCTCCGGTCCTGAAGCATCATATAGCCGTGGCGAGCCGTGATGAGGGCTTCTGCACGAGGTGCCACGATGGAGATCAAGGCGACGTTTGCAAGGCCCAGAGGCGTAAAGATGTCTTCGAATTCAAACATTCTGAACATCAGTACCATCGCTGTCATGCCTCCAATGGCGAGACCCAATGCCCAGCCGCTCGAGGGTTGTGACCCTCCTTTTCGGACCCTTTTTCGTCGCAAGAGGAGATGCGAGAAGACCGAGGCAAACATGACCACAATCATGAGTGAAAAGATGTTCAAACCGGTGTAGACGCCGTCGTTGGTAAGAACCGTCGTGTAATACGGCTGAAACAACAGATTGTCGGCCATAACGGCGTACATACCGCCGAGAACAATGCCCCAAAACACCTGGCTCCAAGCGGTTGGAAGGTCGTAAAACCCTGCAAACTTGGTCATGACGCCGCGCCACCCGAGCGTCATTCCGATGAGGGCACAGAAACTCGAGAGCTGAAAGAGCACGAGTTCTGAAACCATGACCGACCGTGCGTGCCTCCCTTCATCAAAGCGTTGGCTTCAGAAAGGCCGAGGGTGGGATTCAAACACCCCCACCGAGTGCGCCGTCCATGGCAAGACTCCTGCTCTTCGGGGGAAAAGGAGGAGTGGGTAAAACCACCACCTCGTCAGCGACGGCCGTGTGGCTTGCAGATGCTGGCCTCAAGGTCCTGCTCGTTTCAAGCGACCCTGCTCATTCGACTTCGGACTCCTTGGATGTCCAACTCGGTCCCGTGCCGGTCGAGGTGGAAGGTGTCCCGGGGCTGTATGGACTTGAAATGGACCCAGAAGCCAAACTCTCCAACCTTCTTCCAAAGGTTGGTGAGGCCGTGAACAACATGGGTGCTGGAGGCATGGGTGGTCTTGGAGGCCTCGGCATGATGCTTGACCCCTCGGCGAAATCTGAACTTGACGACATGAAGTCCGATATCAAAACGGCCGACATGATTCTGCCCGGATTAGATGAAGCCTTGGCGTTTGATGAACTTCTCAAACATATGGAAAATCCAATGTGGGACGTCGTGGTGTTCGATACCGCCCCAACCGGCCACACCCTTCGGTTTCTCTCACTGCCCGAACTCATTGAGGCTTGGTCGGGTCGGCTCCTGCGTTTGATGCGCGTATCGGGGGGTCTACGCTCCATGCTTTTTGGCCGCAAGGAGAGTGACGCCATGAAGGAAGAATTGGAACGATTTCGCCGCCGCGTTCTCCATGTTCGCAGGGTTCTCAGCGACCCCGCCACGTCATCGTTTACCCTCGTCACCATTCCAGAACGAATGGGCATCAACGAGACACTCCGAGCCCACGAATCGCTGCTTGAATACAACCTTCCCATCGGCGGCTGCTTGGTCAACCGCATCACACCGGAATTTGACCATGAGTTCTTGCAAAAGCGACGCCAGCAGGAGCTCGAACGCATCGCAGAACTGGATGAGAAATTGGGCAGCGTGAACGTGGGTCAACTCGAATTGGCAGACGGAGAGATCGTGGGTGTCGCCGCCTTGCGAGAGGTCGGGCGTACGTTGTACGGCGAACCAGAGACCTTGCCCGAAGCCATCGGCCCGCACGAGGTTGGTCGGGTTCTGCATCACGAAGTCCACCGTGGCATGGTCAGCACGATGGAGGAGGAGCATGAGCGCGTCTTGTTGCATTTCCCTGGCTTGGAGCGAGCAGACCTTTCGCTTCGTAGTGAAGACGGTGTGCTCTTTGTCGGCGTGAACGGCCGGGAACAAGCCATTCCAACGGAGACCCATGTCAAATCTAGCCTCGTCAAAGCCTCGCTTGAG
>JBMYQB010000051.1:0-10094 GCA_049600935.1 Candidatus Poseidonia sp.
TCAATGCTGGAGAAACTCAGCAATATTTTGAGGCCATCCAATCGGCGTTTCCTTCGCCTGAGATTGGCGTTCAAACGTTTGATTCATCCGATGAACAAAAGAAACTCCTGGTGAATTCCCTCATGGCCACCAATATCTCACCCAAAGATGGTCCATTGGTGAGCGTTATCATGACCGTGTACAAGGAAAACGAATTGCTTGAATCGGCCATTAATTCTGTCCTCGAGCAGAGTTACCGCAATTTGGAGTTGATCATTGTTGATGATTGCAGCCCGGATGGGGTGTATTCGTTCCTTTCAACCATGGCGGAGAAGGACGGTCGCATCCAAATTCATCGTATGGAAAAGAACGGCGGCACATATGTTGCAAAAAACCACGGACTCAGCCTTGCAAAAGGGAAATATGTGGCCTTCCATGATTCCGATGACTGGTTGCATCCTGAAAAATTGGATATGAGTGTTCACCATCTTGAAGAGAATGCGGACCTTGTTGCCGTGTTTTCAAACTACTTCCGAGTCGATGAACACGGCACAATTGTTTTCCGCGGTATTGGGGCTGTCCGTCCTGCATGTATTTCGCTCACCATGCGACGAGATGTGGTCGTGGGAGAATTGGGCTACTTTGACTCTGTTCGTGTTTCTGCTGATTCGGAATACGAGTACAGAATTTTGTCCGTTTTCGGAGAAGACCGAGTCATGTATTTGCCAAAACCATTCCTTATTGCCAGTGTACGTTCCGAATCATTATCGCAAGGCGGGAAATTTGCGGTTGGGTGGAGTGGTCTATCGGGCTTAAGATTGGAATATCGGCATGCTTACACCGAGTGGCATCGTTCTCCAGAGTTTGAGGAAAATCATTACATGCCGAAAGACCAAGCATCCAACAGACGGTTTGACGCCCCCGAGGAGATGATTTGGTGAGCGATTACCTTTTTTCAGAACGCATTGTTGACCGTCACCGCCGGTGGTGGCGGGAGAAAGAACCTCATCCATACAAAAACCTCGCAGGTAAATTGGCCGGTCCTCCATTTGTTGAAGCATCCGGTTTCAAGACACCACTGATTTATTCTGTGGTTGACACTGCAGATGAGATTCCAGATTTTTCAGGCCTCCCAAACTCGTTCGTGATCAAGCCCTCTCGAGGGTGGTCTGCAAAAAATATCTATGTTATGGTTGATGGAATCAATCAACTGGATGAGCAAGCATACTCAAGAGAAACCATTGTCCAGTTAATGAAGGAAAAAACCGATGTAGAAACGGATAAAAATTTGAAAATATTAATTGAAGAATATTTGATGAATTGGGATGAGAACACCTCCATCCCTCCTTATGACTACAAATTCTTTGTTTTCGGAAAGAATATCGCATTTTGCCATATCATTGAGCGAAATAGCAATACTGACACATCAAAAAACCGACACTGGTATGTTGACGAAAATTTTGATTCGATAGGCATGAAGGTGATTACCACTCAAACTCCTGAACCTGAAATGTGTGAGAAGCCAAGTTGTTGGGATGAATTGGTCAATACTGCGACCGGATTGGGTGACCGTTTAGGGATTTTTATGAGGATTGACCTCTATGCAACCACCCGTGGTGCCGTGTTCGGAGAATTCACGCCTCAACCTCAAGGTGGCAAGGGCTTCACGCCTGCTGCCGACCGATGGTTGGGTTCACTTTGGCGAGGAAAAGAAGGAGCCGATGATTTAGATTATCATCCGGATTAATGCTTCCGCAGACGTTAGTGCACCGTTTTCATGCTGCATGGCAGTACAGGCCACTCGAATCTCATCTCGATTGGGGTTGTCCAAAAGCTGACGCAATGCCTCACGGAAGGCTCCTTCGGTCTGATTGGAGAGCACCATGCATGCGCCCTTTTCTTCACCAGACCGCACTCGTGCAAGCTGGTCGTCCATCCCCGTATCGAGATTGGGGATGAACAGGGTGGGAAGAGCAAAGGCAATCGCTTCGTGGTAGGAGTTGTAGCCACCCGCCATGATGGCAAAATCAAACGCATTGAACAAGAGTGAATTCGGATAGTCTCGAATGATACGGACGCGATCTCCTTTGAGTTTGAGACGATTCCCAATGATGGATTCACCAACGACCATGTGGACGTTATCATGCTCGTTTAACAGTCGAATCGCCATGTCAAGTTGACCTTCAATATCGTTGATTTTTCCAGCACCCAACTGAATGTAAACAGCGGTAGCGTCCATCGGTAGACCCAGTCGAATCCGAGCTTCTTCCCTTGAGAGAAGATCCTCTGGTTTGGCAAGGAGAATGGGTTTGAGGTGTGTGACAGGTGTGCTGAAATCAAGTTCCTCCACCGTTGTTTCAACGCTGTCTCCTGGACGGAAAATATGGTGGAAGTGTTCGATGCTGTCAACAGGAATCTTGGTTCCTCCTTTTTTGAACGCCCCCCGTCGCAGCCATACATTGGTTAGGCCCGTGCGATTTTTGATGGCATTGAGCATCCCGCGATACGGAAAGGCACCGTCGAACACAAAGACGCTTGGACGGTGAATCTCAAACACGGTCGCCAGCAGTTCTTCCGTGATGGCGTTCCATTCTGCTGAGGTCATGTCGTTGAACATGTACGAGCCGGGTAGGTGGTAGGAGGGAATGCCCTCCGACTCAAGTAAATGCAGGGCAGCCATCGTCGTTACAAAGACGATTTCAACATCGGGGTCTTGTTCTCGAACACGTTTCGCGACGGCGAAGAGGCGAGTAAAATGGCCCAAGCCAACGCCGTTCGTTGGAAAGAACACCATGCAGCGTTTGGGATTTTGAATGGACCGGCCGCTGTGTACTTGATGCGCTGGCCGCCGGCCAAGACGCTCTAAACCGTAGATGAAACAGAATCCGAACAGCCAAAACGGGAGAACGATCAACAACGGAGGAAATCGAAGGCATTTCGCAATGATTTGGCCACAACGAAACGAGAATGAATTGCGAATTCGGTCAAGTTCACGGGCGGTTTTTTCACGACGGATGTTCAAGAGGTACTCCTCTGAAACCTCATCATGCTCCATATTCGTCACCGCGGTTTACCAACAGCATGGGTTTCCCAGCCTAAAGCCGAAAGCGCAGCAAGATCAAGCACGCGTCGCCCATCGTAGATTATCGGATGACGCATTGAAGAAAGGAGTTTGCTCCAATCAAGTTCCAAACACTGCTTGTGCGCTGTCACCAGGACCACAAGGTCGTATCGCTTTTCCTCTGCATATGGCGACTCAACAGCCTCTACGTGTTCCGGATACATGTTGTTGTCCAAGTGCGGGTCCCATACGGTGACATCGACGTCCTTGCTAACCAGTGCTTCAGCAAGCGGTTCTGCGGGGGTTTCTCGTGGATCACCAACCTCTGCTTTGTAGGACCATCCAAGGAAGAGCACACGCCCCTTTCCGGATTCAACCCCTGCTCGGTAAAGCATGTCATTCAACACATTGGCAACAAATTTTGGCATGGTACGGTTGACGGCCCGGGCTGCTGTGATGAGTTCGGCTGGCACACCGACATCCGCAGCACGCTGTATCATGTAATAGGGGTCGACCGGTATGCAGTGTCCACCGACGCCCACCCCAGGCGTGTATCGATGAAAATTCCATTTCGTCGCTGCTGCGGACAAGACATCCTCAACATCAACATCCAATTCAGGAAAAATTCTGGCGAGTTCATTCACCAAAGCAATGTTGATGTCGCGTTGAACATTTTCAATGACTTTAGCAGCCTCAGCAACCTCCAACTTTCCAACATAACGGACATCTTCTTCTGTTAATCGACTGTAGAGGGCGACCAATCCTCGGCCGACATCTTCGTTCGGGCATCCAATAACACGGGCAACCTGTCGAACGCCATGAGCTGGATCGCCAGGGTTGAATCGCTCTGGGCAATATGCAATTTCAACATCGACACCCACCTTTACCCCCAAGCGTTCCAGTTCTGGATACCATGTTTGGGCCGTAACCCCAGGATAGACCGTTGATTCCAACACCACCACGGTTCTCGAGCCGGGACGAAGTGCAGAGAAAACATCAATGCCTGCAGAACGTACATAACTCAAATCTGGTTTCAGGTCATCGGTAATTGGGGTCGGTACGGTGACCAAGATGACATCACAGTGCGGGGCTGCCTCGGCAGTGGAGGTTGTTATGTGCCACCGTTCCGCACCCGGAGAGGGCATGATATCATCGACATCGGGGTCGCCAGTAGGGTTTTTTCCGGCCATGACCATGTCTACGGTTCGCTGCGAGATATCTACGCCCCAAACTTCGAAACCAGCGTCATGAAACCCGATGGCTGTAGGTAATCCAACATAGCCCAGTCCGATAATGCCAACCGTCAGGTTGCCTTTTTCAGCATCATCGGCAAAGGTTGGGGAGTATCCCATGAAAGAACGGCAGCGACTCAAGTTCTTGAACTCAATGCTGGATGCTGACACTTGCTTTTGGAAAATTGGCCTCAATCCTTGATTCCTTCATCAAAATGGTCCAAGCTTTCCAAATCATACGGCACCGGCATGGGCTCCAAGAGTTGCTCAATTTGGGGTTGTATGTGTTCTCGAAGGGGTGGAGGCAGCAGCCTGAAACCCGGGGGATAGTAGCCTTCCCACCACGAATAATCCATGTCAAACAAGTGTTGTAAATCAGGCAACATGTCCTCGCGACCGTAATGTTGGAGGGCCCAAAGTGCGTGTGTGCTGGTTGGAAACGGTCGTTTTGCAAGGTAAGCGCGAATCTCCTTTGCATCCAAATCAACAGGGCGCCCCAGCGGTCCGTTCTTGTGGAAGCACTTCCAACAACGGCCGCAACCTCCTTGTCCATCACTGCGCATGCAAGAATTCACAACAGAGGCGTACGGTGAGAGGGCGCAAATCTTCATCGCGCCAGCCTCAGAAATTGAAGAAATGGGGAGCAGGTAATCGAGTCCTGCCCGTTTGAAGCGTTCAACCCACTTGGTGTAACTAGGAAGATTGGGGTAGTCTCTGTATCGGCGGCCTTTCCAGAGGTAGGTGTTGTCCACTGGCATACCGAAAGCGATACCGCTCAGATTGAAGTGATCGGCAAGGAGGATGAGGTGCGTCGCACAGGCAAAATCAGAAGAGAATCCGATGGGTTTGTTTTGGAAGGTGCGGAGCAATTCATGATTTGACGATACGGAGATGACCGTTCTCTCCTCATCCTCATTCAGTTTAGAGAGAAGAATGTCGGCGTTTCGGTGGTCAAGAAGTGATTTGAAACTTCGTCGATGGTAAGCCAGAAGCGTATGCTTCGGCATCAGAAGGGCCGCCGCAGTAGAATCGGTTCCAGCAGAAAAAGAGAGACTGGGGCGAAGACCTTGAGGCCGAATTGGTGTCACTTGCTGGCGTAAAGACTGCTTGTGTGGAAGAAGTATTTCAGCGATCAAGTGCAGAAGGGCTGCATGTGTATGTTCAAGATTGTAGTTCTCAGGAACATCCCAATAAACGCAAAATTCTGGTGTTTTGAACCAAACACGCTGACCTTCTTGGAGGAAGTTCGCACAGACATCTGCGTCGTTCCAATCAATGTGTTGCATTGGCATGGGTTGCTGCGCCCTTAAATCTGCGATATCTGAAGGGAGGGGGGCTTTTTCGGGTTGTGCCACCCACAACACTCGTTCTGATTTTTTCACACAAGGTTCCGCGGTCATCGACCATGTCTCTGCAAATTGAATGACCTCTTCATGGTGGCCGAGGTTGTACAGCGAACGAAGAATAATGTCCTTTGCAAACAATCCTAGCGTTGGATGATTGAGGAGCGCTTGTGCACGCCTCTTTGCAACCTCGTACTCCCCACGATTGTACGCAGAACGTATGCGTAATTTTCGAAGGAGGGGGGCCACGGTACCGTTTCCTACCGTGATTCAAATCATCTTTTTGGATGAGCAAACGGCGAAGGCTATGTATTGGGCGAAGGTGAAACACATCCATGGGCGTCTATCTTGTGACGGGAGGCGCCGGGTTCATCGGCTCAAATCTGGTGGCCAAACTCCTTCACGAAGGCAACATCGTCCACGCTTTGGACCTCAATGAGGCTCCTGCAGAACTGGTGCACCCGAATTTGAACTGGTTCCAAGGCGACCTTCTCAATGCCGATGTTGTCGCTGCTTCGCTTGAAGGTGTTGATGCCATCATCCACTTGGCTGCTCAGACCTCTGTCCCCGTTTCAATTGCCCATCCGGAGATGACCCACGAAGTCAATGTTTTGGGCACTGAACTTCTCATTGAACAATGCCGATTCATGGGGGTTCAGCGACTGCTTCTGGCATCAAGCGCTGCCGTCTACGGTGATTGCGGAGACTTACCCCTCACCGAAGATAAGGCAGGGACGTTGCTCTCTCCTTATGCTCAATCCAAATGGACCAATGAACACCAGCTGAACAATGCAAAAGGTGATGATTTGGACGTCATCGCCATGCGATTTTTCAATGTCTACGGAACGCATGTGAGCAAGGAAAAAGCAGTAGGTGGTGTGATCGGTGCGTTCGTTCGAGCGATGATGACCGAATCTCCACTCCAAATTTATGGCGACGGTGAACAAACCAGAGATTTCGTCCATGTAAGCGATGTTTGTGATGCAATTCTTTCCCTTCTTGCGTCGGAAGAAAAATACGACGATCTCGCCGTTAACATCTGCAGTGGGACACAGACGAATCTCCTTGAATTGGTCAACATCATCCAACACGAACTTGTTTCACAAGGCCATGTGTTCGCCCCTGTAGTCCCGTCGTTTTCACCTTTCTTACCTGGAGATATTCAACACTCTCTCGGTTCAAATGCTCTGTTGCGAGAACTGGTCACTTGGCATCCAAAATATACCCTGAAAGAGGGCATTAAGGGCATCGTCAGCGCATCCGTGGAGGGTGGGGCATGAAGGTGATATGGGTCAGCGTCAGGAAAGCATCCGACCTCTGCTCCACGACCACCTACGCACTTCTCGCTGGATTGAGTCAGCGTGGGCATGAAGTGACATTTCTAAGTCCCAAACCCTTCGATAACGACACACCTTGGACCAACATCAAACTCCACCAATCCACCATCAAAGGGTTTCACGCACGTTCGCTATCAACATCGGCTCTTGCGTGGTTCAATACACTACAATCGGAAGACAATCAATGCATCATCGTTGACTGGCCTCTGGCTTCAAGATTGGGGCCCGCACTTAACAGGGCTGGACATCGCGTGACGCTCATGGATCGTTCGCCCCCAGCCGATAGATCACTCTTCGGCAGGCTTCAATGGAGGGGGTGGAGAAAAGCTTGGAGACTTGTAGGAAACGGGGTTTTCAGCGATGGATTTGTTGTTTCGGAACCTCACAGAACGTTTGCAAAACAATACTGCTCAAGAAACGATTGTGTTCACATTCTTCCTGCCGGTGTTGACACGGATTGTTTCCAACCAATTCCAAGGATAACAGACCTCCAATCGCCTTCATTTGTCTATCATGGACGACTGGACAAACATCGAGGTGTGCTGGCTCTTCCTCTCCTCATTCAGCGGCTGAGAACAAATGGAAAAGAAGCCACATTGACCTTGATTGGGGAGGGCGACGCCGTACGGAGTTTGCAAGCCATTGCTAAAGACAAGGATTGGATTTCCATCATTGGAACCCTTGCAAAAACTGAACTTGCCAACCAACTTGCACAACACGATGTAGGGTTGCTACCAATGCCTGATTCAACCGTATGGCGTCTCGCAAGTCCTCTTAAGAGGAGTGAATATCTCTCATGCGGTCTTCTGGTTTACGGAATTGAGCATGCAGGAAACCAATTGTCTACTCATCCTGGTGAGTGGATGAAGCTCGTGGACCGTTCTATCTTCCACGATGCTTGTGGACCTTGGATTGATTCACTTTCTGCGAGTAATGTTGCCGAACTGAAACAAGAGGCTCGAACCTTTGCGCTGATGAAGTTGAAATGGAGCAACACGGTTGATGTTTTGGAACGAAGTCTTCTCAATCATTGACAAGCGAACTGTAGACCTTTTCCCAAAGCTCGCTGACGTGTTGTACCTGGTGTTCATCAGGCAATGTCGCAAGGGACGGTCGATTGGATGACTGGAAAAAGTCTTCAAGAAATTGAACCCAGTCTTGTACAGTTCGTGGAATCAAATGAACGGATGCAGGAAGGGAGTGCAATTGAGATGAGGCGAGTACAGGCAAGCCATGCGCCAGCGCTTCAAGCGCCACCATTGGTTGGCCCTCGTACAGCGATGGGAGCAGTAAAATTGAGGACTCCCGAAGCAGATGTATCTTTTCAGATTCTGAAATCCACCCCCTCGCCTGAACGGTAGGGGAATTCGTGCGTTGCCTTCCAGTCATGACCAGAGAAATATCTCCTCGTGTTTCATTCAGTCTTCGGGTCACCTCGATTCCAAAGTCGTGACCCTTTACAGGGTCGTCTCTGCCCAACAATAACATTTGACCGGTTCTCCTCTTCACGGTGTCATCAAAAACAGGTACCTTAACTGGATTTGGAACGCACAACACATCCCCGATAAATGGCCTGAGTAATTCAGCCCAGTGTTTTGAAAGCACGACTGGAACAACGTTCTCCCGTTCAACAACTCCTCGGACGGCTGCTGTTCGTCTTGACCCCCCATCTTGCAACCAATCTCGGAAATTTCCAGAGTGAAAATGAACCACGGCAGAAACTTCGTGTTGAGTTACAATATCGATTAATCGCGCTTTTCGACGCCACGACCAATCCGATGCAACATGAAAATGAACGACTTCTGGGCGTAGTTCTGAAGTGCAATGACGATGCAACTCTCGTCTTGCCTTTCGGTAAGCCCGCCATTTCGCCCATAGTCCGCCCGACGCATGCGAGGCGAGCAATTCGGCTTCCCAACCCTCGGGAGGGTGCTCAGCAAGCGTGCGCATGACCGTGGCCATGCCTCCTGGAGAATCGCAAGGCCCGACGTGTAACACCTTGCGCATGGACGGTCCACGCCCTCCGAGAACATCAAAGGGTTGGCAAAATCAACACCTGAAGCCTTCGGAGTGCAAGAGAACATAAGAGCAAGACGAGGCCATGAAGCGCCATGGTCGTCGTCCCTGCCATCGTTGAAGGGGCAGCGCTTTCTGTAGCACTCGCCCCCTTTGTGCTCCACCGATGGGACATGTACCGCTGGGACCGAGACCACCGAAGTCAGCATGCCCCCAAAGGAACTGAGCACGCTGAACCGCTCACGGTTCTGCTGCCCGTATGGAACGAAGCCAGCGTCATCGCAAAGAAACTCGACAACCTCGTCCAGCAGCAACTTCCCATCAACCTCCTCGTCATCGATTCGGCATCAACCGACGCAACGGTCAAGACGTTCAAGGCGTGGACATCGGCCAATCAAGGGGCGTTCGCCTCAATTGAACTGATTGAGATGGATGAACGAAAAGGAAAAACCGCTGCGGTCATCCAAGCTCTCACCCACCTCGGCCAGCACGCCGAAGGGTTGGTTTGCATGACCGACGCCGATGCGCTGCTCAAACGTGGATGCTTGCATCGCATGATGCAGTGGTTTGCCGACCCGATGATCGGTGCTGTTGGTGCCGTTCCCAAGCGCGTGGGCGGGGGCCATGATGAGAAGATGCACCGTTCGGCGTGGGAAGCGATGCGTCTGGCCGAATCCATGGTGGACAGCACACCGTTTCTCGAAGGCTCCTGCCTCATGTGGCGGCCGACCTGCTTGGCCATTGACGATTTGAACGCAACAGCCAACGCCGACGATGCCCAAATCGCCACCTCCATTCGCTGTCGCGGTTGGCGGACGGTTGCTGACCCAATGGCTCACTTTGTAGACGCAGCGCCTTCAACAATCAAAGGACAACGTCGACAGAAAATCCGGCGTGCGCAGGGCTTGCAGCGCCTGCTCATCCGTCAGCGTAAACAAGCGACGGCCAGGAGCCAGGGGCTCTTCAGCCGAATTTTCCGCCGTCAACACCACTTCCACATCATCGCACCCTTGGCCCTAACGGTCGCCACCACCTGTGCTGTCCTTCGATGGGGATTCATTGCGCTCTATGGCTGGCCAGCGACCTTCACCTTAGCCAACAGCCTTCACCTCGGTTTTACCATGCT
>JBMYQB010000052.1:0-9927 GCA_049600935.1 Candidatus Poseidonia sp.
CACCATCACCAACGGACCACACTTGGTCGTCGGTGTTGCCAAACTCGACGAGTTCGCACACAGAGGTGCCGTCAACGCCGGGGTTGTCGCAGGTCACTGGGGCAGCACCGTCAATGCTCAGCTTGACGGAGACAGCGGCCCAGTTGATGTCGCCGCCTTGGTCCATGGTCAACATGATCAGGTTGTCAGCGGTACCGGTACCTGGGGTACCTTGGGCGTCCTTTCCGCTCATGGCGTAAAGGGCCAGGTTGCCGTCGGTGTTGCCTTCAGCGAGGGAGCTAGCCCACACGTACAGCACACCAGCCAGCACCACAGTGATCGCCACCATCAAGATGGTAGCGATAACGGGGCTGACAGCCTCTTCGTTTCGGTTTTCGTTTTGCATATTTTTGTCCTCCTTTCCCCGTTCGGGGTAGCCCTGCCTATGTCCATCCTCATATTAAACCCATCTGCCTTTTTTCTTCGCCTCCGCGCGAGAAATGGCGGTTTTTCGGAAAAAATGCCCATGTGACAATTCGCGTCTGAACGCGCCGGCGAGTGGTACATACCGTTTGTAAATACCAAAATGAACACGAAAATATCCGGCGTGGCTTACGCTGATGGTGGAGTGGAGGTGAACAGGGTGAGAGAAAACGAGAGGGGATGGGATGCACTCAACGAGAACTTCAACAGCCCTGTTCGGTATTTCGTAGGTCAAGCCAGTTTATATGCGTTTTTGAGCACAAAAACAGGCATTACTCGACGGTTAAGATCTCAGGACCGCCGGACGTGACGTGGACGGTGTGCTCAAATTGTGCGATATTTCCGCCGTCTCGGCAGCGAAGAACGTGATACGTTTCGAGGAATCGAATCTTGATCAGTTTGTTGACCAGCGCATTCCATTTGCTCTGCAAACTGGCCTCGTCCGCATCCGGGAAGGGTTTCTTCAGCATGGGGAAGGCCCAGCGTTCTGCAAAGGGAAGCGTGGAATACCGCTCTTCGAGGTTGCGCGCCATTTGGGCTCCAAGAGGTTTGAGTTGGTTCTTCGCTCGGGCTTTCCGTGAGGTTGTGAGGCCCGTGACGCGGTAGATGTTGGATGAATTGGAGCGCCCGATGTTTTCTATCAAGCCCGATTCACCCGTGGTGTTGAACGGTTCAACGGCGTACACGCCGCCCTCTTCAACCACGCCTGAGAAGCCTCGGTTGTCCTTGCCGCAAGCGTAAGAGGGGACAGAAACACCGGCGTGGAGTTCCCACGGCTTGAGTTGGTGGCCGCACAAGTTCCGAATCGGTTGAAAGCCCGCATCGAGGGAGGGTTGGGCCGCTGCCTGGCCAACTTTGTACCACGGCGTCCCGGGATGGAGCATCTCAATCGCAGCGTCCCGCGCTTCTTTTGCCGCCTTGATTTGCTCGGTATGCTCGTTGCTGTTTCCGATTTCCAATGTGAGCGCGTTGTCGCCAATATGCCCTTTGATATGGACGCCGAAATCGATTTTGACGCAATCGCCTTTCTGGAGTACCATGTCGCCATCCCAACCTTCCACGCCTTCCACCTGATGATTGGTGGTGAAATGGGCCGCCAAATCGTTCACGGCGATGGTGCCGGGAAACGCTGGTTTTCCGCCGTGGCGGTGGATGAAGCGTTCTGCGGATTCAATGATCTCATGGAAGGTCTTGCCGGGCTGAAGTTCATCCTTCATGGCTTCGAGGGTTCGTCGAGCGACGTGCCCTGCATCTCGCCAATACTTCAGGTTGGATTCTTCCACCATTCAATCACGCTATGCGAAGGTATGATGCCCTCTCTCATAACAGTTACCTCAACCTCATGCTCCCCCACGGTGACATTCAGGATGGTGCTACCAACACCCCCCGGGCATGTTCCCGGAAGAATGGCATGCGTTGGCAACTTCAGACCAGCCCCTGCTTCTTGGGCGGAGGAGGCAGGTGTTTCACCGGACTCATTGGCGCTCGTGGCCGTGATGGGTCCAAACGTTTCGACCAGTTCCCGGGCCGTTGGATGAGCAAGACATCGAACGGCCACACGGTTGCCTCCCAACCGTCCGTCAAGCGTGGATACGGCGTCGAGGATGAAGGTAAAGCCGCCTTTGGGAAACGCGGCTTCGAGACGACGAATTTTTTCTGGAACCACCACCAGGTCCTCAGCTTGTTCCAAGGAAAGAACACCCAAACTGACCGGTTTGTCGGCCGAACGCTGTTTGAGGGCGAACAGGCGGTCAAGCGCATCAGAACGAGGAAGGCAGGCCAGCCCAGGAAGCGTGCTGGTCGGGTAGGCTACGGTGCCTCCGTCATTGACGTGGTCGACCAGGTCATCGGAGAGCATGGGCCTCCCTCAGGATTTCACCCACGTTGAAACATGTTGATTGGCAACGTCCTCGGCCAAGGCTTTGTCCTCGGTGCGAATCATGAGCTTGCCGCTGGGGTAAAGCGTCATCTCGCAACGACCCGAAAACGTCCAGCACAACCGTGAACGAACCCCGACTTCAAAGCCAGCCGCTTCAATCGCAGCACCAACCGTATCGAGGTCAATGGTTTCCACATCGTCAGGGACGATCTGATAGGAGCCTTGGGTTCCACACAATTCCATAGCAAAGCCGTCGGACATGAGACTCACTCACAAATCGGGGGGTCGCTCAGGTGGGCCGCTGGGTGGACCCGACGGTGGGCCTGAGGGTGGGCCGCTTGGAGGGCCAGAGGGTGGACCGGATGGAGGGCCTGAGGGTGGACCCGACGGTGGGCCTGAAGGGGGGCCGGATGGAGGGCCTGAGGGCGGACCCGACGGTGGGCCTGAGGGCGGACCGGATGGAGGGCCGGATGGCGGGCCCGACGGTGGGCCGCTGGGTGGACCAGACGGAGGGCCAGAGGGTGGGCCCGTTGGTGGACCACTCGGGGGTGATGAAGGGGGCGTTGGTGGTGCCGATGGTGGAAGCGGAGGCGGAGTGGCTGCCGTCTCGGCAGGAGGTGAGGGTGGCGAAGGCGGTACTTCTTCCACGGGCGGTTCAGCAGGGGCTTGTGCGGCTGGTGGTGTGAGCGGAGCAAGGAGCGGGTCAGCAGCCGGGGCAGGGGCTTCTTCTGGCTCGGACGAGACGGGGGTCAGTGGCGTCAACGCCGCTGGTGCAGCGCTTTCCCACGGTGGGGTGCGAGGGCCGTCGTCCCCACTGTCGACCTTTGCGGCGTCGCCCCGAATGACCTTGGTGCCACCACCTTCCATGTTTTCACCCACGTAGGTGGTCATGATGATGGAATCAGGGTTGATAATGCCGCGTTCTTCGGTTGACCCAAAGGCGTCAAGATGGGCGTCGAAGGCGCCGCTGAACAGGCTCGAACCGATGGCGTTCCCGAGCACACGTCCTTTCTCTGCTTGGAATTCGAAATCGGCTTCGTACGGGCCGAGCTTCATGCCCTGCCCACCTCCGGTGAACTCAAAGGTCCAGGTGCCCGCTGTAATCTGTGCCTCGAACTTGAACTGGCGCGTGAGCCCCGGTCCGATGGAACTGATGCCTTCCACCGGCTCGTAGCGTCCACCCTTGGCGTCAACAATGGCGGCATCCAAACCGCCGACGGGAATGGACGATTCATTCACCACATCAACGACGACCATGATGATGTCCTCATCGTCGTCATCAATCTCCATTCGAACCGAAGTCAAATGGGCGTTCAGAGAGCCGGCTCGGGCGCTGTGCTCATCACTCATGTCGGCTCACCGGTTGTCACTGACGGGTGGCTCTACTTCAATGGCTTGCCCCAATCGGATGCCATCAGCGCAATCGTAGACGGGTCTCGGAGGGCAGAGACCAGTCCACGGCGGCGACCGTGTGGTGCTTCACATCCACGGCTGTTCGGTACTCTGCTGCGGTTGAGCCGGCGTTGTAGGTGTCCCGTAGTCCAAACCACAGCGGGCCGAGAACGGGGATGAGGTAGATCATTTTGGCCACTGCACGTGGCCCCCAGTGATGCCCCTCAAGCATCGTACCGTTGTCGTGAACGATGGCGATGCGGAAACCGCGCTGAGCCAAGGAGCGACCCATCGTTTGACCGGTGTACTTGAAGTAGAGATAAAACGCTGCAGCGAACACAAACCAGTTCATGAAAAACGCCGCTGTGTAGCGGCCTCCCTCCCTCAACATCTCGATGTTGAGAAGGTTCATCGTCAACTGCCCGCCCGTGAAGAAACTCAACACGATGGAAATGAGGACGACGTCGAGCATGAAAGCAAGCACCCGCTTCCAGGCTGGTGCAATGAGCATGCCTTCGGGTGCTGAACCGATGATGTTCTGCGCCAGCGTACCGCCTTTGACGATGGTCACCGGGTCCTCGGCCATGCCATGGCCACGGCTTCTCCTTTGTCAAATGACGCGTTGCATCCACCGCGAGCGATGGTCATGAACTGTGAGTGACATGCCAGGCAAACAATTGGTGTTCGTCTACCCAGTCAAGGTAGGCCTTCCACGTCCCGTCGTGTCGCAACGTGGTGGGGTGGCCGAGAAGAATCAGCCCTCGCTTTGCTCGGGTAATGGCGACGTTAAGGCGGCGATAATCAGCGAGGAAGCCTACCTCACCTCGTTCGTTGGCTCGAACCGTGGAGAACACGATGACTTCCTTTTCTCGCCCCTGATACCCGTCAACGCTCTTGATCTCGAGTCCGGCATAAGGCTGACCGGGTTCCCTTCCACCCGCCATCTCAAACAAGCGCACCAGTTCCCTCACCTGTCCGTTGTAGGGCGAAATCACACCGATGTCCTCAGGTTGAAGGTCGCCCATGGCCAATAAATCGTTGACCACGCTCAACACTTTCGCGGCTTCGTCTCGGTTTGACCGACTCTTGCCTTCCTCATCCGTTTCTTCCACGCCCTCAACGGGTACAAACGCCATGGGTCGGTCCCAATCGGGCCAAAGGAAGCCTGCGGGTGGCGGACGTTGCGCCGATGTACAACCGTCCTCGAGGCGATTTTCATAGAAGCGAGCGCTCGGGAACTCCCGTAAAATGGGGTGCATCCTGTACTGGGTCGTGAGCATGGTTGAATCAAGACCGCAGGCGATGAGGCGGTCAAAGAGCGACCTGTTTAACCCGCCCTGCTCGGCTCGTCGGCTGATGACCGTTGGCGGCAGTTGCTGATGGTCGCCAACGAGGATCAACTGTCGGCACCCCTTCACAATGGGAACCAAGGCGCTGGGTTCCGTGGCCTGTGTCGCTTCGTCCATCAGTACGATGGGAAACTTTCGGGATTCAAGCAGGCGATGGCCGCACCCGATGGTGGTGGCACAGATGACTTCGGCTTCATCAAGGACGCTGGCCGTCATGGTGTCTTCCATTCTCCGGATTTCTTTCTGATTGATGCTGATGTCGCGGTGCATCAAGCCTTTCTCCCGGCCCTTGAGTGAGGGTAGGGCTTTGCGCAATTCTCGCTGCTCGTCTTGCAAAAACGCCAACTCCTCCTGCATGGGATGGTCTTCCAGCATGGCATCGAGGGTGGCCGAGCGAAGCGATTCTCGTACCTTGACAGGACGGCCGATACGCAACGCTTTGACACCTAAATCAAGCAACCCCTCGAGCAGGTTGTCAACCGCGACGTTCGATTCTGCCGTTGCCAGCAAAGGCCCGCTGCCTTGCATCGCCAAGCGGTGAAGCAGGTGCGTGGCTGTGGTGGTTTTTCCCGTGCCGGGTGGGCCTTGGATAAGGGTCAAGCGGCGAGATAGAGCGGCTTCGATGGCGTCCTGTTGGGAAGCGTTGAGGTGAGCGTACGTCGGCGTTGGCCCTCGTTGCTGAAGTCGTCCTCGAATGTCGGGTGAAAGTTCAGCACTCTGGTTAATGTCGAGGACGTTGCCAAGAAGGAGTTCGCGAAGCACGGTTCCACCATCGCCCTCGGTCGAATGAAAGGCGATGAGGGCGTCATGCATGCGGTCGTGCGCCACGCGATTGGCCCCTCTATCCAAGCGCCATCCGCCCTTACGAACATCTCGAGGGCGCTCTCCTACGACGACGCGCAGGCGCGTTGGTCCGCGGTCGAGAACGACGCCTTCGACCACCTTTTCACCCCACGGCCGAGACCGTGAAATCAACACGATGTCGCCGTGAGAAAAGCGATGTTCGGGCAGACGGCCGCTGTCTTGGGCCTCGAACACGATGATGTCGTCGCCGAAGAAGCGCCCTTGGGTTCGCGCTTTCAAATCGAAGAGTGAAACGCCGGCCATCACGAGTCGTTGCTTCGACCAGGATTTCCATCGCTCCTCAACCAGTTGCGTCTCATCGTCCAACTCCTGTTTGATGAGTTCGGTCATGGACGTGAAATGGTCTTGGCTTCGTCGCCAGCGGTCAGGCATCGGCTCGCCTTTCGCCATGGGAGGGTCCGGCTCCCGGGCGCTTTTCATTCGCTTGACTGAACCCTTGCGCCCCATACCCACACCACGGGTTCACCCCTCATCATCGTATGGATGGAGATTGAAGCGTTTGATGCCCGACAAACCCTCATTCTTAAACCGAGATTCCACGGCCGATGACTGGGTGAGAACGTGTTTGGTCGCAAGAAAAAAGACAGCGGCACCGTCGGTGTTGTGTGTCCTTATTGCGAACACAACAACCCCTTGGGCGCAGAGACTTGCGAACAATGCTACTACTCCCTCAACAAGTCCGCTCGCGAACAGCCGATGGCGGAACCGACGACCTCTGGCGAGGAGATCATGAGCCTCTTGCTCGGTGATAACGAGGAAGAAGAGGACATCGGCCCCGTGGTTGAAGCGGTGTTGGCCATGGACGATGTCACGGTGGAAGTGGACCAGTATGCACTGTCGGCACCGGTAGAAGACGAGGACGGGGAGCCCGTGCCAGAGACGTTTGAGTTCATTGGTAGTGAGGGGCCAACCCTCTCCTCAACGGTCGAGACCAGCGAGGCCGAAGAAGTGGAGTTGACGGCTGAAGATGCCCCCAAGGAATACGTCGAATTCGACCTCGGCTCCGTTGACCCGATGGCCGAGGTTGCAGAACCTGTCCACACCGGACGAGGTGGATTGTATTCCCCTACGGTGGAGACGCCCAAAGACGAGGATTTGCTGGGTGAGGTGGGTCCTGCGCCAAACGCTACGCCCGACCTCCCTGATGTATCGAGTGAACCGACCGGTTCCTTGGCTCAAGCCATCGCTGCTCCGACACCTGCCCTTCCCGACCTCCCTGACGAAGCTCCCGCACCCCTTCCAGCACGAGAGGTTGCCCCGGCGCCGTCCCCTGTTGTTCCCACAACCCCCGATTTACCGGATTTACCCGAGGATGAACCGGCACCGCAAGCCGAGGTGGACGGCGCAGCTGCGCAACCTGCAGAAGAGGTTGCACCTGCTGCCGAAGCCGAACAGGACAACCGTATCTGGCCGTGGCCAAAGGCCGAACCCTGGGCGCCGACGCAAGTGTACCAAGAAGTCGTGGCGGCGATGGACCATGTCAAAAACGGCGACATGCACGCTGCTGCGACAACGCTTGACACCCTCGGGCCTCACCTTGAGGAAAACCTCGACATGCTGCTTCATGTTTCGGTGCTGATGCAACATTTGGGCCGACACGACCACATGAAATGGACGCTTGACATGGCGGCCTACGTGTATCCGCACGATGCGCATGTTCAACAAGCACGGGCTCGTCTCTTGATTTGAGGTGAAGAGAATGGTTGCAACGCCTGAGCTTCGGGTTGACGACCGATTGACCCTTCGTCCAGCCGCCAACAACGTTCTCGTGGCCATGTTTGATGCGTATCAGGAGGACCCTGAAGCGGCGCAAGCGGCCCTACCATGGTTGGACCAAGACGAGGATGTTCGTCGCCAACTTCGCGACATGCTCTACGATATTGAAGCACAGAACGGCAACGATCGACTCCACTTTTGGTCCATTCACGACACCAATTCGGGTGAATTCATCGGACTCATCGGCCTTGGCGATGAACTACAATCTCTTCACGCCGATTTCAATTTGGGGTATTGGGTACGGCGAGCCCATCGCCGAAAGAGCATCGCCTCTTCCTGTGTCCACATCATCTTCTCGTGGTTATCCAGTCGGGAAAGGATGACCACGGTTGAGATCGCCGTTCATCCACACAACGATGCCGGAATCGCCACGGCGGACGCCATTTGCAACAACTGGAACGGCGAACTTCTCCAGGAGTTCATCGGGATTGAATTCAATGAACGTACGGTACCCCACCACCTCTACCTCGTTGACCTTGGGCCGGAGGCCTGACATGCCGACCTGGTTCACCGTTGACACCGATGATTTCAGGCATCTGCCCAAGCATCAGGGCCATCCAACTCGGAGCACGGAAACCTACCAAGGTCCGTCAACCGAACTGTCCGATGCATTTCGGTTGGGGTGGAAGGGGTTCCTGAGTTGGATGGAAGAACACGAGGGAGCCGTTACCCTGTTTCTCATCACGGATTTGTTGGAAAAGGGTTCCTTTGCTGAATTGTTATCCGATGCGCTCCAGCGATTTCCAGAGCGATTGACGGTGGGTTGTCACGGCCACACCCACCGCTCCTGGTCGGCGTGGGGAGAAGACCCTGACGGATTTGCTGCGATGTTGACCACGTCCACCGCCCTGCTCAAGGCGCATGCAGGCGAGGCGTTTCGCCCGTATTTTCGCGCCCCGAACGGGTACGTCGGCCCGTGGATGGCCGCGGTGCTCGCAGCGCAAGGCTACACCGTTGACTCCTCGGTCAACCCTTCGTGGTTGGTGAAGCACAAAGCGGGTGGAGCCACGTGGTCAGAAGTAAAACAAGCCATGATCGAGGCCGGCGTGGTCGAACGCCCATGGATGACCCGTTGGGGATTGCCGGTCAACGGACCAGCGCTGTTTCGGTTTCCGCTTTCCATAGCGGCCCGGCGTGCGTGGAAAACAGCGGACAAGTTCCTCCAACCTTCCGAATTGAGCCGGGTTGAGCGAGCCAACGAAGAAGTGAGTACGGTGTACTGCCACGTGCTGGATTTTGCGCGTCAAAACGGACGCTGGACACCGCCCCTCCACGGGCATAGAGCAAAGTAAGGCGGCTTTTGTGCACACCACATGACCAAAATTAACCTCGCCGAAAAATTCGGTTTGTTTTCGGACCACTGGTCGCCCAAAGTCATCGCTGAAATGAACGATTATCAGTTCAAATTGGTCAAGATTCAAGGCGAATTTGTCTGGCACGACCACGGCCACACCGACGAGGTGTTCATCGTGGTCGAGGGCAGCATGGGCATTGAATTTGAAGACCGAACCATCACCCTCAACGCCGGTGAAATGTACGTCGTCCCGCAGGGAACACGGCACAAACCGTTTGCTGAAGAGGAGTGCATGGTCATGCTCGTCGAGCCGCGAGGCGTGGTCAACACCGGTGAAGCAGACGGCGACTTGACGGCCGAAAACGACGTTTGGATTTGACCCGACACCGCTTCATGGAGCGGAAAGACTATGCAAAGCACGGTGAAGTGACCACCATGACAGAGAGTGGACTCAGCCTTCAAACCATGATCTTGATCGCCCTTCTTGCTGGCGTTGCATTGTGGCGTTTGAAGAAGATGTTTGGCGATGGCGAGTGATGCGCCTGGATGCGTCGTTTGTATTTGATCCGTTTAGTGCTCCTTTACAATGCCCCGGTACACTTCCCCGCTCGGCCGAAGCGTGCGCTCTTGGGTCTCAAAGTCGACATGGTGCAAGCCAAACCGCATCGAATAGCCCTCGGCCCATTCGAAATTGTCCAGGAGCGACCAGTGATGGTACGAGCGGACATCGTGGCCGTCCCGCATCGCTTGGGAAAGAACCCAAAGGTGGCGTTTGAGATGCTCGGTTCGTAGGGTGTCGTTGGCGTCCGCTACACCGTTTTCGGTGATCTCAATCGGCACGCCCAGCGGTTTGAGGAAGTCAAGGGCTCGACGCAAGCCTTCGGCGTACATGGGATAGCCGAATTCGGTGG
>JBMYQB010000053.1:0-9667 GCA_049600935.1 Candidatus Poseidonia sp.
GGTCATGACGCGATGTTTGTTCATACCGGCGTTTCCACGACCACCACGCTTTCCAGCGCCGCGACCGGCTTTCTTGCCTCGACCGTGGTAGCGGTTGCGTCCACGATGTTTGTTTGCTTTCGTTCCCATCTCTTTCACCTCAAATCATTCGGTCGACAAGGTCGCCAATGGCATCGCCACGGGAGCCGAGGGCTCCACCAACGACGAAGCTGCGCTTGATGCCGCCCCAACCCTTTGTCCCACGGGGTGGGTGCAAACGGAAGACGCGCTTCAGTCCTGGAATGTCCTTCACCTGCGCTTCACCGGCCGTGATGGCTTTGGCGAATTCGCTGATGTTCTTGTAATCGGTGTGCTCGGCGACGATGGCGTCGGTCAGTGGTGCGTTGCCAGACATGCGTCCTCGCTCCGTGAGCATACGCTCGACCATGCCGGCGTCGGCCTCGCCCCACGTGATGTAGTCCTTGGCCTTCTGAAGCATACCTCGGTATTGCGGATTATCTGGGATGATGACGGCGTGGTTGACACGGGTCAAGTTCATGTGGCCCATGGTTTCGCGAATCGATCGCTCAACCTTCACATCGCTTCGTGCTCGGACAACAATGAACGTCATGCATTCTTCCTCCCGGTATGGATGTAGAGATTCTCACGCTGTGCGTTGGTGACGCGGGTCGTGTTGATGTTCTTCAACGCATTGAAGGTCGCTGCGGCGTAATTGATGGTTGTGCGGGTCTGGCCCTTCGTTCGGGACAGCACGTCCTCGATGCCAGCGAGTTGCAACACGCTCTTTCCGGTTTGCCCGATGACCAATCCCTTGCCCTTTGCTGCGGGCATGAGGGTGACACGGGTGGAGGCGGCTCGTCCGTTCACCTTGAACGGGACGGTGTTGCCTGGACCGGGGGACGATTCCCACGAACCGTTGCCTCGCTGGACTGAA
The DNA here is from genome assembly GCA_049600935.1 of Candidatus Poseidonia sp. Lineage (GTDB taxonomy): Archaea > Thermoplasmatota > Poseidoniia > Poseidoniales > Poseidoniaceae > Poseidonia. The sequence continues at coordinate 935 of JBMYQB010000053.1, forward strand.
ATGAGGTTCAACTTAGCGGCGGTGATGGCTTTGCGAATGGCGGTGGCGACTTCCTTGGCCTTGGCCATGCCGAGTCCGACATAGCCGTCTCGGTTGCCCACACAGGCCATGACGTTGAAGCGAACACGGCGTCCGCTGTCGGTCATGCGCTGAACCATGTTCACGTCAATGACTTCATCTTCAAGATCAGGAATCAAGGCGTCCACGATTTCGACCTCACGGATTGGAAGGCCAGAGGCGATAGCTGCTTCGTATGTGATGATCTTTCCAGCCATGACTGCGGCACCGAGTCGGGTGCGCGGTTCCCACTTGCGAAGGTTTGCAATCGGGTCGTCTTGATTACGTCGGCGACGACGAGGGTCGGGCATCTCATCAACTTCTTCTGGCGCATAGGCTTGAAGCAAACCCGGTGCCATGGTGGTATTGTTTTCTTCACTCATCAGTAAGCCCCCTCTATGGTGTTCTTGGTGGTTTCAACGTCTCCAGCCACGCTGTCGTCGATGTGGGCACCGTTGAGGCGCTCATCTTCGGGATAGACATCTTCGCTGTGTGGAATTTCAAGGCCTGCGTCGCTCATACCCTTGAGCGCAGCGTAAACACGACCGCCTCGGGTGCTGGCAGCAAGACCGATGTCAAGCACGGCTTCGCTGGCACCGGAGGCGACAGCAGCCTTGCCCATGGCGTAGCCGACCAGGTAGGAAGCCGGTACGGATTTGAGCGAACGGTTGCTCGGCCATCCGTACTTCTTCACGAGGTCAGAGCCGGTGACAGAGACACTGACGAGGTCGCCGTCGGCTGCCCACGAGACAAGTTGGCAGGTGGTGCGCGTGTTGGACACGCGAACAACGGCACGAGGCATTTGTCCTCGGAGAAGCTTCAATCGGCGTCGATAGTCGGTCAAACCGGCCTTACGTCGGCGGAAAATTGAGCGTCGGTTGTTGCCAGCCATCACTCATCGCCTCCTTTGAGTTCGACACCCTCAAGCGTCATCTGTGAGCGCATGTGGGCGATGGAACGGTAGGAACCGCCCTTGGCCTTGAGGTAGTAGCGTCGGTATTGAGACGGCTCGATGGTGTTGTCTTCTCGAAGTTCCTTGAGCACGCGTCGCTGGCTGCGAATCGTTCGCATCCAGCGGTTCTTTCGTGGGTTTCGAGCGTTGGCCGTACCGGCACGGGTACCTTGTCCCTTGCGGCGTCCTTTTCGCTTCTGTGCAAGTCGTTGACGAGCTCGTACTCGGGACGTTCCCTTGACGGGTTTGGCACGGATCCAGCCTTCGTCGATGAACTCGCGAATGTCATCGGTTTGGACGGCTGAAGCCACCTGGTCGACATAGAGTGGGTTAATCCACACTCGGTTTTCACCGCACTTCAAAAGGCGGGCAGCGATTCGCTTCTGGTTGGTGATTTGCATCAGACATCCCTCCGTCGGTTCAACACACGAACACCGAGTTCATCGGCTCGTGCGTAAATGTGTTCTCGCTTTCGACCGCCGACCGTTGCACCAACACGGGCAGCTTCGGTCTCGGGGTCAATGGCTTCGAGGTCAGCGATGTTGTGCACCATCACTTCACGGAAACCAGAGGGATGGAGGAATCGGGCAGCGGCAACCTTGCCGTGGCCGATTCGGACGAGTGAACCTCGATACTTGTAATTTCGACGTTGCTTGTTGTCCATACCGTGAGGGGCTCGCCATCCGGAGCGGGAGAGCCGCTTGTAGCGGAACCATTCGGTTCGGCGGAACGAGGGCGTCTTCTTCTTCTGAGCGGCTCGCAGAGCGAGAGCAGCCTTCATCTCGTCATCGAGAACGGGCTTTTGCTTGACCATGTAGACATCGTCTTCACCGTCATCCCAATCATCATCGTCCCATGCATCGTCTTCATCGGCCTCCTCAACAGAAGCCTCCTCTTCGACGATGTCATCGGCTTGTCCGGCTGCCTCTTGCAGACGGGCGATGAGGTCGGATTTCTTTCCAGACACAGGGAGGCCCATTTCCTTGAGGGCTTCCTTGAGCTGTGCAACGGTCATTGATTCGTAATCTTCTGCCATTTCAATCACTCCTTGTTCAACAGGTAGATACCATCCTGGAAGACACGGCGGTCTCGGTTTTTCACGGTCGTGCAGCGTTCGATGTTGGCTGCGGTCTGACCAACGGCTTCCTTGTCAATACCGGAAACGGTGACTTCAACCTTGTTGGAAACTTTCACGTCAACGTTGTCGAGGATGTGCGCCGTGCGCGGTACACGCTCTCCGAAGTAGTTGTTCACCTGGAAGGTGTTGCCGTTGACGGCCAGGGTCATCGGGAAGTGAGAGTAGAAGGCCTTCAAGTTGTAGGTGAAGCCATCGGTAACGCCCTTGACCATGTTGTTGAGGTGGGCGTTCCACGTTCCTGCCAGAGCGCGCTGCTTTCGTCGGGGGAGGTCCACACGAACGATAAGGCCAGAGCCGTCTTGGAAGAGTTGAACCACGTCGCTTTCAAACGTGCGAGTGAGGGTACCTTTCGGTCCGGTAATGGTCACGACGCCATCTTCGCTGATGTTGGCGGTAACGCCTTCAGGGATGGTTACGGTGTGTTCGATTCTGTCGAGTTTTACCATGTTTGTTCACCTCAGTACACATAGGCAAGCAGTTTGCCGCCAATTCGAGCGTCCTTTGCATCGTTGTGGTGCATCACGCCGGAGTTGGTCGTCAAGATGAGAAGACCGAAGTCTCGGGCAGGGAGGTATCGTGTCTCCCACTTCTCGTATTCTTGGCGACGGACGCTGTGGCGAGGCTTGACCGTACCACAGCGGTTGATCGTTCCGCGCAGTTCCACCACGAAAGCATCACCACGGCCGTTTTCGACACGTTCAATGTCGCCGACATAGCCGGAGCTTTGCATGATGTTCAGCACGTTGCCGAGAAGTTTTGAGGCCGGCGTCAACTCAACGTTGAATTTTCCAGCCTGCTCGGCGTTGTAGATTTTGACAAGAGCGTCGTTCAATGGATCAAATTGCATATCTTCTCCCTCCTCAATTCATTTTCTTGAAACCGATTTTCGGTGCAACGTCGCGGAAGCACTGTCGGCACAGTCGCAATCCATGTCGTCGAATCATGCCTCGCTTGCGTCCGCAGCGTCGACATCCGTTGGTTCGTCCAATTCGTTCTCCGTGATCTCGTGCCATCTTCATTCCTCCAGGATACTGATGTTGAAGTTCTCAACGAACCATGCTCGGGACTCATCGGCCGAAACACGGTGCTTCATGCCGACCTTGCTCTTGGCGCGTCGGCGGCGGCTGACACGGTGGCCAGGGCGTTCGAGCACGGCCGTGATGTCCATACCAAAGATTCCAATTTCAGGGTCGTATTTCTGACCGGGGAAGTCCGTGTAATCACGAACACCGAAGGAAAGGTTGCCTTCTCGGTCAAAGTTCCAAGCGGGGATGGTGTTTTCTCGGCAGTCAAAGGCGCTGGTCAAAAACGCCTTGATGTCGTCTTGATTTCGCATCGTGGCTTTGCAACCAATTGGCGCACCGATTCGCACCTTGAGGTCGCGGTTTTGGATGCGACCGAGGGTTCGCTGCGGCTTGACGCCAGTGACCATTTCAAGCACACTCTCAGCGTTGACGAGGCGTTCACCGCCTTCACCCACACCGATGTTCACGCACACCTTGGTGATGCGAAGTTGGTTCATGGGGTTGGCCGTTGCGCTCATTCAGCCACCTCCGAAAGGGGCATGGCTGTGTCGCCGATGGCGAAGACGTTGCGAGCCACCGTGCCGAAGCCCTCGAAGAGAACTTCGTTCGGCATGCTGGACCGCTTCTCGACGTATTCCTTGACGTCGGCTGTTGAGCCAACGTGGGCTCCACCGATGAGGTAGCAGCGGGTGCCCTCACCGAAGCGAATGTGTTCCAAGACCTTCTGGTCGGGCAGGCTGATCTTCAACGAATCGCCGGTTGAGTATGCTTCCTTGGAGGCGTCATCGACGAGGATGTTGCGGCCGTCGTGGAGGTTGAGTTGGGTGCGGCCACCCTTGATGGTGGTCTTGCCTTCGATGCGGCAGACCTTCCAAGCGGCTTCTTTGGCACCGATTGGGCGGTATTGGAGACGGCCGTTGTGGTCGAGAACGCATCGGTAGTTTTCCTCACCGAGGGTCAAGACGTCCATGAGGCCGACGCCACGACGGGTGTCTTTGACGACACGACCGTCAATCTTGGCCAACTCGTTGTGGAGAATGAACCGAACCTCACGGGCGGTCTTCGCCAACCCGAGAACATCACGAACGACGAGGGTGATTGGCATGCAAAGGTCGAGGGTGTGGGCACCTGGCGTGGGGCGAGTGACCCAAACCGAGGTCTTTCGTGGCAAGGGCCAGCTTCGTGGCATGGCCAAGCGCTTCAAGTGGTTGCTGCTCATCTCATTCAACTCCTGTCTCCGGTCAATTTTGCGATACGAAGGCGGTCGGACTCATCGAGTTGCGTGACCACCACGTTCGAGACGTGAACGGGAACCGCCTCTTCCTTGTTATCGGCCTTGCTGGCCTTGACACCTTCAATGTACAGACGACCCTTTTCGGCGTCGATTCGAAGAACGGCGCCGGTCAAAGGTTCGTTGTTTCGCTTACCACCGTGGCGCTTTCCGCCATGAGCTTGGTCGCCTCGGGTGACTTGCACCACATCGCCAACACGGACGGTGACGGTTCGCACACCGGCAAAGCGTGCATCGGGCTTGCTCAGTTGGAGGCGAGCAGCGACGCGCTTGCGCTTTTGGTGCATGGGCGCGTTGAAGTGCGCCTTGCGTTGTTTTCCTGGTTTCATACTCTTGACCATTCCAATCCCTCACACAATCTGCTTTGCATTGGCAGCAATACGAGGCCAGCGTTCTGCAGCCTCACGAGCAACGGGTCCCTTGATGTCGGAACCGGTGACGTCGCCTTTTTCGTTGACGATGACACATGCGTTGTCTTCGAATTGAACCCACGTACCGTCAACCCGACGGAACGGACGGCGCTGTCGAATGATGACGGCGTTGAACATTTGTCGGCGGGTATCTGGCGTTCCCTTCTTGACGGAAACTTTGGCCATGTCGCCCACGCCTGCGGCGGGGTATCGTCGCATGGTACCGCCGAGCTTGAGCACGTTGAGAATTTGAACGACCTTGGCGCCCGTGTTGTCCGCCACATGGAGACGTGCTGCGGTTGGCAGACCACGGGTTTGCTTGCCAGCGATGCCCTTCATCAAGCAACACCTCCGGAGTTTTCAATGACACAAAATGAAACGGTCTTGGAGAGCGGTCGGCATTCCATGACCTTCACGTTGTCGCCGATGTTGACATCACCGATGCACGATGGAAGGTGAGCGGAGACGACGCTGGTGCGCTTCTCAAATCGCTCGTACTTCTTCATGTAGCGAACGTTTTGTCGCTCGATGGTGATGGTCTTCTGCATGCCAACGCTGGAGACGGTGCCTTCGAGGACTTGCCCTCGGAGTCGCAAACTGCCGTAGAACGGACAGTTCACATCACCATCCCACTCGCCGGTGGGGTTCTTCACGTCAACGCCAATGTCTCGCATCGTATCATGCCTTCCTGTATGTTCGGTGGATCCTGTCTTCGGGGCGCTGACCCACCATGGCCCCTTGGATGACGACATCGCTGTCGTCAACGGTGAATGTGATGCTGGCCTTGTTGAGCACAAGGCGCTGGTCACCCTCGAGCAGAGCGAGGGTGTTGCGGGTTTCGTCCACGACGATCCCCTGTCGACCGGTCAAGGTCGGGTCGGTGGAGGCGGCGATGGTCATCGAGCGACCGATCCACGATTGATTGTAAATGTCCATATCATCGCACCTCCACATTGAATCCGTTGTTCCTAAGCACTTCAGCAGCTTTCTTTTTGTGGTCTCCTTGGAGTTCAATCAATCGTCCTTTTACCGTTCCACCTGCTGCACACTTGTTCTTCAGGAGTTTTGCAAGTTGATTGATGTCAATTGCTGCGTCGTCAATGCCCTCCACTTTAGTTACGATTTTTCCATAGCGTCTTCGGTCGGTTGAGAGAATGGCTTTTTGTTGCTCCTTTGCAATTTCTTGGCAGATGCACAGTTCATCGGGTAGTCCGCAAACGTTGCAAATAGCCGCCATTGTTCTCCATCACCTCGTTGTGTTTACTGATCGCTGTTCATGTGCGTCTTCAAACGCGCAATGCTTCTCCGAGTGGCCTTGTAAGCGCCCATGTTCGAGGGCGTTCCACCAAGAGCCTTCTCGGCACGAAGTTGAAGCAATTCTTCCTGAAGTTCGAGCAATCGTGCTTCGCGAGCCTCGGTGCTCATTGAAGCGATTTCTCGGTTGGAAACGTAGCTCACTCAGAACCCTCCTCTTCGGCGGCTTCCTGAGCGGCTTGGATCTTAATTTCCTCTTCGGAATAGATGCTGATTTCGTGCGGGAGTCGGGTGCCTGGTCGCATGATTTCGACCGTGACGCCGATGGTTCCCAACTTCTTCACGGCGACGGAGTATCCCTTGTCCATGTGCTGGAGAGCCGTCTCACCGCAGTACTTCACGTGGCCGCGAATGTACTTCTCGGTTCGGTTTCGAGAACCCGTCAACTTTCCTGCGACGGTCACGATGACACCACGAGCTTTGGCATCCATGATGCTCTGGGCTGCGCTATGGCAGGAACGTCGGTGATACCAGCCGCGCTCGAGTGACGCTGCAATTTTCTCAGCCATGACTTGGGCGTTGAGGGTGGGGTTCTCGACTTCCTCAACCTTGAGTTTGGGGTTGGTGAGCGTGAACTCTTGGTCAAGTCGCTTCTGAAGGTCGTTGATGATCTTCCCCTTGCGTCCGATGACCATACCGGGTCGCTCTGCGTGGATGGTAACTTCCGTTCCACCGGGTGTTCGACGGATGTCAAGGCCTCCAAAGCCAGACTTGGAGGTGTTCTTCATCAAGAACTCACGCACGAGCAGTCGCTCGACGTTGCGGTCAACGATGGTTCGTAGAATGCTTTGCTTGCTCATGATGTTCACCTCAGAAGTCGTCCTCCAATTCGTCGTCCAGAGCGTTCATGTCTTCCAAGAAGACTTCCAAGTTCACTTGGTAGTGGTTGCTTGGCGTGGCTCGGCCTCGTGCTCGAGGAATCCATCCCTTTCGGATTTGTCCTCGGTGAGCGGCGATGTGCGTGATGACCATTTCGTCAGCATCAATGTCTTCGTATTGGAAGCGAGCGTTTTCCATGGCGCTCTCGATGAGTTTGATGATGGCTCGGGATGCCTTGACGGGGTATCGTCCTGGGCCGATGCCGCCCTTGCGATGACCGACCATGGAAGGTCCGGATCGTCGCTTGCGCTTGTTGCCACTCCCAAGACGGTAGGGGACAGCTGCAGCCTTGCGACGGACGTCAGCACGGTCGGAATCAATGCGCAGAACTTCATTCAAGTACGCCACGGCTTCGCCTGCAGTCTTGTTCTTGACCGCACGGCAGACTTCGAAACAGTGCTTGACGTGCATGTCAACGTTGGTGGCCCGAGCGGTAGCAAGACGGTTACCTTGCAACAACTGCGTGTAGCCACGTTGTGGGAGTTGATGCCGACGGGTTCGTCGGTCCATTTGGTTTCGCTTTGCCATCTTTCTCACCTCACTTCAACGGAACGTGCTTAGACGAACGGGTAGCACCTACACCCGGACCGCTGTGGGTCACGCCTCGTCGAGTCACTGCGAATTCGCCGAGGTAGTGGCCGATCATCTCTGGTTTGATTTCAACCTCAACGAAATGCTGACCGTTGTGAATAGCGATGCGGCGTCCGACGAATTGCGGAAGGATGGGCATGTCTCGGCGATGGGTTCGAACGGTGTTGCTGTTCGAACGGCGGACTCGCTCCATGAAATGCTCATTTTGCGGGGACAAACCTCGTCCGAAACTTCGACGGGCACGGGATGGGAGAAGGCTCACGATGCACTCCTCTTCGTCCGACCACAGCGGCATCTCGTTGAGTTGTTCCATCGTGTAGCCACGGTAGGTGAACTCTTTCTTGACACGCGCTGAGGTCGTTGAAAGGCGCTTACGTGCCTTACGACGACTGGCTTTGGGGGTCATAAAGGACTTCTTTTTCTTAGCCATGCATCATCACCTCAAATTTTCTTACCTCGTCCACGACCGGTTCGGCGTGGTGCAATCAAACCAACCTTGGCACCCGGTGGCGTACCACGAGCGACGGAGTTGGGGCCGTGAACAGCCTGGTGGTTTCCACCGCCGTGTGGGTGGTCAACAGGGTTCATGGCAACACCGGAAACATGCGGGTAGAGCTTACCACGAGCCTTGGCCTTGTAGTAGGCAGCACCGGCGGTTCGCATTGGCATCTCTTCACGGCCGTGGCCGGCGAGCACACCGATGGTGGCTCGACAACTGGCTGGAAGTTCCTTGACAGCGCCCGAGGGCATCCGGATACGAACCATGTCGCCGATGCGAGATTCAACCATGCAGGAGTTTCCTGCAGAGCGAGCGACTTTACCGCCGTCGCCAGGTCGAAGTTCGAGGTTGTTGATGGCGGTACCTTCTGGAATGTTGCCAATCTCGGTAATGTTACCCGGTCGAAGAGCGACGTTATCGCCAATGGCGACCTTGCTTCCGATGGAGATGCCTTCGGTGGCGGCCACCAAGGTGGTGTCGCCGTCGGGGGTCTTGATACGAGCGAGCGGAGCGCTGTGGACCGGACTGTGAACCAGTTCAGTGACCTCGCAAACCACGTCTTTATCGCGTGGCATGC
>JBMYQB010000054.1:0-9603 GCA_049600935.1 Candidatus Poseidonia sp.
GTTGTACAACGACCTCTCTTGTGCCAAGGCACAGGAAAGGTCCCTTCCCTTTCTCAATCTCTCATCCCAACGATGATTTGATAAACACGGCCTCGTATTCCAAAATGTCCTCCGGGACATGGGATGTACGCCCGCTTCGGCGGGAGGCGGTGACGCCAAATGAACGAACGAGAGAAGCGGACGCCACAACCACGGGCGCGTAAGCCAAGCCAATTGCGCTTGTCTGAAGAGCAACTCATCCTTCCTGCTCGCTTGACTCACCTTCGACACCTCCCTTGGCTTGGGTGCTATCAACGTCAACTGCAAACGGAAAATAAATCTGAGAACACCCAAAAATCATACTTCTACGGTTTGAAACCCCTCATCGAAACGACCCTCCCCGGAGAGGACGTGCTAAGCGAAGAAGCCTACGAGAACATCACCATCGAAGAATTGGCCGAACGCATGGAGCCGATGAAGGGCCGATTGGACCTATGGGCCCACGAGATTGCTGGGCTTCGACCGACGACCTACAATGCCCGTTTGGCTGCTGCTCGGCATTTGATTCGATGGCTTGGGCTCCTCTGGCCAGACCATTTACAACGAGCTCGAACGGGTAAGCGATTGCCTCGTACCCTGACGCGAAGGGAGTTAACATCGGTACTTGAAACGGCAGAAGTGAGTGAAGACCCTGCTGCTTCGCTGGTCGTCACGATGATGCTCGACACGGGCCTGCGAGTCAGCGAAGTCTGTGAGTTGAACCTGGAAAACATTGACTTTGACGACGGTTCTGCTCGCGTGTTGGGCGGGAAGGGCGACAAAGATCGCCTGGTGTTGTTCACGGAGCGCACGCTCGAGCGACTTCATGCATGGATGCCCATTCGCACTCGGCTCACATCAGGTGATGAACAGGCCTGTTTTGTCAACCGCCACGGACGACGGCTCCAACCGCGTGGTGTTCAACGCATGATGGATGCACTCGGCCAAGAAGCCGGACTTCCCAAGGGCAAGTTGACACCCCACGTCCTCCGCCACAACTTTGCGACGGGTCTGCTGGAGCGAGGGGCAGATTTGGTCACCATTCAACGTCTCATGGGCCACGCCACCATTGCAACAACGCGGGTTTACCTCGAAATTTCTGACCAAACCTTGCGCGAAGTCTATCACCGAGCCCAATCCATGCGAGAGGACATGAACGAAACGCCGATTGAAGAGGCGCCCGTTCAGGAGACGACGCCGTCAACGAGCACGCACGGTATCGTTTGATTACGACGTGGATTTTTTCCGCTTGGCCACACGTTCCGGCCCCGTCCATTCTCGATGTGGATGAACGATGTTGCCTTGATGACCTTCAATGGGGCAGTGCTTTCCCGAACGGCATCGAGAGCAATTTCCTTTGGGCGGTTGCTCCACTGTTTTTCTCAGGCGACCGTATTTTCGCCGAGGCATATCGGCTCTTTAGAAGGGGCGGCCTTCAAAGATAGCGGTGGTTTCATCCTTTTTTGAACCAAGGCATGTCCTTGACAGACTTAGGGACCTTGATGGTGGCTCCCTTGCGATCTTTCTCTTTGGAAGTCTTGAGTGAGGTGCCGGCTGCTTTGGTTTTCTCAACCACTTTTTCTGCAACCTTTTGGCCTTTGCCGACCGCTTTTTCAGTTGCTTCCTTCGCAGCCTTACTGGCTTTGGCCGAGGACGTTTTCGCCTTGCTTCCGGCTTTCTTCGCCGTGGCTTTGGCTTTGCTTCCAGCTTTCTTGGCTGAACTGGTTGCTTTCTCACTGACTTTTTTCGCAGCATCTTTGGTTGTGTTGGCTGCTTTGGCGGCAGCTAGGACCTTCTTGGCCACGGCGGCGGTAAGCCCGGCTTTCTTCAAATCTCCAGCGCTGGCTTTGGCGATCTTGGCGACCGTGCCCAATTTTGCCGCTTTCAATTTCTTTGCCGTCGCTTCACCAACACCTGGGAGCGAGGTGAGTGCGGAACCCTTTGCTTTACCTGCCATCTTTTCACCAACCCAACGATGACAACAGCACGATTTGAACCTTCCCTTTGTCCAATCACGAGGTCAAAGTGCGGTTGATTCTTGTGTGTCATGTCCTTGGGTCGGGTATGAACGCAACACAGGGGTTGGGTTCATCCTCATGAGGGGCCACCATGGAAACGATTCTCGATGCCTCTACTTCCGTGCTCATCGCACAGGTACGTCAGGCCGATGCGTCGCACAAAATCGACACCGCCCATCAACTCCTGCGAGGGCGACACTTCAACGGTCCGAGCAGCGTGGTCTATCTCGGGGACGTTGCCAAAGCCCTTCTTTCCCAACTCCCGCACCCGGAAACGCCGGAATTTCTCGAAGCCCCCGGATACAACGAACAACGATGGGTGTTGAAAACGGCCAGCGGGGACCTACGCGTGAGCATCGCCTCCCGTTCGTACTGGGGATGGGGGTTGTTCACCTCGGGCTACCTCAATGTCATCACCCTCGAAGGGCCGCTTGAAGACCGAGCTCGCCTGGTCCTTGACATCACGAGTTCCCTGGGTCAGTCACCGTGGGAAATGGCCCATCAGCGGGGTGCTCAACGGTGGTTGAGCAGGCATCATTCTGGGCTGACGCTGAAAGAGAATGAACGCTTGTGGCGAGGTCTGTTTCAGGCCGGACGTGAAGCACTCAACGAAGCCATTGAGGCGATGAAAACACAATGCGATGATGGGCTTGAACGCCGCGATAAAGAGGTTGACCACGCCACGTGGCGGGCGCTGTTCGATGAAGACCTTCACATGGCGCAGCGGGCGTTGGCTGAGGACAATGCGCCCGGTGTAGAACGGGCCTTGGCTCGTCTTGAAGCGAGCTTGATTCAACTGAACGCCGACGCCAACCCAGAGGTGGTCGCAGCGCCGCTTGACCGTTTCTCCGACGGTTCAGATGTACTTGACACGGTTGAACCCTCCCACATTTCAACGCCCGTAGAGAAGAGAATGACGACGGAAGAAGATGTCGTCCCGTTCGTTGACTTGTCAACCAACGGTTCCAACGACCAAGAAGAATGAACCGCGCGTCGCGTTCATAAGGGGGAGGTCGCTGGGAAAGAACGGTCCACATGGCAGCGAAGAAGAAAAACGACGGCAGCGGCATCCAGCAAGCCGCCGGTTTGATTCGATATTTCGATGAGGAATCCGAAGAATCGTGGAAGATTACGCCCGCTCAGGTGTATCTTGCTTGTATCCTTCTTGGTGGCTTCTTTTACCTCGTGAATCAAGGCGTGGTCCAAGCCATCTGGAACCTCTTTTGAGGTCAGAGCGCTTGAATCAACACGACCTTCTGGTCGTTTTCAGCCATGCAACGAGCAACTTCCAGAGCGGTTGACAAATCCTCAGTGACGCCCAACACCTCTTCTCCCTCGGTGGTCTGAAGAACCAGACGATGGGTGAGTTCCTGAAGTGTTGAGGCTTCGATTCGCTCGAAGATCCAGTGCTCGTTTTCAATACGCACAAGCGCAGGAACTTCGGTCAATGGACCCATCTGTTGGCCAATGCGCTCTGCTCGTGAAGTGAGTGAAGCAAGATCTCGTACCGGTCGCCAAAATCGCTGACGAAGCGGCATGCGTAGTTTTCGTGTTGGTTCAACGCCTGCGCGGAAGGCTCGTGCCATGAGGGTCCCATCCCTGAAATCCGAAGATTCCGTTCGCCCCTTTCTTGATGCACTAATAAGAAGCGCGACACTACTGGAGGTCTTGATGCCCTTTATTGCACCGAACCTCGACCATCACTCCGCAACCACAACGTGCACAACATCGAAACCACAAACAAACTCGCAAGCGAGAGAAGGAGGGGTTGCACTGGAGCCGTTCGGGAAAAAGAAGCACCGAAACCAAGGACCCATGCAAGCGCAGCCATCAGAAGGAGTGGTTGTTGAAGGAAGGGTTGACGGCTGATGAGAACGGCATACACCAGCGGGTAGGTCGCTCCAGCCATCAACACGCCCGGGAGCAAGAGCCATGCGCCGTTAGAGGCCAATGCACCCAGTGGAACGAACATCATCAGCCCAACACGAAACCACCACGCTTCGGGATGATGGGCAGCATCAAAGCCAACGGTTGGCAACATCATGGCAGCCGCTGCAACAAACATCAACGCAGCCACCCACCCCCATCCAGCGAGGAGGGCATCAAATCCTTCTCCGTAGATGTGAACGGTTTCAGCCATGCTCCCGGTCATCAACAAACACACTGTTGCGGTCAAGCCCGTGCTCCACGCCAAGGATTTGGCTTGCGAGGATGAGGGGGCTTGGAGGCCTTCTGCCACCGTCGAGAAGCCATGAACGAGGGCCATCCATGTGGCATAAACAGCAATGAGTAAGCCCACGGCGAGGCGGGCATCGAAGGTTGGGCGTTCCCACCACGCCTCGGAAAACATCGTGGTCTGAAACAACAACCACCATGCGATTGCACCAGCCACCAACGTCTTCATGATCGCTCGCTGCAACAGCACCGATGTTTCACCGCTGGAGGCGATATGCGCCGACGCTGTCAGCATCTCACCCGACATCATGAGCAGCAGGGTAAACACGGCAACGGCAGCAAAGGCACTCCATCCTTGAAGAGCCGAAGTGGGCGAAGACGGGAGCGTATCGGCCACCGAATACACCTCTTGTTGAAAGAGAAACATCAGTAACATCAGCGCCCACCACCCAGTGTGGGTCATCATTCGCGACTGAACGAACGCTGAGGTCGCCGATGAACAACCCCGCAAACTGGGCAGCCGTGGCGCAAACAATGAGAAGACCAGCAGGGCCAACAGTGCACCCTCCATCGCACCCTGGCCGGTAAACAGCAACCGCAGTTGCTCACCAAAGGTCGCCTTACCGGCAAAAACGAAGGCCACCTCAGGGTGCGTTGTATCGAGGGTGAACACGTCAACGATTCTCGACACCAACAAACCAGCGACCAAGACGGGTGGCATCCAGAGGTAGAGTCGGTGGACCAAAGGACGATGGTGAAGTGCACCGTGAAGAGAAAACGCAAATCCCCATCCAAGACAGGAAAGGAAGAGAGCTGGCAGGTACCACGAGACGGTTGCGGCCAGCATGAAGCGAATGAATCAGCGGCACCTTTTGATGATGGCGGAAGACCAAAGGACAAGACACACGAGCGGGTTTTGTGCGAGGACCTACCGACGCCGAGGACGAGCGGCGCGCCTACGCCGAACAGTCTTCGCTCGCTGCGCTTGTCGGCCACTTGGGACGAAACACCGAGGTTTGGCTCCAGCGAGCGCTCGAACCGCTCCCGGAGACCTTTCGGATCTCCCTTCATCGCAACGACCGTCAGTGGACGGTGGACCAAGTCAAAGCCTTGGGAGCCGTTGCCCTTCCGTGGATGCCCGACGACACGGCGTTCGCCATGCCCTTTCACCGAGGACGTGCCCCCGAAGGTTTGGCCCAACGCATGATGGCTTTGTTGCACGAGACTGGGCGAATCACTCGGCAAGAAGCCGCTAGTATGCTTCCCGTACGGCTGTTGCCTCATCGAACCGAAGGGCTGGCATTGGACATGTGCGCTGCCCCTGGATCAAAAACGACCCAACTTGGGGAAAGGCTTCATCCACACGGTGTCGTGGTCGCCAACGAACCCGTTTCAGGCCGACTCAACATGTTGGTGAGCAATCGAAGTCGTTTGGGGCTGGCCAACATCGTCGTGACGCAACACGACGGGCGGCATTTTGCCCGTCTTCCACCCCCTGGATTTGATGTTGTGGTGGCGGATGTCCCCTGTACGGGTACGGCAACGACGCGAAAAAACCGAGATGTGTGGTGGGACTGGACGCCGAAAGAGAGCCGACGCATGTTCAAGATGCAAGTTGACATCACGGTCCGTGGGGCTTCGCTTCTCGTACCCGGTGGTCACTTGATGTATTCCACATGCAGCATCGACCCGGTTGAAAACGAGGCTGTGGTGGCGGAAGTTCTGCGTCGCTGCCCCTACCTCGAATTGGTCTCCATGGACATCGAACATCTTCGGTTGCATCCCGGTCTTTCGCAGTGGCCTGTCTTGAATGAAGAAGGAAGCGTGGTTGAGGGAAATGCGGTCGATTCGCTTCCATTCTTTGACCGGGCCCATCTCTCACCCACGGCAAGGCTCGAGAGGGGTCAAGGTGACGAAAAGGTTGAGCGTGCCATCGCGGAAGCCTTACCAAAATGCAGGCGTTTGTGGCACGAAGACAACAACACGGGTGGATTTTTTGTCGCACAGTTTCAACACAAAGAAGCCCCTTCGGGAGAGGGGGTGGCCCATGCGTTCCGTTCACGACGAGCGGTTCGAAAAGCAGAGGGGTGGACACCGACGATGAAAGCCCCACCAAAACCGACTGCTAATTCGGTGGTGTTGGCCGCAGACGACGTAGTGAGCCATCTGGAGAACATGTACGGTATGTCGCTGGATTCCTTCTCGCTTTGGCAGCGAGGTAAACGGCTCAACCTCGCGCCACCGCTGGTCTATGAGCGTCTCTTCAAACCCGAATCGCCTACGAACAAAGGCGATGTTTGGGAGGGTTCGTCCTTTCATCCGATGCGCGTGGCCCACGTTGGACTGCCCGCATTTACCTTGAAGAAAGACTCTTGGCGCTCCCGACAAGAAGCACTCTACGCCTACGGTGACCGGTTTTCTCGAAACCTGATGGAGGTTGAGGAAGCGGTGTTCATTCGACTGCTCAGGGGTTGGGCTCCACTGGTGGATACCTTCTGCGAGGAAACCGCAGCCAAACGTCCTCCTGCGGGGGCATTTTTGCTTCGTAGCACACTTCCATGGGGTGAAGAGACCATCTCGGTATGGGTGGGTGCTCGCATCACGCTGATGATCGACACCAACGAACAAAACATCCTTCGACATAAATTGGGACTGCCTTGGCGAGACGAGGAGGAATGACAGGTGCGGCTCCTCTTGGTTTCGTTCGTCTCGTTGTTGTTTCTCACACCCGTGCTGGCGGTCGAAGATGAGGCGTGGGCCATTCACGCTCAAGCTGACATCTCAACCGGCGGCGCAGAAGGGTTGCAGGAAATTTATGCGCCGATGAACCTCAGGGACCTTCCCGCCCAAACGCAAGGTTACGTGCAGTGGACGTGGTGGTCGTGGAGCGAAGAAACCGGCTCATCATGGCCCGATGATGATGCGTTGTACAGGGCGTCAAACCGAAACCTCTCCCTCAACGCAAGCTCAACAAACGCCGTGGTTGAAACCCACCTCCTGTCCGATGAACCGATGATTGACATCGGTGGGAAAGTCAAGGTGGTTTCCGCCGAAGACAGGGTTCGCATGGTCGCCTTTGACCTCTCCATCACCCCCTTCGTCAATCTGAGCAATCACACCATTCTCTACATCGTGCTGACCGAAAACATCGCTCAAGACCAACACCGCCGGCAGGCGGAGCACCTGGTACGAGAGATGCGTCCGGAAGTCGGATTTTCGGTCAAAGCGAACAACACCACGGACACGGTCTTCATTTTGCCAACCGATCATTTGGAAGCAGCCGGCGTCAACCTTGCGGAAACCCCCACAGGATGGTCCTACTCCATCGCTGTTTTTGGGAGTGAGGAAGGCAGTGACGTCAACAATCGATTGTTGGCGTTGGTTCACGGCGATTTACCTGCACCGTCCATGCACACCACCTCCGGTCAAACATGGACGCCGCTGTTGTTGTCAGCCATCACCGCCGTGGTGATCGTTTCCATTGTGGTCGCTGTTCGTCAGCGCGAACGGACCATACCCCGGTTGCATGCAACGTGGTCAAAGGACAGTTTGATGGCGGCAAACATCACGCTGAACGCGGGCATTCATGGATTTCGAATCACGGCTTGGAGCGTCGGCCTCCCTTGGCGGTTCAAGGGACGACCGCCGAAACTGAACCTTTCAGCGGACGAAACCCGTTCCATCACGGTTGAATTCCGAGAGGCAACGCACGACGACTGCCACATCGAGGTGGCCATTGAGATTGAAGAGTATGGAGCATGGAGGCAACACCTCTGGCTTCAGTCGCCCTCGACCGGTGAACCGACGGATACGGGAAAAGAAGATGAGTGAAGCATTGAAGAGAGGCACGCCTTACCCAGCGTGAACAGCATGAACCTTGACGACACGGACCGAGCCTTGCTCCACCTTCTTAGCGAGGACGCTCGCATGAGCCATCGCCAACTTGCGCGGGAACTTGGTCTCGCACAAGGTACCGTGACCAACCGTGTTCGACGGCTCGAGCAGGAAGGTGTGATCGAGGGCTACCGTGTAGCGCTCAATGCGGGTGAAGTGGGATGGAACATGACCATCATGGCGGGCCTACGCATCCAGAAAGGTCGCATGATTGACGTTCAACAAAAAATAGCCGCAGACCCTCGAGTCTTTGCCGTGTATGACGTCACCGGCGATTGGGATTCCATCGTCCTGGCGAGGGTGAAAGACCGTGCTGACTTGGACAACCTCACCAAGACGGTCTTCACGTTGGAAGGCGTCTCACGCTCCTACACGCACGTGGTCTTGAACACGGTCAAAGAGGACGGTTTTCCAGCGCCCGCTGATGAATAAGTCAATCATCGTACATCTCGACCAGCGGCGCCAGTGCATCAACAAGGCCTGAGAGTCCTTCAACCACCCGTGTCTCGGGTTTGAGGCATCGCATGAGGGTGGTGCGTAAGTCCTCATCAAAACAGACGTCAAGGGACTCCAAATTTCGTCGAATGGTGGATTGCAAACGTCCCCCCGTGCGATCCCAATCCATCAAGACGATGATGCTCGGCCCTCGGTCGACTTCGCTCCGCCGCCCGTAGGTTTCAACCAAGTGAACGAGGACGTCGTCAACCGGCCAGCCTCGGTTTAACACCTCTACGGGTCCGTTGAATCCGTACGCCTCGAGCGCCTGACGGTCCCGGCGACCTTCAACGAAGACGGCGGCGCCTGATTCTCTGTTGCGTTGACGAGCGTGCGCCATGGCCTGAGCTGCCTTGTGCCAGCGTTCCTCGGCATTGGACGAACCGCGACGGGGGCCGTGGTAGGAATCTGCACTCATGGTTCCACCTCGAGAAATTCAGCGATACGCTTGGACAGATGCTCCACGGAAACGCCCTCAATACGCACCGATTTCAATCTTGAGCGATGACCAGAAGCGATGCTGATGGCTTGCTTTTCAACGACGAGTTGGGCTGAAAGCACATGCAATACGGCCTGATTGGCCTGACCCAGCTTGGCCTCGGCGGCGACGGCGATGGATAATCGGTTGCGCCACGTATTGAATCCCGTGATGCCTTGCACCTTTGAGGCGGGCGTGACCTCAACGTCCATCACCACCGAACCGTCCAACGTTGCCGAAAGACAGGAAATGGGTCCCATAAATTACCATCGCCGCGGGGGGTTCAAGTAGCATCGCACGGATGGGAAAATTGAGTCAGGAAATGGTCGCCAAATCGTTCAATTTCGGCATAAAAAAATCGCGAAAAAAACGCAGACTGGCCCGCCATGTGGCCTTCAAAAAAATTCGTCGTTCTAACCCCCATCAAGCAACGCTTAAGGAGGGGCTACACGGCCGGTTAAACAGGGTGGTTGCATGGTAGCAGAAGATACGGTATTCGCTGTTCTCTATGATAAGTTCATGTTT
>JBMYQB010000055.1:0-9113 GCA_049600935.1 Candidatus Poseidonia sp.
CAATCACCTTATGAATTCATACCCGCCATTTGCGGAAACAACGCCGGATTGCCTTCGACCGTGGAAACGCCATCAGTGGTCTCGGATGATGATGTAGCGGCCAAGGGCTTCCTGCCACATGATCTTCTGACCGGCGTCGATGTTCATGCCCGAATCTGCCGAAGGCATGGGGAGGATCATCATGGAGTAGTCTCGGTCGTTCATGGCGTGAACTTCTTCGCCTTCGATGTGGGTGACGGTGGCCGTTCCTTTCTCGATCATGGGGACGTTGATGGAATCGGTGACGGTGCCAACGTGGGAGATTTTCTTGCCGGTGAAGATGCTCTCAAGCGAGAGGCGAGCCTTGGCGGAACCGTGCTTTCCTGGCTTGGACTTCGAGATGCTCAGAATCTTGTAGGCTTCATCGTCAACGACGCAAAATCGTCCAACTTTCAACGTTCGAATCTCAACACGGTCGGTGCCTGGCATGGTATCCCTCAAGGCCGCTGTCAAGGTGTTGGCTTATCACCCTTCGCCCAAACAGGCTTGGATTCCTACAAATCCCTGACGTCAAATCGTTGACCTGACTGTGCTTCCGTGTGCGCCGTGATGAGGTCATGCAGCGCCTTGGCGACGGTGTCAGCATCGGACAAATCGCCGTTCTTGTGGTAGCCGACGAAGTTGTCAAGCAGCGGGAAATCTTCGGGTGCTGCCGAGCGAATCGCCGTTTGCATCCCCGTGTCGACGATGCCCGGTGCGACCGAGACGGCCGTGATGTTGTGTTGCGCCCCTTCCTCGGCCAGGCAGCGCGTCCACATGTCCAAGCCTGCCTTGGCCGTGCAGTACGCTGACCACGACGCCAGCGGGCGGAGGGCAGCGCCGCTTGAAATGGTGGTGACTCGAGTACGGTGGTCGCCCTGGAGCGCCGAGGCAAGCCCCTGCGTGAGATGCTGAACGCCGACGAGGTTGACCATCATGGAGCGTGTCCAGTCAGCAGTGTCAGCGCCGAACAGCGGCTTGATGGGATGAATGTCGCCGGCGTTGTGCACCAATCCGTGGAGTTCGCTGACCTCGGCGAGAATGTGGCGAAGAGCTGCATCAATGGAGGAAGCCGCGCCGAGGTCACACGCGACGGCAAAGGAGGATGGAGCAGATGACTGGACGTCAGCGAGGGTTTGGTCGAGTTCCGTGCTCGCCCTCGACAGAAGAATCACTTGAGCGCCGTGGTTGGCCAGTTCAAGGGAAATGGAGCGGCCGATGCCTTTCGAGGCACCGGTCACAAGGTAGGTTTGGCCGTTGAGTTCGCCCACGAACCCACCTCAGTAGGTGTAGAAGCCTTGGCCGGACTTTCGGCCGAGCTTGCCTTCATCAACCATCTGAACCAGCAGCGGTGCAGGCGCGTACTTCTCCGTGCCGAAGCCTTCGTAGAGGACGTTCATGATGTGCAGCACCGTGTCGTTGCCGATCAAATCCGACAGCGCCAGCGGGCCGATGGGGTGGTTCATGCCCAGTTTCATGATGCCGTCGATGGCTTCGGGCTCGGCCACGCCTTCCTGAAGCGTAAGGATGGCTTCGTTGATCATCGGGCAGAGGATGCGGTTTGAGACGAAACCTGGGGCATCGTTGCACGAAAGGGCGGTCTTGCCCATCTTCTCGGCTGCTTCCACGACGGCGGTGTTCGTCGCTTCGCTGGTATCGGCGCCGTTGATGATTTCAACGAGTTTCATGATCGGAACCGGGTTCATGAAGTGCATCCCGATGACCTTCTCGGGTCGCTGCGTTGAAGCGGCGATGGTGGTGATGGAGATGGACGAGGTGTTGGACGCCAGAATGGTTTCCGGCTTGCACAGGCTGTCAAGTTCGGTGAAGATCTCCTGCTTGAGCGAGAGGATCTCGGGAACCGCTTCCACGACAAGGTCACAATCTGCGCACAGGCTTCGGTCGGTGCCCGTCGTGATGCGGCCGAGGGCGGCGTCTGCGTCCGCCTGCGTCATGCGCTCCTTGCTCACGAGTTTCCCAAGCGAGAACTGAATGGTGCCGAGGCCCTTGTCAACGTACTCGTCCTTGATGTCAATCATCACAACATCGTAGCCCGCACATGCGGCGACCTGTGCGATACCGTTACCCATTTGTCCTGCACCAATCACGCCAATGGTCTGAATCATCGTCTCACCTGTGCTCAAATGCACAGGCATGCCGTTCATGAAGATGCGTATTCGTTTGGACGGCGTCGGGGAAAGGAATATTCCTTGAGATGGTGTGCTTGCCGTATGGTCGAGATTCTCTGCCCCCACTGCGAGCAAGAGATTGAACTCGACGACGGTGTTTCCGGCGAATTCGCTTGCCCCCACTGTGGAGGTGAATTCGAGTGGAACATACAACCAGAGGTCGAACAATTTGACGAGCCAGGTAGCCTCCTGCTTACATTCGTAAGTGGATTCTTTTCTGGTAGCCTGCTTCTCACCGGCCTCGCCCTTTTGGTGGCCAGTATGGTCGGATTTGGTTTCAGTTCTGTACTATGGGGTGCGGCTGGCGAGGGGTCAACAGACAATCTGGGTGGCATCGGGGTTGTGGTGATGATGGGGATTGCTGGTGCTGGTTTTTTGCTCTCCCTTGCAGTTGGATTTTGGGGGTTGAGTATTCTTCTGCTTGGTATAGCACGTGTTCTGCGAACGTAGTCAGAGGTTTTTGACGGCGTCGGGGAAAGGAATATCTTCTGTGATGCCATGGTGATTTCATGGTAGAGATTCTCTGCCCGCACTGCGAGGAAGAAATTGAACTCGACGACGACGCTTCCGGAGAATTTGCATGCCCCCACTGCGACGGTGAGTTCGAGTGGAACGTCAACCCAAAACCAAAACGATCCAAGCGGAGGGGATCGTCTTCAAGCGCCCCGAAGGAGGAAAGCAGCGGTCCATCCTTCTCGGCGAGCGGGTTGAAGGTTGCCCGCGAAGCGGTCCACATCGCCATGTTTGCATTCCTCGTTCTTTGCCTGACGGGCCCAACAATGTACGTTGTTGAAACCGAAGAAGGTGCAGCGGTGGCGGACTATAGCACAACCACTTTCAAAACCCATTCTGACGACGAGTACGAAAGCTTCGACACTGAGTACAGCGAAGTAATGGATTCGTTGAAGGCCCTCAAGGAAGCATGTGTTTTCGCAGGAGGTGGTGGTTGCGAATTGTTTGATGAAGCCATGAGCGGGTTCGGTCGATGGAACCTCGCCAGCAACATCTACACGTTCATGGTCGGGGTTTCAGCCGTGCTTGTTGGGTTGTCCTTTGCAGCACGTGGCTTGGTGGGTCTCGTCGCTGGCGGACGAATGGTGACCTCAGCTGTAGGATTTGAACGGCTCTACGGCTTTGGGCGATTCGCCATTGTTCCGGCGGGTGGATTATGGCTCTTGGCCACGATTTTATTCATTTTCATCACGCCTTCGTTTGAAGCCACGTACTCGTTTGCCTATGATTTCGCTGAAGGCCCAGAAGTGAACACCAGTTACACGCTGTTCGTATGGCTGTCGCTGCTCTTGTCAGTGGCCCTAACGGTCGGGGCCGTCATGTTCCTGTCCAACATTCCGCTTGAATTGCGTGAGCCCGTTGAGAACCCGCTGTACCTGGCCTCCTTGGTGGCCCTCGTCTCAAGTGCTTTGTGCGGTGTAGGATTGCTCGCCTCTTACTTCTTCAACTGGCTCATTGCTGGTGAAATCTTTGGCCTACGACCACTGGGCATCCACCTAAATTTCTTTGGCGCAGGTGAAACCTTGGACTGGATTGAAATCTTCCAGACCGAGGGCATGAAATTCATCGCCGTGTTGGGGATGCTGTTTTTCCTCCTCGTCCTTGCCAGCGTCATCGTGCAATTGGCGCATACCGTAAGCGCTGTGGCCGTCCAACTTGACGATATGGGGGTCATCGACATGACCGCCGAGCGGTACAACCTTGCGGTTCAAATCCAAGTCCCAAGCGCTGCAATCGCCCTTGGTGGCGTGGTTGCGAGTTATCTTCTGGTCCAGGTGGCGTCGTTGCTGTTGCTCTCTGACCAGTTCACCGGGTTCTTCTTGGGCGACAGCATCCCACGGCCCAGCCTGGTCCTCGTGTTCCTGATCGTCGGCCTCGTCGTACAGTTCCTTTCAAATCAGGCCTATCGTGAGGAAAGGTAGCCCGACTCGGATTCGAACCGAGGTCGGCGGGACCAAAACCCACCATGATGGACCCCTACACTATCGGGCTGTGTAAGCCGGTCGGAGCGGTTCCGCTTTTTGTTCTTGTCGGCTTTGCCTTCAGCGAAGCAGGTCGTGGTCACCCAGCGTTTTGCGGGCGCTCTCGATGAACTGATGGAGGTCAAGGTCGGTCCGTTCCATGTAGACCTTTGCTTGGAGTGCCATGTCCAACTTGTCGAGCGAACGCACGAAGACGGCTTCCGGCGTTGATTGCTGCTCGTATTCGTCAAACAAGTCGACCCACTCCGGGGCGAGTTTTTCCATGGCGGCTCGCTCATCCGCCGCTTTGGTGGAACGGTCGTCGGCGGGCGTTAGATCGCCGACGATAACCTCGGGAAGGTCGTGAACCAAGCAGAGTTTCAGCACGTGCTCGAGGTTCAAGTCCTCCGGGCAGAGTTTCAGGGCAAGGACGGCCATGCCCCACGAATGGGCAGCGACGGACTCGGGCGCATCAACTCCGGCGTTGACCCACCCCTGACGCAGCACGTCTTTGAGACCGAGGTAGGCCATCAGGGTGTCTCGCATGGTGCAGGCTTGAAGCG
The DNA here is from genome assembly GCA_049600935.1 of Candidatus Poseidonia sp. Taxonomy (GTDB): domain Archaea; phylum Thermoplasmatota; class Poseidoniia; order Poseidoniales; family Poseidoniaceae; genus Poseidonia. The sequence continues at coordinate 4,744 of JBMYQB010000055.1, forward strand.
CGTGTTGAAAACCTCACCCCCAAAACAACCAGCATGAGCGGCCGAATTCCGGGATGGTGGCAGGACGCCCTCGAGTTTCTGGCCGAGGATGCGCTTCTCGGGCCCGTGGTGGAAGAATTTGGCCCGGACGGCATCACCAGCCGAGACGACCTGTTCCAAACCCTGGTTCGCTCCATCGTCGGCCAACAGATTTCCGTCCTGGCGGCCGACGCCATTTGGGGACGGCTCGTGGACCACCTCGGCGAGGTCACCCCGGAGGCGGTGCTGAAGACCGACCAACCGAGCATCGCTGCGTGCGGTGTCACTCGACCAAAGGCCAGCTACATCCACGGGCTGGCCGAACAGGCGGAGGAATTGCTCCATCAACCGTGGGACGACATGAGTGACGAGGCCATCATGAATCACCTGGTGAAGTTTCGAGGCATTGGTCCTTGGACGGCCGAAATGTTACTGATGTTCCATTTCCTTCGCCCCGACGTCTTCAGCCTGGGCGACATTGGCCTCATCCGAGGGACACAGCGCTTGGTCCCGGAAGCTGAAACCAAAGAAGCGGTGGGGGAGATCGCCGAGCGTTGGCGCCCCTACCGGACCGCAGCGGCGTGGTACTTGTGGCGTATTCTCGACCCGGTGCCCGTTGAGTACTGAACAGGCGAAGGTTTGACATCAAACCCTGTCCCTCACCTGCACATGGCCGAAGACCCGCTTTCGCCCCGGGACCCGCCCAAGACCCTTGCTGACCGTCTCGGAATGACCGGCAACAAGATTGCCGAATTGTCCAAGCAAGCCGCACAAGCCACCAAAACCGCAGCGGCCAAAGTCGCAGACGCAAGCAAAGAGGCTGCTGGCAAGGTCGCCGATGCAAGCAAAGAGGCAGCTGCAAAAACCACCAAGGCGGTGGCCGATGCAAAAGAGGCCCGTCGTGAGAAAAAAGACGAGCAACTCACGAAGAAAATTGAGGACACCAAGGCGGAACTCAAACAGGACGGCCACATCCCACTCACGCCAGCCATGATCACACTTCCAGAGTTTGAGGAAGAACGCATGGCTCTCATGGCCGAGGAACACGACATTTTGGTGGACTTGGTCGACCACATGCACGCGCTTTCGAGCCGTGTCGACCAACTCGAACAGACCTACAAGGCCTTGGCCATTGAGGACAAAGCGAATCGACAACTGGACGCACCCATGTCATCCTCGACGAATGAAAAGGTACCTGCTACCACTTCTCGGGGAATGACAGCCGCCCTCAGTCTCCTCGGTGCATCGCTCGTTTGGGTCGTCCTCCTCACGGGGCTTGACCGGTACCTTGCCTCAAACGAAGTGATGGTGTTCTCAAGTTATCCCGCAGAAATTCCGGTGTGGGGAATGGGTGCAGGCTCCTGGGTGATGTTTGTCTTGCATCAAATTGGCAAGACAGCACCTTTCCTCCGTGTCTCGAAGCCCATGCTGATTCAGACCGGTTTGGCCGTTGGCATCACGACGGTGATGGCGTTGTTGTTGTCCAACGACACCATCTCAACAATGTCAAGCGTGTGGACGTGGGGCACGGCCATCGCCGTGGCCGTGTTGGTGTCGTCGAGTTTGGTTGCCAGTGCGTGGCGAACGACCAAAGATGTCTTGACACCAAACGACGAAAGCGACATCATCGGTTGACAGCGTCGCCGTCTTTGAACAGGTCTCGCGTGATGTTCTTCTGGTGCGATTCGAGCGTGCCACCGCCGATTTCGAGGAGCTTGGCGTCTCGCCACAGGCGCTCCACGTGGTACTCACCGACGTAGCCGTAGCCACCCATGACCTGCATGGCCGCATCGGCGATTTCCTTGGCCGCCGTCGTGGCGAAGAGTTTCACGCCGTCAGAGTCAAGGCGCTGGCCGGCTGAACCGATGGTCAGGTTGTTGGCCGTGTCGTAGATGTAGGCCCGCATGGCGCGGTACTTGGCCCAACTCTCGCCGATGTAGCGCTGGATTTGACCGAAGTCTCGAATGGGGGAGCCAAAGGCGGTTCGGTCGGTAGCGTAGCGGTTCATTTCGTCGAGCGCACGGCGACCGATGCCCAGTGCCATGGCGGCGAGGGTCAGGCGCTCCAGTTCGAGGTTGCCCATCATGTGGATGAGCGATTCACCGACGCCGCCGACCAGGTTGCCGGCGGGAACAATGCAATCGTCGAACACAAGTTCGGCGGTGTTGGAAGCACGCATCCCGGTCTTGTCGTAGATCTTCTGACCCACACTGTAGCCTGGCATGCCGGCCTCAACGAGGAAGGTCGACATCTGCACGCGACCTCGCTCGTCTTCACCGGTTCGAGCGTAGACCCAGACCACGTCGGCAGGCGTGCCGTCTTCGTCGATGCACCCGTTGGTGATCCACATTTTTCGGCCGTTGATGACCCACGAGCCGTCGTCTCGCTGCACGGCAGAGGTGGACAAACCAAGCACGTCGGTGCCTGCATCAGGTTCCGACATGGCCATGGCGCCGATCCACTCCCCCGAGCACACCTTGGGAAGGATGCGAGCCTTCTGCTCCTCGTTCCCGTTGTAGGCCAGGTTGTTCACAAACAGCATGGAGTGGGCAAGGTAGGCCAGGGCAAAGCCCGGGTCGGAGGCCGAGAGTTCCTCATGAACGATGGTGCAGGCGACGGCATCCAAACCGGCACCGCCGTATTCCTCGGGCGCACTGATGCCCAGCAAGCCGAGTTCGCCCATGCTTCGCAAGAGTTCGAGGTTGAACTTCTCATCACGGTCGTATTCAAACGCTTGAGGCTCGACGTGCTCTTGGGTCCATTCACGGACCATCTCTCGCAACATTTGGTGCTCTTCGCTCGGGTTGGCGATGTCCATGTTGGCCATGACACGGCGTCCTCACGGTGGCTTTTGACCTTTGGTGCAGACACGGGCCAAAGCCGGAACAACCCTCCAGAATCAAAGCGTCAAATTCTGTCGTTCAACCAAGAATTCAAACGACAAATCGAACAATCCTTTTCCATCAACCACAGCATTCCAAGCACCGTGCCCGTGGCCTTCCAGCGTCACAAGTTCGTTATGGATGTTCAGTGAATTGTAAATGTCCTGGAGAGCCAGTGCTCCCTCGTAGGGAGTGACCGGGTCGTTTCCATCCCCATGGGCCATGAACAATTCAGGGTCGCCCCCGTCGTATCGGTTGACATCATACACTGAATTGTACAACTCGACTTTGAGGTTTGAGCCCCAGAAATAGACCAAACTCTGCACCTCGTAGGTTTCGTTGAGGTTGGTCGTTGAGAGTGTTGGATCGTCGGTGATTGAAATTTCATCTCTGAAGTCTCCGAGGTCGGTGATCCCAAGTGCAACGGTGGTGATCGAACCAGCCGAGGCGCCACCCACTGCGATTTCACCAGTATCGATACCGTACGTGTCTGCGTTGGCGACAATCCAGCGGAGCGCCGCTTTGGAATCTCGCTGAGCGGTGTACATCGCAACGGCTTGTTGAATCTGCTCTTTGCTTTCAGCTCCAGTAAAGGTGTTTTCCACCCATTCCTGTGGCGCAATGCCGCGGTAATACTCAAGGATCTCTTGCTGAGATTTTCCATCCAAGTCACCCAATTCTTCGGTCGTTCTGTAGTCGATTGAGACGTACACCCACCCCCGGGATGCGTAATAGTTCCCCATTTCCACAATCTCGGGTTTATGCTTGATGCCTCCGGTAAAGCCACCTCCGTGGATGAACATCAACACCGGTCGGTCGGTTGAATTGGTGTCGGGACAGTACACGTCGAGTTTCAACGAAACGGGCTTGGATTCCGTACTCGTTGCCGTGTGGGCCAGGCCGCTGGCGTAGACGATGTCCTCGTAGGTCACGACCCCGTACGGCCCCTGCTCGTATTCCGGCCCTGCTTCGCCTTCGCCACCTTTTCCATTTCGAAGGCAGCCGGAGAGGGAGAGGGTTGCAACAAGAAGAACCATCAAAAAGGCCGTCGTTCTTTTCATGAATCGACCACGAGTGGTAGATGTAAATCCCTTTGGTATCAGTGTCGTTACTGTCAAAAAAAGGCGCATGCATCCGCCCGAAAGAGGCTAACCTCACTCTTCGGAGGTGTCATCATCGGCGAGCATTTCGTCTCTGAAGGCTCGGTAGTCCGCCTCGTTGTCGAACTCGAGCGGAATCACCATGCGTTCCTGACAGTCTTGGCACTCAAATTGCTGGCCAACCATGAAGCCCATGTAGGGATAGACACGAATGCCGTAGCATGCAATGCAGACTCGAAACGACATGGCGCCACGCCCCGGTCACTCTTCTTCGCTGAGAGAGGAACGGAGTTCGCCGAGGTCGATGCGGTTATCTTCGTTAGCGTCCAGTGCCACGATGATGTCCGAAATGTGAGCGGGTGAGAGCACA
>JBMYQB010000056.1:0-8946 GCA_049600935.1 Candidatus Poseidonia sp.
GGTGAGGTAGTCTTTCTCGCCGATGATACCGGCCTTGAGCAGGTGGTTGACGGTGACTTCGAAGGCAGCACGGGCAAGAATGCTGTGTTTGGTACCGGAAACACCGTGTCGGCCAATGGCTCGGACTTCACCCTCGGAGGTCATGACATCGGCGACCATCAACAAGTGTCGAACATCGACCTCAAGGCGGGCACCGTCGAGCGTCATTTGCAGTTCGTTGACGATGGCTTGGCGAGCGGCTTCAATACCGAGGTAGTCGTAGATTTCGATGATGTTGTTCGTGTAGGTTCGGGAGCGGTCGATATTCTCCAGTTCGCTGACTCGAGGCAGGTTACTTCCGATGGTTGAAAGGTAGTATTCGCCCGTTTTGTCGTCGAGTTGAGGGTTCGCTCGCTCGATTCCAGGAATACCTTTGAGTCGCATGTCTCGAATCTTTTCTTCAAGTTGAAGCAACATCGTGTAGGACGGTGGGTTCTCGGCGAGTTCTGCGAGGTCTTCCTCTCCGTGAACGCCAGGAATCATCGTCAGTGTCGACGGGTTCTTCTCCTTGTCAGCTTGGACATAGAGTCGGGTTGCGCGCTCGAGTTTGTCCTTGACTTCGGCAGGCGTCATGCCTTTTTGCTTGAGGTTGCCTTTGTTCAGGTTCAACACCAGTCGGCGTTGAGCGACGTCGGTTTCCAGCGTGGCGATGTTGACCGTCGTGGTGACTTCAATGGCGGCGGCGAGCTTTTGGGCAGCCTTTGCGTCGTGCTTCTGGTCCTCCTTCAAGCGGATGGTCATCGTTGGTGTTTGAGGAACTTTGCGTGCGTCAACAATCTCGATAATTCGAGGCAGACCTTGGGTGACGTTAACCGTGGCCACACCTGCGTAGTGGAACGTACGCATGGTCATCTGTGTGCCTGGTTCACCAATGGACTGTGCCGTGATGATGCCTGCAGCTTCGTAGGGGTCAATGCTGGCTCGCTCAAGAGCGACAATGGCTTCATCGATGACCTTCTTGGCCTGGGGCTTGGTCAGTTTCTTCTTGCCACGGCTGTGGCATGCCACCGTCAAGTCAGCAAGAATTCGGTTGGTGAAGCGGCCGGACCCGGTGGCTTCAACGGCTTCTTCCAACTTCTGGTAAACAGCGTCGTTGGCGAGTTCGTTTTCCATGGCCTGCATCTTGCGGTCGTAGTCGTAAGGCTCCATGTCGACGACCGTCTTGGCACGGGTGCGCCGCTTTGTTGCTCGTCCGGAGAGACGAACCTTGGTGACCGGTCCGGTGCTTTCGCCGTCGCCGTCGCGACCTTTCTGAGTGGCTGCGATGATGGTGCCGTGGATGTTTCCTGCCGTTTCCGAGTCTGTTTCGCAAATCTTTGCGATTTCAGCCTGAGTCATCACCTTGACATCGTCCCATTTTCGGTCGTCAGCAAGGGCGTGGGCAAAGTTTTCCTCAATGCCCAAATCCATGAGCTTCTTCTTGGTTGCACTCTTGACGACCATCAGTCTTCACCTCCGTCGTGTTCGGCGGATTCTTCCCAGGCGCCCATGTCCTCTTCCTCAGCACTGAACTCGTAGGAATCACGGTCGTCCTCGAGGCCACCTTCGGTTCCGAGGGCAGCGTCAACGATGACGTCGATGTTGAACGGCGAGCCGTGCACACCACGGGACGGGTCGATGCCGTCTTCGCCGTAGCTGAACTGGATGATGCGGTTGGCTGTGTTGCGAACTGAGAGCATGTCGTCATCGTAGACCTTCAGGTCGTCCATCGCGTTGATCAAACGTCGCTGCATGTAGCCGGACTTGGCCGTACGAACAGCGGTGTCGACCAGAGACTCACGGCCGGAAACGGAGAGCATAAAGAACTCCGTGGGCTCGAGGCCGCGCTTGAACGACGATGCGATGAAACCACGGTCGAGAGCACCTCGGCCACCACGCTTGAAGTGAGGCAGGACACGGTCGTCGTAGCCACGCTCAAGACGCTTACCACGGACCTTGGCTTGACCGATGGAAGCGGCCATCATGGTCAGGTTGTCCATGGAACCACGTGCACCGGAGATGGCCATGTTGACGGCGGCGTTGGTCGAACCGGACTTGTTGAGTTCGTCCTTTGCGATGTCACCGGCTTCTTGCTTTCCTTTGTCCAGCATCAGCATGATGTCCTCTTCGAGAGTTTCACGAGGTGTACGCCCCGGGCGAGCGTCGTACTTCTTTCCGTCCTTACCAAACTTCTCGAGGGCTTCTTCAACGCCCTGGCTTGCGAGATCGTTGGCTGCGTTAATGGCCGCAACGGCTTCCTCAGAGAGGTCCTCGTCGTCAATACCGGTGGTGAAACCAAGTGACGTACACGCTGCGATAGACAAACGGGTAAACTCGTCAAGGAAACGAGCACCTTGTTCGGAACCGTTGGTTTGAACGATGGCATCGAGCAATCGACCGTCCTCAGCACCGATGGCTCGCTTGTCCAGCGTACCGTCCACTTGTCCGTTCTTGACCATCACCATGTCGTTGGAACGGCTACGGAAGCGCAGGTGGATGTTGTCGGGGATGATGAGGGAGACGATGTCTTGACCCCGGTAGGCTGGCTGACCGTTCTCGTCCTTGACGAGTTCGGGGAGTTGGCCCGTGTAGCCGATGTTGCCCAGCATTTCGAGTCCGTGGGCTTGTCGAATCATCGTTCCTGGTCGCGAGAGCAGGTAGGCTCCTGAGATGTGGTCGTGAATTCCACCGATGACCGCTCCACCGTAGCGAGGTGTCAGGATGTGTTCTTGGACACGCATCAGAATCTTCGCCTCTGCTCGGGCTTCCTCTGACTGAATCACGTGGAGGTTCATCTCGTCGCCGTCGAAGTCAGCGTTGTAAGGGGTACAAACGGCCAGGTTAAATCGGAAGGTGTGCCCCTCCATAACTCGGACTTCATGCACCATCATGGACATGCGGTGAAGCGATGGTTGTCGGTTGAAGATAACGACATCGCCGTCGATGAGGTGGCGTTCAACCTGGAGACCTGGCTTGGGGTTGCCGTAGCGGTCGAGGGTTGAAAGGCGGTCTTCAACACCCGTTCGCTCTTCACCCCACTCATCAAACGGACTGCCACAGTGGGGGCAGGCCACTTCAAGGTGTTCTGGGAACGGTTCGGGGTTGGGGTTGTCTGCCTGAGCGAGTTCGTGCATCCATCGGTAGTGGAGGATGGCGCGAGCATCGTCTTCTGGCAGTTTCTTGCCGTTTTCGTCAATGCCTTGGAGGTTGTTGAGCGTTGCCGTGTCGTTCACAACGTAGCTGACTTCCTCGGTTTGGTCCATGCCGCTGAGCGAGATTTGCTTCTGGATAACCAAGCCCGGCAGGAAGTTGGGCGCTGGCATGACCGAGTGGAGGTCATGGCGTTGCGTCGTTTCCTCGTTGCACTCTGGGTTGTGGCAGCGGAATCCTGCGTTGATGAGTCGGCTGCGCTGGTTGATTTTCACACGTCGGCCGTCACCGCGAACGATGTAGTTCACACCGGGGTGAACTTCTGGACCACGGAGGATCATCTGGCGCATCTGCTCTCGGTTTCGAGTGGTGACACGAATGGGCACCGTCAACTCCTTGGCAATCTTGGTGGGGACGCCCACTTCGTTCACGCTAAGGTAGGGGTCGGGTGAAATCACAGACCGTGCACAGAAGTTCACACGCTTACCGGACAGGTTGCTTCGGAAACGTCCTTCCTTGCCCTTGAGTCGCTGCGTGAGCGTCTTGAGGGTTCGGCCAGAGCGGTGTCGTGCTGGTGGAATACCCGAGGTCTGGTTGTCGAAGTAGGTGGTGATGTGGTATTGCAACAGTTCCCAAAGGTCCTCAACGATGAGTTGGGGTGCACCTGAATCACGGTTTTCTCGCAGTCGCTGGTTGATTCGCAGGACGTCAACGAGTTTGTGCGTCAAGTCGTCCTCTGAGCGGTCGCCGCTGTCGAGGGTGATGGACGGACGAACCGTAATCGGTGGGACGGGAAGCACTTTGAGAACGACCCATTCGGGACGGTTTTGTTTGTCCATGCCGATGAAAATCAGGTGCTCGGGCGGGATGCTGCTGAGCCACTCACGTACATCGCGTGGGTTGAGTTTGCGTTCGGTGTTGTCGTGCTTTTCTTTGAACGTCGTCGGCTTATCGAGGATGATTTTGCCTTGAGACGAGCCGCAGTGCATGCACACCTTTCGCTTGGTACCGGAGGTGACCTTCTCAACTTCCTTGATAATCTTCGAGAACTCGGTCGATCCAACACCGTGCTTGGTGATGACGTCGCGGATACGGTTGCGGTAGTAATCTTGTTCGCTCTGCTCGGGATTTGAACCGGGTGAGGTGCCGCCTTCGCTGTGCAACAAGATGTTGCTGCAGTCGTTGCACGTGGCTTTGAGTGCGGTCTTGATCAAGTTCACGAAACCGATGTGGATTACGGGCAACTCCAGTTGGATGTGTCCGAAGTGGCCAGGGGAATCCTGGTACTGACAGTTGTCCGTTGGACAGAGCAAACCGGGTTCAATGACACCCATGTGCGGGTCCATCAGGCCTTGCTTGTAGGCGTGTCCGTCGTCCTTGTAGGTGTCTGCCGTTTTGACTTCCACTGCTGACATCTTTCGGATTTCGCTTGGGTCCATCAAACCAAATCGAATCTGTGCGATTCGCTTGGGGATCATTGTGCTCTTTCGACTCATCTTCGGTCCTCCAGTTCAAGACGCATGGCCACACCTAAACTCTTCATTTCGTCCAGAAGCAGCTTGAATGCATAAGAAGTCTGCACCTTGTAGACTTCAGCACCATCGCCGTGGATGGGGCTGACGTAGGTGCCACGCTTGGGGTCGTACCAGGCGATGTGGCCGGATTGGGCGCAGACATACATGTCAATACCGTCCGACTCATCGAGCAGTCGGTCCTTGATGACCATCGACGCGCCGTGAGCGATGAGACAATCACGCTCCATCTCACCAAACCGCAGACCACCCTGTCGGGCACGGCCTTCGGTGGGTTGGCGTGTCAAGATCTGAACACGGCCACGAGAACGGGCGTGGATCTTGGAACTGACCAAGTGGTGCAAGCGCTGGTAGAAGATGCAGCCGACGAAGATGTCCGCAGGGTAGGATTCTCCCGTTTCACCGTTGATCATCATCTCACGGCCCGTGTGGGCGAGGCCGTTGCGGACGAGACCGTCTCGCAGGCTGGACTCTTTTTCACCACGGAAGGCTGTTCCGTCAATTCGGCGACCTTCCATAGCGCCGACCTTGCCACCAATCATTTCCAAAACGTGAGCGACCGTCATTCGGGATGGAATCGCGTGGGGGTTGATAATGAGGTCAGGCACGACACCGTCGGGCGTAAATGGCATGTCTTCAGGTTCAACCAATCGTCCGATGACACCTTTCTGTCCGTGTCGGGAGGCGAACTTGTCGCCAACTTCGGGAACCTTGTGGCTTCGGACCATGACTCGAACAAGGCGACCTGAATCCAGGGATTCGGTCACATACACGTTGTCAACCCAGCCTTTCTCACCGTGCCGAACGAGCATCGAGGATTCACGACGTTCCTGAGCCATCAAGAACGAGCCACCTGAGGATTCCTCAAGGAACCGTGGTGGGCTGGTCTTTCCGACCAAGACGTTGCCGCCTTCAAGTGCCGTTTCTGGGACAGGGAGACCGTCGGCTTCCAAGTGAACATAGGATTCTGGTGCCTTGAGGCCCTTGATTTCCTGCTTAGAGGTGCCGGGCTTTTCGATTTCCTCAACTTGTCCGCCAGGGAATCGGCGGCGCTCTGCGTTGTAGGTTCGGTTGAAGGTTGAGCGCCCGAGCGCACGGTCAATGGACCCCTTGTTCATGATGACAGCATCTTGCATGTTGTAGCCGTGGAGTGACATGATGGCCACGATGAAGTTCTGGCCGCCAGGGCGGTCATCGAAATTCGTGGTTTCCATCGCTCGGGTGCGAGTGATAGAGCGTTGTGGGTAGTGCAGGATGTGGGCTCGGGTATCCGGGCGCATGCGGTAGTTGGCACTTGGCAGTCCCAACGATTGCTTGACCATGGCGGTTCCACCCGTGACACGGGGTGTCGAGTTGTGTTCAGGGTAAGGGATGAGGGAAGCGCACACGCCGAGCACGAGCTGCGGGTCAATCTCGCAGTGGGTGTGTTCGGGCGTGTAGAGCAACGGGACATCAAATTCCGTGGTGGCGATTTCGCCGTTTGGCATTGACACGTTGGCTTTGAGATGTGCGACATCCGTTCGAGGTTCGCCGAGGTTCGTCCATTCGATGTCCTCGTACTTCACGACACGGCCAGCAAGGCCAGCGCTGTCGCCTTCGGGGATCGTTTCAGGTAGCACAAACGGTCGAGGTGCGACGTAGAGGTCTTCTTCTTCCTCAGCGTCAACCCACTCAACAACGCCCTCAATGATGAGTGAACGGAAGTTGATTTCACCGCTGGCCAACTTAGCGAGGTGGTCCGGTGTGAGTCGTGGTGCACCGTCGTAGAGAATGAGCAAGGGTCGAAGGATTCGACCTTTGTCGGTGTTGATGAAGATGTCCTTGTTTTCCACATCGTGGCGGATGGAGACTTCTGACGGGATGACACCTCGGCGTCGAGACGACTTGAAGTGGTCGACGAGTTTCTTGCCCCGCTTGTGGATGCCGTAAATGTCGCCGTTGACGTGCACGCGATCACCGTCGGTCCAGTCATCTGGTTGGTAAACGTCGAGTTCGTCAAGGCGTTCTCGGATTTCGATTTCGTCAATGTCTTCGGAAATGTCGATCATTTGAGCTGCGTTCTTCACGAGACCGCAATTCTGACCTTCAGGTGTTTCGTTCGGGCAGAGCCGGCCCCATTGGGTCGGGTGCAAATCTCGTGCTTCAAAGTGAGGCTGGCTTCGCACCAGCGGCGAGGTCACACGACGCATGTGGGAAAGAGCAGCAAGGTAGGTGGTGCGGTCAAGCAACTGACTGACACCGGAGCGGCCACCGACCCAGTTTCCTGTGGCCAAGGCGTGCATGATTTTGCTGGTGAGGACGTCAGGTCGAAGACACGACGTGATCTTGAGTTCTCGCTTTCGGTTGTGGTGGCGCTCAAGTTGGTACTTGAGGTCTCGAGCGAGTTGACCGGCCGAGACTCGGAAAAGGTCTTCAATGAGGTCGCCTGCAAGGCGGACTCGCTTGTTGGCGTAGTGGTCCTTGTCGTTGGGGTCTCGACCTTCAATCGCCATTTCCAAGACTTGGCGCACGATTCGGCCGAGGTAGATGGCTTTCTTCTCTCGGTCTTCAATCTGGTCACCAAGGTGAGGAAGCAATTCGCGGTCAAGCAACTGGTTGACGCGTGCTTCACGGTACTCCTTCTGCTGACCTGCGGCGAATTTCTTTTCCAGCCATTGATGGCTTTCTTCGGTGGTGACGACTTTGTATTCTTCGTTGTCGTTCACTTCGTTGATGTTGGCAACGATGTACTTGAACGAATCCGTGTTTCCTGCAATAGACTGGAAGATGTTCTGGTCGTTTTCAACACCGAGAGCTCGCATCAACAACACGACGGGGATGGCCGTGGTTCCAGCGGTGCTGATCTTGACCATCAGCATACCATCTCGGCGCTTTTCAACGGTGAGTGGCTTTCGCATACCGTCTTTTTGGGAGAAGATTTTGGCCACTTCTGTTTGCTTGGCGTAGCGCTTGTTGATTTCGACCGTAACTCGGTTCGGAGCAAGGTCTTCCATTGAGATGAGCACACGCTCTGTACCGTTGATGATGAAGTAACCGCCGGGGTCGAGGGGGTCCTCGCCCTTCTTTCGGAGGAGTTCGTGCCAGGTTGCCTTGTCCTCTGCGGAGGTGGTCGGGGTGAGCACCCGGTCGCCTGCGATATGCCTGGCGTGAAGGTTGCAACGTTCAGAGCGCACCATGATGGGCATGTTGCCAACCGCAACGCCCGATTCGGTAGGCGAAGGAACACCGTTTCGCTTGATGGTGAAGTCAATGGTAACGGGAGACATATAGGTGAGCTTGCGAAGTCGACACTCCATTGGGGTGGATGGATTGAGTGCTCCGTTGGCTTCCTTGACGGTGGGTTGGCCAAGTTTGACGTTCTTGAGTCGGATGACGATGTCTTGGTCGTGCACGTCGAGTTTGATGTAGCCGCCTTCATCGTCGTCGAAATCCTCATCGGTTCCGACTCGGATGTTTCGGATGATTCGCTCCATTCGAGAGATGGTGTTTTCGGAGGCGGGGATACAGTCGTTGTAGGATGCCAACTGATGGTTGACAAGGCTGCGTTCTTTGAAAAATGCTTGAATGATTTCCTGCATGATATCTCCTCCTCAGTTCCCCTCCACGATGAGTCGGTAAGCCACCGTTTGTCCGGCTGACGGGGAATGCCGGACCACCTTGAGGACGCGGTCTGCAATCCAGCCAGCCGCCAACGGGGCGTGGTCGGGGTCGGCCATGTGGGCTGCAGAATCTGCGGCTTCAGCGAGTTCTTTGATCACTTGGACAACGGGGTCCGTGATGAGGATTTTTGGAAGCAATTCCTTGGCGAGTCGGTCTTCACCGGTCTCGGGGTCGGGTTGCATCATCTTCCAAGGGGCGAGTGCTTCCATTTCCACAGCGAGTTGTTCCTCGGGTGAGATGTTGGCATCGCCAACAAGTTCCTGGTGGGGGACCAGTTCGTGGTTGAGCGCATTGAACCGGGAGGTGATTTCGGGACGGTCCATGTCGTCAACGGCCTTGGCACGAATGGTGATTTTCGTGCTCTTCTTGGCGGCACGTCGTCGAGAGCCTTGTTCGGCGATGATTTGCATGGTGTTGATGAATTCCTCAGCATCTTTGGAGATGCCGAGGGTTGAGGCGACATCGTCGTGAGACATGTTCTTGATGTCAGTCATGTTTCGGTCGGTGGCCAGTTTGTGAGCGTATTCTTCAGAGACGCCCAGTTCCATCAACCGCTTTTTCGTTGCACTCTTTACGACCATTTTTA
>JBMYQB010000057.1:0-8852 GCA_049600935.1 Candidatus Poseidonia sp.
GTACGCAGAACAAGGTGCGGGCGATTACACGTTGAACGGAAGCGAAAGCGAACTCATCGACATTCTCACAGTACTTGGAAAGGCCCCGGAAATGATGGGCACGATGGCCATGGACGTCTCGCTAAATGCCAACAACGGCAATCCTATCGGCGGCGATGACAGCGAAACGGTCACGGTCACCCTCACCATGCTGGTGTTCCAACCCAGCGGCATGACGCCAATCACAGCCTGAATTGCATCCCTTGCTGGCCCACGCACCACCCATGGCCATGGAGCGTTTGAAGTTCCGCTGCATCGGCCCTGTAGAGCGGATTGGTGTGGTTGAGATGGATGAAAACGACCTCAGGGTCTGTTTCTTGTCTTGACCCTAAGCGTTCCAGTGTTTCCGCTACGGGAGGATGTGGGACCTCGCTTTGAGAGCGGCCTGAGAGCTCATCGGCGCTCCAAAACGTTCCGTCCACCAAGGCGATGTCAACCTTGAGGGTCTCGAACCAAGCCCGGATGTTTGCAGCATCGTGATAGTCGAGCGTATCGGACCATCGGTCGTGGTCGGGCAAGAACAGGAGCGAGCGGTTTGGGCCTCGGACAATGAAGGCATGCATGTCCGAAAGTTCCGCCCGGTGCGGTACCATGAGTGCTTCGACGCTCACCTCGGGCGAGAGTGAAACGACTTGTCCAGATGTTATGCTGCTGGTTGAAAACACGCCCTGCTGAACCATCAACGACCATTGGGGTGTCTGCTCGATGAGTCCAAGCATGGAAGGTGAGGCGTAGAGGTTGAGGGCAGAGGCGTTGAGCGTTTCTCTACCAAAAAGACCCAAGCCGTCAACGTGCCCGAAATGAGCGTGGGTGAGCAGGACCGAAGCGAGAGGCGGGTGGCCCCACAACTTCAGTTGCTCACCCAAGGCCCTGGTCGCTTCAATCAAGTGGCCTTTGCCGTGCTCGTCCGTGATGCCCAAACTCACCGGATGGCGGACATCTTGGGGGCCAAGGTCTGCGCAGCATGCCCGTTGACAACCTGGCTGCGGACGTCCGCCGTCCTGGGCAACACCAAGCAAGGTCACCGTGGGCATGATGGTGCCATGACGACATTGAACATGAGGGCTTTCACGCGAAGGTCTCAAACCACACCACGAGGCCCGTGAACTTGGGGGAACCGTATGCCAGCACCGTCCAAGGTTGAGTTTCCCGGCCAAAAAAAGACGAAGGCGAGAATGAAAGGCACCAAACAGGCCAACGAAGCAACGGCCAAGAAACTCGCACGTGAATTGGGCCAGTTCCGAGAAAATCCGCGAAGCCATCTTCCCGCCATGACCTTCTCGGGAAAACTTCGATGGGGGCGCACCGACCCGGTGACCAAAACCCTCTCTGAAATCGAGAGGATCATCAAGAAAAAGGACGATTTGAAGTGGCTGCAAAAGCGCATGATGGCCAAGCGGGGCGACGACGTTGCCAAGGCCTTCGCAGGCTCACTTCATGCATCCCACGACGAACAATTCGCCATGGTGGGCCAGTTCAACTCCGGTTCCTTTGGCTCGGGTTCCTATGTTCGGCGAGGTGATGGGAAACCGGGTTACCTCGCAGGCATTCAAAACTACGCCAACCTGACGTTACGAATGCTCCCTTGGGAAGACCACGCCAAGCGAGGTATGTACTTCTTCAGTTGGGACGGAGGGTTCGTTTGCACGGGCCCCAACCCTGACCCGCCCGAAGATTGGCTTGGAGACGTATTGAAACGTTCGAGGTTTGACTTGACCAGCACAGAAAAGGACGGCCGTACGGTGTGGACCACCGACGGCTTGGACGCCGCCGCCGTACTCAACGGCACCGCATCAAGCACAGGCCATGTAGCGCTACGATTCCACAACGGTGCGGTGGTCGGTTTGGGACTTGACGCGCTTGAAACCTTCTCGAAGAAAGATTCCCCGTTCGTTCACCATCTTGCGCTGTCGATGCTTCCGCCTCTCCTTCCCTCGATTCTCACCATGGATGCACTGTGGGCGCCCGAGGGTTGGCCGGAAGGCGTACCGCTACCGCAGCCCTGCCTCGAAGGTATTGAACGGGTCATTGACGCATGGCAGGGTTTGACCATGAACGAAGGGGTGGTGGCCTCAGCGATGAAGCAGACCGTGATGGAAGGCATTGACAAAGGCGTCATCATCGGTGAAACCTGGCTTGAAGGAGACGACATCGATGCCTTGGGCGCTGCCATGGAGGACGTGGGTGGATCAAGCGAAGAGCGCTTGCTGGCCGCAGAAATCCTTCGTCTCGCCACCACTGAACCTCACGAAGACAGCATCGGATTACGGATTGAAGCAAAGGGAAGTCCTGAACAACGAGAAGAACGTTGCATCCGTGTGATGAAATCAGCCTCCTGCGGTGATGTTCTCACGGCCTTCTGGCCGACCCATGGCTGGGAGGCGCTGGCGGTGTTGGGTCTTGAAGGAGAAGATGCGAAGGTCATCTGGGAAGAACAGCGTGATGCTCCAAAACCGTTTGGAAAATTCCTGAAAGGACTCGACCAAGCCAAAGCGCTTGCTCAACAAAAAGCCCGCTTCCCCGCCAAGGAAGACGCAGGGGTGGCGGCCAGCATGATTCACGATTACATCGTCGCCGGACTCACCCAAGGAATGGGTTCGGTCGAACGCAACGCCACAGCCCGCCACGCATCGCTGGATGAAGCAGCGGCTGCGTGGGCATGGTTGGTGGCGGTTGGTCGGTCGGGCGGCCAAGAATGGCATTTTGAAAACAACGCCAGAGACCGAGGAGGTGTCTGGGCCGTCCCGACCACTGAACTTTGGGGGCTTGGGAAGCAATTGCTTGACGCTGAAACAACCGAGCTTGACGACTTACAAGAACAATGGAAAGCCACGTTTGGAGTCTTGAAAACGACCACGGGAAATTCCTGATGGGTGGTAAATTCACAACGCTGCAAGCGCAGATTCCATGTCCGCCCAGAGGTCTTCAACATCCTCAATGCCGATGCTCAAGCGTACAAAGCCTGGAACCACGCCTGCTGCCACGCGAACATCTTCTGGGACGGCGCCGTGACTGGAGTTGAACGGGCACTCGATGAGCGATTCGACGCCGCCTAAGCTGGTGGCCTCATAGATAATGTTCAGGTTACGCATGAACGTGAGAGCGGCTTCGTCCCCTCCCTTGACGACGAAGGCAATCATTCCTGAGCCGTTTGGGAGGATGCGCTCCGCGACCTCATAATCAGGATGGCTTTCCAACTTGGAATGGTACACGCGCTCGATGGCGTCGTGTTGCTCAAGTCGCACAGCCAATGTGTGGGCGTTTTCACAAATTCGGGGCATGCGGACGTCAAGGGTTCGCATACCGCGTTCAAGCAGATAACAAGCATGAGGATCGGGGCTTCCGCCAAAGTGGATCTTTCGCATGAAAATTTGCGTAATCAATTCCTTCGAACCTACCACGGCCCCGCCGATGATATCGGAATGCCCGCCCAGATATTTCGTGGTTGAATGGATGACAAGGTCAACCCCCATGGCTAGAGGTTTGCAGCCCCAGGGTGAAGCAAACGTATTGTCGATGATCAGCAGGAGGTTGTGCCGCTTGGCGACATCTGCCATCGCTTCGATGTCGCAGACCTTGAGGACTGGATTGGTCAGCGTTTCAATGTAGAGAATTTTCGTGTTCTCTTGGATGGCTGCCTCGTACGAGCTTGGGTCTCGCATGTCAGCCATGGTGGTTGAAATGCCAAAACGAGGAAGTTCCTCGGTAAGGAGGCCGTAGGTGCCACCGTAAACATCAGCGCTGGCGACCATGTGATCTCCTTGATTGAGCAATGCCATGAGGGTGGTCGAAATCGCCGCCATACCTGATGCAAAGGTTTCAGCATCTTCTCCGTGCTCCATCGCCGTTAATTTTTGAGCAACCGCATCGGAATTGACCGAGGACAGACGAGCGTAGAGGAGGGTGTGTTGGGCGCCAGCCGCCCAACCCGCATAACGCTCCTCGGTCAACTTGTAGGTTGACGATTGGAAGATGGGCGTGTTGACGGCGTCGCCGATATGTTGCGTGCCGCTGTGGACGGCATCGGTAGCAAACCGCGTCGGATGTTTTTCCTCTACCATGCGCATCTCCGCTCTTCCGAGCAAAACTCGCCCCTTCAACCATTCTACGGCATGGCTTCCACAGGCTCACTGGATTCCTCGGTTGGAGATGTTATTTCTACCAAGATGTTCCCTATCAGAAGGATGCCCCCGCCAAAGGGAATCCACCATGTCCACGCAACAAGGCCGAGGCCAAGACCGAACAACGTCGCCCACACCGGCTCGAAAGCGTAGATGATGGCTGCCTGAACAGGATGCATATGGCGCTGATAGAGATTTAAGGCTACGAGACAGAAAAACGACCCCCCCAAGCCCAAGAGAAACACTGGAACCAGAACACCGTCCCGTTGAACTACGGCGTTCATCATGCGCCATGCTTCACCGGATGAGCCAACGGCGAGAAGAAGTGAACCAAAACCCACCACCATAAACGAGGTGAGGGTCAACATCAACGGGTCAAATTCAAGCGTTAATTTCTGCGTAAAAATGATGTGGAGTGCAAAGAAAAGAGCGCAGGCGACCGTGATCACCTCGCCCCATCCCCACGAAAGGTGCGGTGGCCCTTCGATAAAACCAGCACCGAGGGTGGCCATGAGAACACCCCAATACAAGGCTCGACGCGGTGGATGCTGTGTCATTCGCATCGTGAGCAGGGCCGTCATCACCACGTAGAGCGAGGTCAAGAACGCTGAAGTTGAGGGATTGATATCGTTTAGGGCCACCATTTGACTGACGAAGCCGACCAACATCAGACCCCCGAGAACGGCCCCCCCTTTCCAAATAGGGGCTGAGCGAAGTCCCGCTCTCGCCTTGGGAAAGACCGCCATGACCAGCACCATGGCGATCAAAAACCGAAGGGCGACCAGAAAAGCGACGACTGAGAAGGTCCCAAACGTCTCAATTTCAACCTCGAGCGCGTTCAAAGCCTGCTTCATCCAAATGAAGGTGGCCCCCCAAATGAGGGTCACGCTGAGAAGGACAAGGGCGGCTTTTTGCCGCTGGGGTTTGAAGACGGTCGTTTCTGCGACCCCTTCACCACTCATGGCGTTCCGAGAAGTCCACGGGTCATGAGGGTGGTGGTGTTTGAGGTTCGCCAATCCATACCCTCAAAGGGTGCCCATGTCCCATTCAAACCATGGGGGAACCACGAACGGGAGCGGACGTGGTGTGGAAGCAACCCATCGATTCTGGCCCGTCTCCTGAAAACGGGCAAACCTTCGACAGCATCGTGGTTGGCGGTGGCCCTGGAGGTGCGGCCGCTGCCGGGTATCTGGCCATGGAAGGTCAACGCGTGCTGCTCATCGAAAAAGAAACATGGCCGCGCGACAAAATCTGCGGTGATGCCGTGGGCGGCAAATCGCTCAGCCACGTGAAGCGCCTCGGTGTGAAGGAGACCCTCGAAAGCACCCCCCATTTCCGAGTGACGGGCATCGTCTTCTCATCACCGAAAGGTCACAGCGTCCGCGTCGCCCTACCGGAAGAGGACGTCCAACGCTTGGAAGCCGGATACTCGCTTCCTCGTCAACAATTTGACCACCTCCTGTTCAACCAGGTTCAACAGCTCGTACGCGATGCTGGTGGAGCGGTGCTCCAAGGCGGCGATGTCCGCGACGTCCTCTACGACGATGGAAACGGCGGTGACGACCCCGGCAAAGGCAGCGGAGAACAGCGTCATGCCCGCGGCGTGGTGGTCCGGGTCGGTGGACGAAAAGGCGAGGAGATGGTCTTTCATGCACCCAACATCGTTGGGGCTGCGGGCTATCGCTGCCCCGTGGCAAAATCCATGCTCGAGGAGACCTATGAGGAACCCATGGTCGACCGCTCCCATTACTGCGCCGGCTATCGAGAGTACTGGCGTGGCGTCAAGGGATGCGAAGACAACGTTGGCGACATTGAAATCCACTTTGTGGATACGGTCATCCCCGGATATTTCTGGCTCTTTCCGGTTGCTGAGGGCGTGGTGAACGTCGGTATCGGCATGGTCATGTCGCTGCTCGATAAGCAATCCAAGAAACTCAAGGCGCTCCAGGCCGAAGTCATTGCAGAGCATCCGCTGTTCAAGGACCGATTTGCCGAAGCCTCGATGGTGCCAGGAACGGGGAAAGGGTGGCAACTTCCGTTTGGCTCACCGAGAAAAAAAGCCAGCAACCAACCTCGCCGCTCAGCAAGCAAGGGAATTTACCTCGTGGGCGACGCTGCATCTTTGGTTGACCCGTTCAGTGGCGAAGGCGTGGGCAATGCCCTCGTCAGCGGTGAAATGGCTGCACAACACATCCTCCAAGGAAAGCCGCCTGAAGACTATCAAGAGGCCCTCTGGAAAGCATTGGGCCCGGAGTTGACCAACTCCTTCCGCATGCAAAAGATGAGTCGCAGAGCGTGGTTACTCAACTGGTTTGTCGGAAAGGCCTCCAAGAAACCGGCCATTCAAGAGATGATGACGGAAATGATCGCCAGCAAAGAAGCGCAAGAAAATCTCCACTCACCATGGTTCATGTTCAAGACCTTGATGTTCTAAGGTAGCACCATGGACGCCTCCCTTTCGGGTATTGACGCCGTTTTTCTCGACCTTGACGGCACCATTTACTTGGGTGGGGAATTGATTGAAGGCGCTGAAGCCTTTCTCGAGCGGTGCAAAGAACAAGGCGTCCAACGCTACTTTCTTTCCAATAATTCGTCTAAATCGGTGGCTCAATACTTGACCAAACTTCACGCCCTCGGCCTTGAAGCGACGGAAGACGATGTTCTCCTTTCAACTCACGACCTGTTGGCTTGGCTGCAAAAGAACAGTATCACGAAAACGTGGTTGGTCGGCACCGAAGGCATGCGCAGCATGCTTGAAGCGATTGGTGTGGAAACGCAGAGTGAAACCCCCGAATACGTGGTGCTGGGTTACGACACCGAATTGACCTACGAAAAAATCGCACAGGCCAGCATCCACATGCATGCCGGCGTCCCGCTCGTCGCCAGTCATCCCGACATGGTCTGCCCGAGCCCTGACGGTGGTTTGCCCGATGTCGGCGCCTACCTTGCCATGTTCAAAGCGACCACCGGCGTGGACCCTGAACACATCACGGGCAAGCCCAACGCCGGCATGATCCTTCACAAAATCGAGGCGCTCGGCTTGCAACCGGAGCGTTGTGCGATGGTGGGCGACCGACTCTATACGGACATGGCCATGGCGACACGCGCAGGCGTGGTCGGCGTTCTCGTCCTTTCCGGGGAAGCCACCCGGGACGATGTTGATGCTCTGCCGGAAGGGGCGGAACAACGCCCGTCCGTCATTGTGGGCAGCGTGGATGAACTCTTGCGGTGAACAGGATGAAGTTCTCACAACGTTGGAAATGGTGGCGGGAACGACGACGCCATCACCCTCCCGATGACATTCATCGTGCCGGTGAATTGGCCGAACAACGTCTTGCGAAAATCAGCCGCGCTGCGGGAAAAAAGAACGGCTGGCACGTGTTTGAATCCGTTCGTATCCCTGACGTTGAACAGGGCGGAAAACGCGAAATTGACTTGGTTATTGTGGGTGGAAACACCTTGCTCGTCGTGGAGCAAAAACACTGGTCAGGTTCGTTTGAAATCAACGCTGAGGAGGAATTTATCCAGCACCGAAAGAACGGTACCACGCACAATCACAGCACCGTCAACCAGCGCATTGCTCGGAAGTCTCGGATGCTGGTGGCGATGCACAACGAGCGCGTGGGCAAGGACGACGGTGTGGATGTTCGGGTTGTACTGGCCTTTACCAATCGAAACTTGGACTGGCCGCCCAACGTCATGGAACTCGGCAGCGTGGTAAAGGACGAAGCCGGGTTCATCACCATGCTTGAGGAGGACGACCCTGGGGGACTCAACGAGGCTTTGCTGGAGACCGTTGGTGGATTTGGCACGTGGGACGAAGTGGAATTGAACGGTGGTTTGATGTGTAAAGGCGACGTGTTGGATTTAGGCCTGGGTGAAGCGATAGACGCATGGCAGGAGGGGCGGAAAACACCCTTGTTGGGTTCGGTTGTTCACCCCCGTGGTCTGCTGACCTTGCTGAAGGCGCCACCGAGTGAGCTCACCCTCCAATCAGGCGAACGCCACATCGAAGCGAAACTTCCCTTTGGTAAAACACTGAAGATGCACGTCGTGGGACGAAAATCGCCCGAGGACATACCATGGTCAACCGTGGCTTCGCTGAATCTTTCCACGCCTTCATCGAATGAACACCTTGGCCAGTCCTTAGAGAAGCCTTGAAGGACGTGACAAGAGGGCGCACCACCATGGCAGCGATGTGGATTGAAGCCATCGGCCTCGTTGCCGGTGCGTTAGGCATTGTCGCATGGATTCCGCAAATTCGCGATGTTTGGGTTCACGAACGTCATGAAGGCATCTCACTCACCACGTTTAGCGTGGTCACGGTCGCCTTGACCTTGTGGCTCATCTACGGTATTCTGGTTGAATCCCTGGCGATGATCGTAGCGAATATTTTCACCCTCGTCGTCATTCTCGCTGTTCTCATCGGCGTACGCCGACTTCGCAAGCGTGAAGCTTCAGCGTGATGCTCAGCAGACGGACTTCGTGGTCGAGATGATCACGGAGCCAATCTTGTAGGGGTCGCCGTTGGATGCAGGTCGGCGGTCTTCGAGTCGACCAACCCAGCCGTCGGTTGGAACGGAGGCGGGGACACGAATCGATGCACCACGGTCCGAAACGCCGTAGGAGAACTGGTCAATGGATTGGGTCTCGTGAAGGCCCGTCAATCGCTCTTCGTTGTGAGCCCCGTAG
>JBMYQB010000058.1:0-8797 GCA_049600935.1 Candidatus Poseidonia sp.
TCCTGTTGGCTCCACGCAACCACGCAAGCAAAGGTGACCAAACCTGTGGTCCTCGCCATGCTTGAATCCCCGTCCAAGCCTTCGTCTTCCACCGTCCAGGTGCGTACCTGACCCTTTCCTTCCACACGAACTTCCATCCAGGTGAATTCGGGTCGTTCCGGGTCGAGACGCCATGCATCCACCAACTCGTCGGGGCTAAGCTCCGTGCGTTGATACCGCTGAATATGGCCCGGCCAGCGAACGGTGTATTCGCCCATGGTGCTGGCTGGCAGGTTGATGAGCGAGCGCAGCCCGTCGGTAAGGAAAGCCTCCATGGCTCTACCGTTGGCGTCAATGCCGTGAAGTTCCGACATGGCAGGGACCACGACGACGGTTCCGTCTTGAACCACACGTGCAGGGCGCGTGTACTCGGCGATGACGTCGTGCGGGGAAAACGGTGCCATGTACGACCACTCATCATCCGGTTGCGAGGGGTTCCCGCCCACCTTGATGCTCACCTTCTCCAAGGCTCCGAGTTCTCGGTGGGCAAGCGCCACCAGCATGTTGGACAAACCTGGAGCAATGCCGACGTCCCAAAGGACGGTGCTGGTGCCTTCGGGCAACCGGTCGGGGGTTGTTTCACTGAACGAGAGGTCAACGATTCGATGGCCGTGGGAATGGAGAGCCTGAAGGACACCGTGACCGATGTCGCCAGGGACCATGTTCACGATCAAATCGGCGGCGCTGTGGTCGGCGGTGGCTGCGTCGAGGAGGTGGAAGGTGGCGGACGTCTCCCTGGCCGTAATGTCAAAGAGATGCACATCAAAGCCCGCCTCACACAATTTACGGGTCACGAAGGAACCAACCAAACCGCCACCGAGGCAGTGAATCCTCATGCTTTTTCCTTATGAATGCAGGACTCAAAGGTTCCTGTACACCGTTCTCGTCCATGAAGTCCGGAGGGAGCGATTATGTGGTGTCGGCCCGAGCCCTGTCCATGAGCATCCTTTCCAAGTACGAAGCCGCTTTTGAGTCCGGAGACAAAGAACAACTTGACGCCGTCATTCACGATGACTGCAAATTCTACCCGCACGTCGGTGGGGCTGTCATGACCAAGGGCGACATCATGGCGTTTGCAGGTACGGGTGCGGTTCGTACCGAATCCCATCGCATCCTGTTTGAGAACGACGAAGTCGGTGTGGGTCATTCCATTGCGCACTTTGCCAACGGTTCAACCTCGGAAGCCGTCCTTGCGTTCTATCGATTCCAAGACGGGAAAATCATCCACGTCGAGACGGGTGCCACACCTCTGAGCGACGACTACCAGCTCATTGGTCAGTGAAGTCACTGCGGTGTTGCTCTAAATGAGCGGACCGATCTGCACACCCAGCAAGAGCACGGCGGTGGCGCAAACGGTGATGAGAATGTTGTCGTCGATGGGTCCAAACTCGTAGCGTTCAACGAAGGTGGCGACGGTGGCGGCGATGATTCCCCAAACGGGGAGGCTTGGGTCGCCTGCTTTCGCTGCGTACCATCCCAGCGGGGCGCTGACGAGGAACATGAAGACGTTGCCAATGGGGCTTTTTGAGCGCTTTTGGACCACGGCGTTTCGCACCACACCGGTGATGCCATCGCCAAACGCCATGAACAACGAGGGTACGATGGCCAACCACGGGTCGCCTACGAGCCACCAAATGAGGGAAATCGACATCCACCACATCAAACCGAATTTTACATCGTTTTGATTCTGCTCGGTTTGAAACCAGTGCATGACGATGCCAGCCTTGTGAGAGGCATAGAGCATGGCGGTCAGCAGGATACCGCAGACCATCGGGTACCAGACATCGGTGAAGAGGAAAGGCACACTCAATGAACCAACGCCACCGGCGAACATGTGGACGATTTTTCGGTTGTAGTACACGGCGCGAATGTGCTCCATCCCGCGATTGACCATCATGGTGTAGGGGTATTTGGTTGCAAACAACACCACCACCACGTAGACCCCCATACCAGCAGCCGCCAGAAGTTGATTCACCATGCGAGGCCTTTGTTGCGGGGTATCTCTATGTTTTTGCTTCTCAAGGGGGCTGGGTGCGAATCTTCAAACACCACCGTTCCTCACGAACGATTGGAGAGTTACATGTCTGAAGTTCGCAACGTCATCATCATCGGTTCTGGACCTGCTGGCTACACGGCTGGCCTCTATGCTGGGCGAGCGATGCTCAACCCTCTCATGTTCGCCGGCTACATGTCCGGCGGGCAGTTGATGCTCACCAGCGATATCGAGAATTTCCCAGGGTATCCCGAGGGCATTGCTGGTCCTGAGATGATGATGCAACTTCGAGAGCAAGCCGAGCGCTTTGGGCTGGAGGTCGAGGATAAGAACGTCGACGAGGTTGACTTGAGCGAACGCCCGTACAAAGTGATGGTTGAGGGTGAAACCTTCCTCACGCACTCCATTATCGTCTGTACAGGTGCAGAATCCTTGTGGTTGGACGCACCTGGGGAAGCCGAACAAAAAGGACGAGGCATTTCCACCTGCGCCACCTGCGATGGTGCCTTTTTCCGAGACGAGCACGTGTTGGTCATCGGCGGTGGTGATTCAGCGTGCGAAGAAGCGACCTTCTTGACCCGCTTCGCCAGCAAGGTCACGCTCATCCACCGACGAGACGTGTTCAAGGCGTCCACCATCATGTACGAGCGAGCAGCCAATCATCCAAAAATCGAGATTCGCACCTTCCGACAGATCAAGGAATGGCTTTCGGACGACAAGGGACTCAGCGGGGCCGTTCTGGAAAACACGCAGGATGGAAGCACAGAAACCATCGAGGCCACGGGTGCGTTCATCGCCATCGGCCACACCCCCATCACGGATTTCCTCGGAAACCAAGTGGAGACCGACGAGAACGGCTACATCGTTCACAAGGAGCACACCATGAC
The DNA here is from genome assembly GCA_049600935.1 of Candidatus Poseidonia sp. Lineage (GTDB taxonomy): Archaea > Thermoplasmatota > Poseidoniia > Poseidoniales > Poseidoniaceae > Poseidonia. The sequence continues at coordinate 2,920 of JBMYQB010000058.1, forward strand.
CTCCGTGCCGGGCGTCTTCGCTGCCGGTGACGTGGTGGACACGCGATACAAGCAGGCCATTACGGCGGCCGGTATGGGGTGTTCTGCGGCCATGGACGTCGAAAAGTGGCTCGAAGAGAACGTCCATTGAGGCCGTTTCCTTGATGAGGACCAGCGGTTTGGCCGTGTCATGGTTGATGTCGCTCGCCACGCCCGACACATCAGCCTGCCCAACGTGGGCGTTGACGGCCAGCGAGCATTAACCGAGTCGAGTGTCCTCATCATCGGTGCTGGAGGATTAGGCTCGCCTGCGGCGCTCTACCTCGCCGCGGCCGGCGTTGGCAAACTGGGTCTTGTCGATGACGATGCGGTCGACCTGAGCAATCTTCAGCGCCAAATTCTGCATGCGACCACGGATGTTGGGCAACCCAAGGTGGAATCGGCCAAGGCCACGCTTGAAGCATTGGACCCGAATGTAGAGGTCGAAATCTATCATGAACGCCTTCATCCCAACAACGCCTTGGACCTGTTCAACGGTTGGGACATCATCATCGACGGAACGGACAACTTACCCACTCGCTATCTCATCGACGATGCATGCTCGCTGCTCGACCTTCCTTGGGTGTACGGTTCTGTGTTTCGGTTTGAAGGGCAAGTCTCGCTGTTCAACCACGACGGTGGGCCATGCTATCGGGATCTGTTTCCCGAGCCGCCTCCGCCCGAAGCGGTGCCAACCTGTTCAGAAGCCGGCGTGTTTGGTGTTCTTCCCGGTGTTATCGGGGTGTTGCAAGCGACCGAGGCCATCAAACTCCTTCTTGGCATGCCCGTTTCATTGAGCGGTTCACTTCTCCTCTACGATGCACAATCGATGGCTTTCGACACGTTAACGTTTGAACGAGATGCTGGTCGTGAACCGGTCAAGGACCTTTCACAAGCCGCTGCCATGCTCAGCGATGAAGCATGGTGCATGGTCCCAAACAACGGCGATAACCCGCCGCAAGAACAAAAATCTGGACCCTCCTCACATGGAGCAATGTTCAACCACATCTCCGTTAGTGAATTCTTAGAACGACGAGAAAATGGCTGGACGCCGTTCATTCTCGATGTGCGTTCCGATGCAGAATATGCACAAGTTCACGCCAAAAGTTGTGACCTCCAAATCCCTCATCACAGCGTCATCTCGGTGTTGGAATCACTGCCAAAGAAAACCGATATTGTCATTCACTGCAAGAGCGGCATGCGCTCGCAATTGGCTGCCATCGAACTCATCCAAGCGGGATGGGTCGCTGAACGCTTGTTCAATCTGGATGGCGGCATCATGGCGTGGCACGCTGCCGCACCTGGGGACATCGCTTGACGGGCAGCTTCTGTGAGCAAAACTGCGTGGCCGAAACACGGTTTCTTGCCGTTGCATGTGGGTGAGGTTCAAATCCGCTGAGTCTCTGCTTCAAGCACGGAGGGGATGAAGACGGCCAGCATTATCATCGCCGACGAAAACGAAGGCCGTCGAAACCTGCTCGCCAACACCTTTGAGCGAGAGGGCTACGATGTAACTCGTTTAGGAACGCTCTCTCAGGCCGAAGCAACCGCTGCCGCCGTCCTTCCAGACGTGTTGCTCCTCGAGGGTGAATGGGGTCAAGGAAGTGTGCTCGATGTTTGTCAAAATCTTGCAGGTCAACCCAAATTCCGCAACGCCACCCGTACCGTGATTCTCTCAAGAACCACCGCTCCGGATTTTCTCTCTTCTGCTGCCATGGCCGGTGTTGCCGAGGTGATTGGAAAGCCGGTGGACATGAACCAACTCATCGGACAGATTGGGCGACACGCCTCCAAGCAATTCGTTCCACCGCCCGCCGATGTATCTGCGCCCGCCGGAGGCGGTGGGTTTGGCGGCCAACGATTCGATGTTGGGATGACCATGAACGATAGCCAATGGGCGCTGCCCATGCTCCGTCGACTGGTCGAAGCCGGAAACATCGACGAGGATTTCGTCGCATCCATTCGCGATGAGATGGGCGAAGATGCCGATGAGGAGGAAGGGGCTCTCTCGGCTGACGCCATGACCACAATGGTTCGTTTGGCCTTGAATCGCTTGGTCGGTTCCGAAGGTGCCGTCGCACCGCCAACCGTTGAGGCCGAGGCGGTTCAAGATGCACCTCCGACAGCCCAAGCCACGCCAGCGGCACCGTCCTTCAAGGATCTCAACAAGGGTGCGACGTTGGGCGAAGGGGCCGCTGCAAGTCCGCTCAAATCAGGAGGGAATTCCTCAATGGAGGACATTCTTGAACGACAAGCCCAGGACATTGCCCGTCAGGTGGAAGCGGACATGGAGGGCATCCTTTCGGAAGAACCTGAATTTGTTTCGCTGCTGGAAACTTCTGACCAGGTTCCCATTGACCCCGAAACGCTGGCACTCACCCGTTTGACGGCTCAAGTACTTCAGGAGTTGATGGAGGCGCTCAAACGCCCAGGGGCTCTTTCCGATTTGACGTTGCTCACGCAGGTTGAGGATGCGAGTACCATGGCGGCCGACATGCTCGATGCGTTGCCCGTGCAGGAGGAGGAGGAGTGAACTCTCCTGCTGATGAGCGCCAACTCAAGCGCGCCTTCCTCGCCCTTCTTCTGGCCTTTTTTGTCAACTTTCTCGGCTATGCCTTCATCGTGCCCATTCTTCCTTCATGGCAAACACAGTTTGGCCTCAATGCTACCCAGGCCACACTCTTGGTTTCGCTTTGGGCTGTCCCCCTGTTGCTCTTTGGCCCCTTGACCGGTCGTATCACCGACCGTTTTGGCGCTGGCCCTACCGTCCTCGTGAGTTTGGTTTTGCTCACCTTCTCCAGCGGGTTGTATATCGTCGCGACCAACGAATGGGTGGGCCGTCCTTTCCTCTTGCTTGCCTTCGCTCGAATGGTTCACGGTGCTTCGGGTGCGACCATCATGACGGCCGGCCTTGCGGCGGCCTCGCAATTGTGGCCAGTGCGCTTTGGTGAACAAGCGGGAAAACTGCTCGGCATGGCGGCGATTGGTGGACTCTTTGGGCCGGTGCTTGGAGGTGTCTTGTTCACGTGGGGCGAGGCTTCTGCATTCTTCGTACTGGCGGTCATGACCGCTTCTGTGATTCCCCTGATGTGGTTCTCGTCCTCGGTGGTCGGTGGGCCTCGAGAGCATGCTACGCCTTCGGTCTCCCTGCGGGTGTTTTTTTCCGACCGGATTCTGTTTCGCGTTGGTGTCCTTCTCGCCATCACCACCGTAGCGACCGGAGCGCTTGAAGCCGGCGTGCCGCTCTTCTTGGATGATTCACTCGGCCTTTCCTCAGCGGCCATCGGCGGCGTGTTGCTCGTGATGGTATTGATGCAGGGCCTCGGCTCGGTGGTGTGGGGGCGCTGGGTTGACCGTCACGGTCCCACACGTTACATGCTCATTGGTTGGTGTTTTGTGGTGCTCTCCTTGCTCGGTGTAGGCCTTGTTGGCTACGTGTTGACGGGAAATCTTGCTGTGTTTGCGATGATCGGATTGCTCGGAACATTCCAATTCTTCATCGCCGCTGCTCAAATACCGATGCTGCCGATGATCGATACGGCCACCAACCGCGCGCTTGGAGAAGGAAACCCAGGACTGGCGTTCGGGGTCTTTGGCGCTGCGTGGGCGGCAGGAACCATTGTCGGCCCGCTTCTTGTTGGCCCGGTGTTTGATGCGTTTCAGTCATGGCCAGTGGCCCTCGGAGGCTTGGCCATCCCCGCTTTCGGCGCCTTGGTGTTGACCTTGACCAATCGCCATCTTCTCCACGAGTGCTACGACGCTGAAATCCAAAAACGGAAAGCAGCAACCATCGAGAGCGATGTCATCGGGAAAGGAGATTGAGAAGAGGATTGAAACCCATCATCCCTTGCGAGGGGTGGGGACAGACCGTGTCGCAAGGTGACCTTCCAGAAATCTTCGGCCACGAATGGCGGCCAGAGGGCCCTCTCGAATTTGTGCAACCTTTGCCAAAAGGCGCAGCCCGCTCCGAAGTGCTCGCCTATGTCGCGCAACGCCACGACGCGCACCTTTTCCTCGTAGCCAACGTCTGGGACCACATGGTCGATGGCGAACCCGAGACCTTTGAGGGTCCGTCATGGAACACCTACTCCGAGCGATTTGTCGATGCCCTCGAGCGTGGCTTGAAGAAACAAATGCAGAGCACCCTCGGCGACGAACTCGAAAGCGAAGTCATTCCACGTCGAAGCATGGAGTTGGTGCTGGAACGCCGTCGTGCACACTTCTTGGTCGACATGAGGCTGATGCTGAGGCGCCTCGCCTACTACATGGCCGTCACCGTGGAACAGCGCCTGGAATGGCAACGGATGATGACCCGAACGCGCTATCTCGATGCCGCCCTCAAGGACATCTTCACGGAAGGAGTGGAAACGCCCGACGGCAGTAAGTTTGGTGGCAAGGGTTTCCGTTCAACCTGGCAGGAAGGTGTCGTTGCTGTGGCCACTGCGCTCGAGCGACAACCGGATGCTCCTCGTGATGCTCGCCCCGGGGACGGCTACGACGGCGACTTGGTCGCACCGATGATTCGCGACATCGGCCTTGGTTTGGCGATGGGCGATACACCGCTCGACGTGATGGCTGCCAACCTTGGGAAGGTCGGGTCAAACCAGAACGGCGGCTGGAGTGACGCTGGCGGCCGAGACCTTCACGTTGGTGCTTGGCATGTAGGCGTACTGCCTCCAACGGCCCCGCTTCCCATCGCCAGTGCGACCATGACCGGTCTTGCGTTTGCAGCGTGGCGGCAATCCCTTGACCGGTTTCACGTGGCGTGCATCGGCGAAGGTGCATCATCCTCAGGTGAGTTTTGGGAAGCGATGAATTTTGCCGGGGCGCGTGGTTTGCCCATCACCTACATTCTTCAAAATAACCAAATCGCACTCGATACGCCGCCCGCCAAACAATCAGGTGTCGAAGTCTGGGCCGACAAAGCAACCGCTATGGGGTTCCCTGCATGGACCATTGACGGATCCGACCCCGCTGCATGGCATGCTTCCACGGCCGTTGCTCGTGAATACGCGATGGCGGGATGCGGGCCCACGCTGATTCACGTGGAGACCATGCGAGGTTGCGGGCACGCTCATCATCATGACGACCTTTACCTTGGCAATCCCAGCGGTACGCCTCCCGGTTATGTCGACCGTGAATTGCTGACCTATTGGGAAGCAAAAGACCCGATTCCTACTCACCGTTCCCTCTTGCTCGGCATGGGCATTGACGAAGAGCGCCTTGAAACGATGGAGGCTGAAGAGGAAGCAGCGGTTGAATCGGCAAGAGAAGCTCTTCTTGAGATGGACTGGCCAGAGCCTGAAACCGTCACCAAAGGTGTGACCACCCTTCACGACGCTGATACTCACGAAGACCATCTTCAGCGCTACAGTGGACATTCTCGCCCGGAATCCGTCCCCGCTCCATTGGAGGTGGGTGAGCGTGCTTGGGCTTACGCCGAAAAAGGCGGTTGGACCTATGCAAGGGCCATTCAACAAGCCATGGCAGACGTGGCGACGATGCACGGCGATGACTGTGTTTTCATCGGAGAAGACATGGAGGTCGCAGGGGCGTTCGGGATGAACATGGCCCTCAAAAATGCAGGCCATACGGACAAACTCATCGACATGCCGCTGTGTGAGGCGGTTATCGTCCACACCGGCGTTGGTGCTGCCCTCTCTGGCATGAAACCGATGGTCGAGATTCAATTTGGTGGATTCGCGGCACTCGGCTTCAATGCGCTTGTCAACAACGCAGCCATGCTTCGCTGGCGTTGGGGTGCCGACTGTCCCATGACCGTCCGAATTCCCCTCGGTGCTCGCACCCGCTCCGGGCCGTTTCATGCTAACATGATCGAATCGTGGTTTGCCAACGACCC
>JBMYQB010000059.1:0-8602 GCA_049600935.1 Candidatus Poseidonia sp.
ACGATATCGCCACCTTGCTGCGACATCCCGAAGCCATGGAACATTGCTTGGACCAGCTTGAAACGGTGTTGCGGGAATGGAAACCCGACGTCATCGCCGGAATCGAAAGCCGAGGATTTCTGTTCGCCGTGCCCCTGGCGCAGCGCATGGGCTTGCCGATGATGATGATTCGGAAGTCGGGGAAATTACCCGGCCCAATCCGTTCGCTAACCTACGAGTTGGAATACGGTACCGACACCATTGAGATTCAAGCCGACGCGTTGGCACCGGGCCAGCGGGTTGTTCTCCTGGACGATTTACTTGCAACGGGGGGTACGCTTGCCGCCTCCGTGAGGCTGTGTCAAGAAGCCGGTGCGGAGGTTGTTGGGTGCGGGCTGGTGGTCGAGTTGACGTTCCTCAACGGTCGAGCAGCCGTGGATGTCCCTGTCAAGGCGCTCGTTCATTACGATGATTGACGGCGTGAAAAAGTCCTCTTTCCGCCATAATTTCCCACTTTTGGCACCCGAATTATATTAACCCCTCCATGAGAAGAGGTTACTAACCCTATAGGAGAAATGAACATGGGATTTGAGCAAAATATAGCGAATTACTTCAAATTTGAAGAACGAGATGCCACCTTAAACGGTGAACTGAGAGCCGGGTTGACGACATTCTTGACGATGGCGTACATCCTGATTGTGAACCCGTCGATGCTGCACAACTTTGGTGCAACCGGGATTCCGTACGACGACGCCCTTTTCGCCACCGCCATCGCTGCCTTCGTTGGCTGTGTGGTTATGGGCTTGTGGGCCAACCTCCCCTTCGCCTTGGCACCGGGGATGGGGCTCAACGCCTACTTCACCTTCGCCGTCGTGCTCGGCATGGGCATTCCGTGGGAAATCGCCCTCGCCGCTGTATTGGTTGAAGGTATCATCTTCGTCATCATTTCGCTGCCTCAAGTCGGCTGGCGAACCAAGATGATCAACGCCATTCCCAAGGACCTGAAGATTGCAACGGGCGCCGGTATCGGTATGTTCCTCGCCATCATCGGTCTTCGAGAAATGGGCTGGATTCAGGACGACGGCGCCACGCTCGTCAACCTCGCCACCACCGAAGCCTTCGGTTCTGGCGACTATGCCCTCTACCAGCACGGGGCTGTCATCTCCATGGTGGCCCTTCTGGCCATCGCTGTCATGATGGCTCGTGGCATCAAGGGCGCCATCATCTACGGCATCCTTGGTGCCTCCGTCTTCGGTTGGCTTGTTGGTGCTTACGACCCTTACAACGACTTTGCCGCAGGCGGTGCCGGTTGGGCCGCCGCCGAAGCCGATTGGCCCTCAGAAATCTTTGGTTTCGTTGGTATGCCTGAGGAAACCCTTGGCGCCGCCTTTGGTGCCTTTGGGGACATCACCGATAACCTGGCCGATTTCATGCTGGTCATGATTGCCTTCCTCTTCGTGGATATCTTTGACACCGCCGGAACCCTCTACTCCGTGGGTCGCCAAGCCGGCTACGTCAACGAGGACGACGAACTCCAGAACTCCGACGAGGCCTTCATGTCCGATGCAGCCGCCACCATCGTCGGTGCCATCACCGGTACGAGCACCACCACCACCTACATCGAATCCGCTGCAGGTGTTGAAGAAGGCGGTAAGACCGGTCTGACGGCCGTTGTCGTCGGTGTGTTGATGCTTTCTGGCCTCTTCCTCTCCGGTATCTTCCAAGCCATTCCGACCTTCGCCGCTGCTTGTGCCTTGGTCATCGTCGGTGCCACCATGATGAAGCAAGCCACGGAAATTGACTGGGACGACAAGGAAATGGTGCTGCCTGCCTTCTTGACCATGGTCTTGATGCCGTTCACCTACTCCATCGCTGACGGTATCGCATGGGGTGTCATCTCCTACGTGGCCATCAAGCTGGGCATGGGCAAGGCCGACGAGCCAGGCCCCATCATGTACGGTATCGCCGTGTTCATGTTGATGTTCTACCTTGGCCCAGGCGACCAATCGACCTTCGGCTGGTTGTTCGGCACCATCTTCTGAGCACCGCAAGGTGCCTGACGGCGTGCGGTGTTGGGCTGGCCGAAGGGCTGGCTCAACCAAGCACATCGAAGGTGTAGATGAAGCCCAAGAAGGCGTGAATGAACACCAGGTAGATGATCAGGTCAGCGGCCCGTCCGTGCTTGAGCTTCGACACAGCGAAGGATTCTCCTGCCTGTCGCTGTGTTCTGGCCTGCTTGCCAAGGCGCGTCATGAACACCATCAAGCCAAAGCCGACAGGTCCCATGAAGCCGTGAAGCGATTGAGGAACCATCGAAGAAAGGACGCCCTCGCCAGCGTACCAACCTGAGAACCCTCGGGCGAAAAAGGCCACGAGAATGACCAGGCCGGTGGCCCAAAGCAGGCGTTCACCGTTGCGTTCATGCCGTGCCAAATGATGTGTGCGCTCTTCGCCTTTGAGTTCGTAGGCTTTCTTTCGCCAACCGTATTGCCACCACATCCACATCACCAGCGCGCTGGCGAAAAGGGGGTGCAAGAGCAACACAACGGTGGGCACAACTTCCATGCAGACTCAGCACCGCCGAGTGGTCGTTGGTTCATGGAAGTATGCTTGAACGCCCCCTTTTGGCCAATGCATCCCCATCGGTGGATTGAAAGGGCTCCCGTCGTGGGGGAAAATGAGGGGATGAAAGGTTGGACGAGGCGTACATGGAAACCTGCTTGAAGGCAGCGTTTTCGAAACCCAAGTCGGGTGCTGTACGCGTGTCCATCATGAACCGAGAATCCGCTTGGAAAATGCTCGATAAACCGCTTCGAGCGCACCTTGTCATCGCTGCACACGAACAGGAACCTCCGGCTTCGGATGACGATGACGATGCAACCGCTCGGCGACCGTCCATGAACCGACCCCGAGGCAGAATGCGAAGAACGGGGCGGCAAACGGGCCCAGCACACATGTCGTGGCTCCACAAACCGCAGGAGATCATCGATTCATCCCCGTACACCACCGCCTATCAGCTGGCGACGTTGCTTGTTCACAAGCAACTTGACGAAGATAACTGGGATGAAGCATGGAACGCCCATGAGAACCTCCTTCGCCAAACCTGCATGGTCGAGGGCGTTCATCCCGTATGGCACACCATCGGAGAAAAGACACCGCTTCTGGGCCAATTCCTCGCCTTCCCAAAGGCCAAGGTCACCAAGGCCAAAGAAACCACGACCATGGGTACCGATTTCTTTTGGATTGACCCGAGGGACAAGGACGCCGTCGTCACGGTGCTCAAACTCGCAAGCGCTGGCGTCAACGACCCTGACATCAAGGTCGCCCTGCAAAAAGCCACCAATCAGATTTCAGGTGGACGTCCACTGGACTTGGATGCGCCCTTGAACAACCTCAAGGACGCCATGGCGTTCATCACCGTTCTGTTGGCGCTCCATGCTGGAAAAGAGGTACCAAAAGCAGCACGAAAAGCCTGCCAGAACGCCGATAGCGACCTGGCCAACGCCCTCGAAGACTTCGAACATCTCGTTCTTGGCAAGGTCAAGGATTGGTCTGCTTTGCTTGACCTTGACAGGGATGATTCACTTTCTCAGGCACGGCGCACACTCGCCTGGCAACACGCTCCTGCCGACGCTGAATCCTGTACGGCCGCTCAATTGGAAGCGGGCCTGAACCTGCTGGAAGAGGCAGGCATCCACGAAGGTCGCGATCGCTTGACGTGGTGGCGATTGAACGCCTTGTTGCGGGAGGGTGAGAAAGACGAGGCCGTGGAAGTCCTCAACCAACGTCGTCTTGATGCCTCCTCGGATGTCACCGAACTCCTCCCGCTGGTGGTCTCGCTCGACAACGAGCGTGCGAACGACTGGCTGATGCGGTTCATGGACGATGTGGACGACCAAGCGCTCTACCACGTGCTTCATGAAACGGCGCTTGAACCCGCCCTCCGAATCAAAGCAGCACAGCGATTGTGCGACGACCAAGGTGCCATGTGGGACGAAAGCCGTGGACTTGCGATGACGCTTCTTCTCAGTGAACTCGACATGATTCGTCTGGCTCGTGTTTTCGCCAGCGACAGCATGCTCAGTCTATCCTATCCCTACATGTCCTTGCTCGTGAGCCATCTCGCTCCCGCCAACATTGATGCGAATTTGCGTACGCAGATTGATGCGTGTCGAAACCAAGCCATGCAAGCCATTCACGGTGCAGATGTTCCCGAAGTCCTCAGTCCCTTAGCCGAACATCTTCTCTTGCTCATGGAAGGCATCTACAAAGAAACGCCCGAGGTGGTGAAGGTGCTCAATGCAAAGGCCGTGAAGGCCTTCTCCCCGATCAGTCGAGCCTTCACGGGTGACGGCGTCGTCAGCGCCACGCACATCCGAAACATGGGTGCCAGTTTGGACGGACTCGACCTTTCAGCCATCGAGCGCAGACTGTTCGACGTGATGCTCTTGACGCTGACCATGAACCGTCATTTACGTGATTTCAACATCGGTATGGCCAAATCGGGCGACACTGAGGAACTGGACCAATTGCTCCTTGACCCGGTGCTGCCTCTTCGTCTGGTGAATTCCTTCTCGGTGCTCACGGTCGAGCACGACTTGGGGTTGCCAAATCTCGTTTCTTGGTATCAAAAGAACGACCCGTTGTCGCCTTGGGCACCGCTTGCTCGTGCAGCGCTCTTCGCCTCAAACGGAGACGAACTCAACTCGGCACGGGAATATTCCCGGGCTGCAGAACTCTTCACCAAATTGCGCAAATCAGGAAATACCTCTGCGGAATGGGCGTCAGATAGCGACGACAACGACTTCGTCTTGTCGCTTCCGTTGATGCTCTATCGAAAGTCGCTCATCCACTACGCCCACGCCACATCGTGGGCTGAAGCGGTGGACCTCCTGGACCGCGTCCCCTCCCTCAAAACAGCCATCACCGAGCGGTTCAAACTCTATCTTCGCGTGTGTCATGCTGCAGGTAGCGATACGAGCGCAGCGGCTCGCATGGTCCGTCAACACGTTCAGCAGCGAACGAAAGTATTCGAAGAGGACGTCGAGGGCAACATGGTGGAAAAGACACGAACCTCCTACAACGAAGAAGAACTCGATTTGCTTCGAAATTATCCGTTTGAGCAGGCTCACCTCCTTCCACCCGAACCGTTCCTTGGTCGTGTCACGGCCGCTTCAACGCACATTAGCCGAGACCTTCGACGTTCTCGCACACAGTACGAGCATCAGTTCCGACAAGCCATGCAAAGTTCCTCACCGTCCATGGAAGAGATTTACGAGATTGCGAAGAACGCCGCCGAAGAAGGTGCCTTTGAGGGCTTGATGTACTTGGAGCGAGCTCAAAATTCATCGAAATTCACCATCACAGCCCGAAACCGACTTGCCGGTGTTGAACAAGCCTTGTTCTCACAGTACAAGGATGAAATCCCTACCTCGAAACGCCGTTTCCTCCACAATCTCTCCCTGACTCCGCTTGTCATTATTGATACCAATGTGCTTGTGGATGCGCTTGTGGAAAAAATGTATCAAAAGATGGATTTGGTGTTTGATACCAACGTCAACATCATCGGCTCAAATCAATTCCATCGAATTCTCCTTCATCACGCTCAAGCCAAGCGTTTGGTCATGATGATTCCAGAAGATGTTCGAAAGGAACTCCGGCAGTTTGGAAAAGACGGTCGCCTGCTCCACCGATTCAAAGGCGCCATGGTCAACACCTCCACCCTCGAAGAAACATTGAGCGAGAAGGTGATGATGGGTCTGGTTGACCAGGTCCTGTCCGAATACAACACCTGGTCGCCAAGCTCAGAGATGCTGGCTGAGGTGCCGCAAGATTCTGACGACCTCAACGCCTTTTTGGTTCGCCACAACGATGTGTTTGAGGAACTCACCGAACTCAAGTCCTACCGAGGCGTCACCTACCGAACCACGCTGGATGGACGAGAGATTTACCCTGAATCCACCGACCTCGACATCTACCGGTTGGCCACCCATCTTGCCTCCTTGCCGTTACCCGACATCGGTGCGGTTTTGGTGGCGACCATGGACGGCGATTTCACGTTGGTCGACCGAGCCATCGAGGAACGCTTCGGCTTCAGCGTGGCCAAAAATCACCGTTCGCTCAAGCCCTGGCTGAAAGCACAGGCCAACTGAGTATTGCCACCTATCTGTTCAGGCAAGCGACCCGTTCATCGCTCGGCTCACATGTGTTGAATCATGGCCTCGCCGAAGGCGCTGCAAGAAAGCAGCGTGGCGTCGTCCATCAACCGCTCGAAGTCGTAGGTGACCGTCTTATTGGAGATGGCACCTTCCATGCCCTTGACGATGAGGTCAGCGGCTTCTCGCCAACCCATGTGGCGCAGCATCATCTCGGCGGAGAGGATGAGAGAGCCGGGGTTGACCTTGTCTTGGCCAGCGTACTTTGGTGCGGTACCGTGGGTTGCTTCGAAGATGGAAATGCCCGTATCGTAGTTGATGTTGGCGCCCGGGGCGATGCCAATGCCGCCGACCTGTGCGGCCAGGGCGTCGGAGATGTAGTCGCCGTTGAGGTTCATCGTGGTCAGCACGCTGTATTCGGCGGGCCGAGTGATGATTTGCTGAAGCATGGCGTCGGCGATGACGTCCTTGATGACGATCTCGTTTCCGGTGTTCGGATTGGTGAGTGTGCACCACGGACCACCGTCAAGTTCCTTCGCACCGAATTCTTCCTGAGCGAGGGTGTAGCCCCAGTCTCGGAAGCCGCCTTCGGTGAACTTCATGATGTTGCCCTTGTGCACCAGGGTGACGCTTGGCTGGTCGTTGTCAATGGCGTACTGAATGGCCGCACGGACGATACGAGCCGTCCCTTCCTTTGAGACGGGCTTGATGCCAATTCCTGAAGTGTTGGGGAATCGAATCTTGTCAACGCCCATCTCGTTTTGGAGGAAGTCAATAACACGCTTCACTTCATCGCTTTCCGCTTCCCATTCAATGCCAGCATAAACGTCCTCGCTGTTCTCTCGGAAGATGATCATGTCGACGTCCTGCGGGGCTCGAACCGGTGATGGCGTGCCGTCGTACCATCGGACAGGTCGGACGCAAGCGTAGAGGTCGAGCTTTTGTCGCAGTGCGACGTTAAGGGAACGGATACCGCCACCCACGGGTGTGGTGAGCGGGCCCTTGATGGAGACCAAACCGGACTTCATGGCGTCAAGAGTTGCTTGAGGCAACCATTCACCGGTGGCGTTGAAGGCCTTCTCGCCAGCGAGCACTTCAGACCAGACGATGCCTTTCTCGCCGTCGTAGGCTTTCTCCACGGCGGCGTTGACCACGCGAATCATGACGGGGGTGATGTCGACGCCGATGCCGTCGCCCTCAATGTAGTGAATCACGGGGTCGCTTGGGACCTTGAGTTGGCCGTTTTCCATGGTTACCGGTGTACCTGTCATGTCTCTCACCATTGCCCACCAACCTCTCCTTCAAGAATGAACCGCCCCTGCCCTGTGCATGCAAGGGCGCGTGGAATGGACAGGCGGCAGTTCAGCGGTGGGTACAACAGCCTCCGGCCAAGAACTGGAGTACGATTGGAACAACGGCCCTTCGCCCATGCAGGTGGCGTTGCAAATGGTCGGTGCGTGTGCACTTGCAGATGTTGTCATCGGCTTGAAAGACCGCCCGTTCACCAAGGTGTGGGTTGAACTCGATTCCACTCGTGCTACTGAAGCTCCCCGTCGTTTTCTTTCCATCACCATGGTGTTCCATGTCGTGGGCGATGTGCCGGTGAAGCTGCTTGAGCGAGTGGTTGACAAGACGCTTGAGAAATACTGCAGCGTATCGAGTTCGTTGAACCCCGACATCCCCATCGATTTCAGTGTGGTCGTCCACGAACCCTCAGAGGCTTGAAGGCCGGCCCTGCTGAGAAAGGGCATCGGTCAATGCTTTGCACAGGGAATCGTACACCGGCTTCCATCGAGCGTGAAGCCCACGGGGAGCATCCATGGGTTTCCATGCGTCCTCGACCGCCAAGACCGTGGCGAAGGGCTTGATTTGTTCTCCGCCCATGTCGACGATGAGTGACAGGTGGTAGGCGTCTCGATCTCGCTCAACCTTGAGGCTGGTCATGTCCACTCGTCCACCGGAAAGCGATGCTGAGAGGCGCTCATGGTCCAGTAAGTCTCGAGCAAGAGTAGCCAATAAAGCCTCAATCGTCTCCGTTGAAACGGTCGGTGCAGGAGCGAAGACAGGCTGTTCCATTTCCATCTCATCTTCGTCGTCGTCCATGAAGGCAGCGAGCGGATCGTAGGCGTTCTCGACAGAGGCTTGGTCGTTTGAGACAGGTGTGTTGAGTCCGAGCGCATCGTAGATATCGATGTCGTCGTGGTCTTCGTCGGGAAGAGCAAACTCGTCAATCATGCTATCGAGTTTCATCTCTTCATACTTAATGCATGGTTTCTGTTGAACCTTCATGCATCATGGGAAGAAGGGCTGTTTTCCTCGCCATCTTCGTCAGTCCAAGGCCGCCATCGCTGAACGTTTTTCATCGCTTCATAGCAAGCCATGGCAGCCGAACGAGATACTGACGGGAACATCATGTCAAATGGGTCGTCGTGTAAGTACCAACAAATGTGTTTGGACCATGGATGTTG
>JBMYQB010000060.1:0-8586 GCA_049600935.1 Candidatus Poseidonia sp.
CCGTTCCACACCCACTCGAGGAGACGGGCCAGCGGCCAATCGATGGGGCTCCAGCGGTTCTTGGGGTCGAAGAGCGTGACGTTCTTGGCCACGCCAAATTGGAGTTCAGGGTGCTTGGGCTTGAGGGTCTGGTAGACGGTTCCGTGAGCGAACAGCAGGTTCCGCATCACCCGCAGCGTCGTCGGAATGGAACGGCGCCCGGGAGGAAACATCCCGAGGGTGTAGCCCATGGTGGAGAAGACCGTGGGTTCGTTGACGGTCACCCACGTCTTGACCCGGTCGGCCAGGGCATCCACCACTCGCTCGCAATAGGCAGCAAAGGCTGGGATGTTGGCTCGGTCTGCAAACCCGCCTTTGGCTTCCCACCAGTCGGGGTGGGTGAAGTGGTGCAGGGTCACGACGGGCCGAATGCCGCGCCCCAAGAGGTCGTCCACCATCTCGGCATAAACGGCCAAGGCGGCTTCGTCCCATGCGCCTTCGGTGGGCTCCAAGCGACTCCATTCGACGGAGAACCGATACGAGGTCATGCCGAGGTCGGACAGCAGTTGGAAATCGTCCTTCCACCGGTTCCAGTGGTCGCACGCCGCTCCACTCGCCTCGAGCCCCTTGGCAACCTCGTGAACCGTCCAGTTGTTCGCTTGATGCCCCTCGACCTGATGCGCCGCCGTGGCCGTGCCCCAGTGGAAGCCTTCGGTGAAGTGCAGATCGTCGAGGTTGACGTTTGTCCAATCCTCGTGCGGCTCAGGGTATTTGCGACGCCGGTACGTGATCAAGGTCACCTTGAACACGACGAACGCCACCAAAGCGGCCACCAGCAGGCGTTCCCACATGGTGGGCCCCTTGACGGGTCTTCCCTTTGTAGTTGGGTATCAAGCCGGCGGGGTTTCCATTCATGCGCACAAGGCGTGAAAAAGGAGTGAATTATAGGATTCCCATGGCTCAGGGTACACCGTTCCAGCAAAAGGTGTGGGCGGCCCTCCGAACCATCCCGCGCGGCGAGGTTCGAACCTACACGGACATCGCCGTCCAAATCGGCCACCCGTCCTCGGCGCGAGCCGTGGCCAACGCCTGCGGAAAGAACCCGTATGCACCCGAGGTCCCTTGCCATCGCGTGATTCGCTCGGACGGATTTATCGGGGGCTACAGTGCGGAGGGCGGCTCGGAAAAGAAACGGGCCATGCTGCGCGAAGAGGGTGTTCACATCGACTGACCGGTTCAAAGCGAAGCGATGTCGTCTCGTTCGGTGGAGACGGCGAAGTTCTTCTCCGCCTTGGCGTAGACCTTGGCGTCGAGTTGGCCCTCACGGACCAGCGAAGACAGGGCGGCCAGTGCAATGGCAGCGCCGTCGATTTCGAAGAAGCGTCGAAGAGCCTCTCGGGTATCGGACCGTCCGAAGCCGTCAGTGCCGAGGACGGTGTAGGGACCGCTGACCCACTGACGGATCATGTCGGGCACGGCCGCCATGTTGTCGGAGACGGCGACGGTGGGCAAGGCCTCGCTCAGCAGGGTCTCAATCCACGGTTTCTTGAGGTCATCGGCGGGGTGGAGTCGGTTGTACCGGTCGCAATCCAGGCCTTCTCGGCGGAGTTCACCGTAGGATGTCGCAGAATAGATTTCGCAGCGCACGCCGTAGGTCTCGAGTTTCTCAACGGCATCCAGCACTTGGACCATGATGGGGCCCGAACCGATGAGGCGGACCACGGGCCCGTCACCTTTCGGTGCACCGCGAAGCAAGTACATGCCCTTGATGATGCCCTCGTCAACGCCCTTTGGCTTGGGCGGCATGGGGTAGTTTTCGTTGTAAATGGCGATGTAGTGGAGCACGTCCTTCTCGTCGACGTACATCTCCTCGATGCCGTGGCGAATGATGGTGGCCAATTCGTAGGCGAAGGCAGGGTCCCATGCTCGAACTGCCGGGTTGGTGTGGGCCATGAGGAGGGAATGCCCGTCTTGGTGCTGGAGACCTTCCCCGTTGAGGGTGGTGCGTCCTGAGGTGGCACCCATCAGGAAGCCTCGGGCTCGCTGGTCGGCAGCCGACCAAATGAGGTCGGCCACGCGCTGGAAGCCGAACATGGAGTAGAAGGTGTAGAAGGGCACCGTTGGATAGAGGTGGGTGGAATACGAGGTGGCGGAGGCGATGAAGGTCGACGTTGCGCCTGCTTCGTTGATGCCTTCCTCGAACAGTTGACCTTTCTCGGATTCTTTGTACTTCATCAGCACGTTGTGGTCGACGGGTTTGTACAATTGACCTTCAGGGTGGTAAATGCCGAACTCAGCGAACAGCGGGTCCATACCAAAGGTGCGCGCTTCATCAGGAATGATGGGCACCACGCGCTGACCGAACGTTTTGTCTTTCATCAGGGAGCGCAACACTCGGACAAACGCCATCGTGGTGGAGACTTCCATGGTGCCCTTTGTGCCTTCGTCAAACTCGGCGTAGGCCTTGGCTTCGGGCAGCGCAATGGCTTCCGATGGCACCACGCGCTTGGGCAAAAAGCCACCCAAAGCAGTACGCCGTTCGCTGGCATAGGCAACCAGTTCAGGAACGTCCTCGGGCATCACGTAGGGGTAGGATTCGAGGTCCTTGTCCGTGAACGAAAGGCCGAGGTCGGTGCGCATGTACTGCATCGTTTCCATGTCGGCCTTCTTCTTCTGGTGCGTCGTGTTGCGTCCGGCAAACGCAGGACCGAGGCCGTACCCTTTGATGGTGCGAATGAGCACCACCGTTGGTTCGCCTTTGTGGGCGGTGGCTTGAGCATAGGCGGCGTGGAGTTTGGTGAAATCGTGGCCGCCGACATCGGCACAAAGCGCTTCAAGCTCGGCGTCGGAAAGATGTGAAACGAGGGCAGTGAGACCCTCAGAGTTGAACAATTCCTTGCGGATGGTGGCGCCGTCGGCAGTCATGATGCGTTGTTCATCGCCGTCGACCATGCCGTTGAGCCGTTGCGCCAGAAGACCCTGGGTATCGCGAGCAAACAAGTCGTCCCACGAACTGCCCCAGAGGACCTTGATGACGTTCCAGCCAGCGCCTCGATAGCGTCCTTCTAATTCTTGGACGATTTTGGAATTCCCGCGGACAGGGCCGTCAAGACGTTGGAGGTTGCAGTTCATCGTCATCACGATGTTGTCCAAGCCTTCACGTCCAGCAAGCGAAAGTTGCGACAAGGATTCGGGTTCGTCGGATTCACCGTCGCCCATGGTGTACCAGACCCTTGAGCCTCCCGTGGTGGTCAAGCCGCGGTCCTCCAAATACCGGTTGAAACGAGCTTGGTGGATGGCGGTCATGGCGCCAAGGCCCATGCTCACGGTGGGGAACTCCCAGAATTCGGGCATCAAACGAGGGTGAGGATAGCTGGAAAGGCCTTGGCCACCAACTTCTTGGCGGAATTTCTCAACGTGCTCGTGGGTCAAACGGCCTTCGAGCCACGCTCGAGCGTAAATGCCCGGGGAGGCGTGGCCTTGCCAGTAGAGGTGGTCGCCAGAGCCTTCCCCGTCCTTCCCGCGAAAGAAGTGATTGAAGCCCATTTCCCAGGCGTGGGAAGCCGAGGCATACGTGGAGATGTGACCGCCAATGCCTTCGAAGTACTTGTTCGCCCGCGTGACCATCATCATCGCATTCCAACGGATGATGCCGTGAAGGCGTTCTTCCATCGCCAAATCACCAGGGTATGCGCCCTGATCGTCGGGGTGAATGGTGTTGAGGTAGGGCGTTTCGACCACCTCAATGTCCACACCGGCATCTTTGGCCGATTCTACGGTGGCGTGAAGCAAACGGCGTGCTTCACCCTCGCCCCATTGTTGGGCGACCGCTTGGATGGAGTCCCTCCATTCTTGGGTCGTGACGGGGTCCGGGTCGGGTTGAGTCGACCGTCGAGCGAACCCCATGATGTGCCCCCTGTTGGTGAGGGGTCAATGGTGAGGGTTTTCAATCCCTCGCCAAGGCCAAGCAGGATTCTGGCGACTGAACATCTTCCGGCGAGCGTTCAAGGCACCGTGCATCGTTCTCCTCATGGATTTGTTGAGCAAGCCATAAGAACCGACTTTCCGAGCCGCTGGATATGTCCGTTGAGGCTATGGTACAGAAGATGATTGACGATTTGACCGCCGCCCTTGTCGATGCTGCAAAGCACGACAAAGGCAACAGCGCCGCTGGCACCCGTGTGCGAAAGGCCATGCAAGCAGCCAAGGCTGCCGCCCAAGACGTGCGCAAGCAGGTCCAGTCCGACAAGAACGCCTGATCTCAGGTCTCGTTCAACAGAACCCAATCCGTCCTCTTGGACGCATAGGTTGAATTGACTCGCCTAAAAGCCCTGCTTATGCAACCGCTGTCTGGCGTTCGTGTGCTTGACCTTTCCAGAATTCTCGCTGGCCCTCATGCCGCCCAAACACTGGGCGACCTTGGAGCAGAAGTGCTCAAGCTCGAAGCCCCGTGGGGTGATGACACCCGTTCGTGGGGCCCGCCGTTTCAATCAGGTTTCGACGGTGAGGAGGTTGCGTCGTACTTCCTTTCATGCAACCGAGGCAAGACCATCGAGACGGTCAACATCAAAACCGAACAGGACAGAATCCGCGCCCTCATCGCCGATGTAGACATCGTCATTGAGAATTTCAAGCCCGGCACGTTTGAACAAATCGCCGGCGAGATACCCGAGAACGTCATCGTTTGCAGCATCTCAGGCTATGGCCAACACGGGCCACGTCGCGACGAAGTAGCGTTTGATTTGACCATGCAAGCCCGCAGTGGCATCATGTCCATCACCGGCGACGCCGACGGCGGTCCGGCAAAGGTCGGCGTGGCGTGGATCGACGTCATGACTGGGATGAACGCCGTGTCATCCATTTTGGCAGCCCTCTATCATCGTGAGAAGACGGGGGAGGGCGCTCGCATTGACATCTCGCTGTGGGACACAGCGCTGGCTGCGCTGGTGAACCAAGGGCACAACGCGCTGACCGGTATTACGCCCGGACGGATGGGCAGCGCTCACCCTAACCTCGTGCCCTACAAGGCCTTCGAGGCCAAAGACGGTTGGTTCGCCATCGGTGTGGGCACCGAGAACCAGTGGCACAAACTCGTCGCGGCACTGGAACTGGACGCACCCGACCACTGGAAGGATAACAGCGCCCGTATCGCCGAGCGGAGTGAAGTTGAGTCGACCGTTCAGCAAGCGGTTGCGGGCATTGACCGCAACACCCTCGAGAGCCTCCTTATCGGCATTCCAAACGCACCGGTGAACACCGTGAACGAAGCGTTGGCGGACGTGCAGACCGAAGCGCGGGGTGGCCTTGTGAAACACGAAGGCCTGATGACCTTGGCCAGTCCGCTGCGCTTCATTCAACCATCGAACGAGAACAGGGAAGTTTGACCGCCTTCACGAAGGTAGCCGCCCTCCTTGAGTTTGTCAAAGGCCTGGTCCATGCGGCGCTGGCTGAACTGGCGTTCTTCCTGGAGGAATTGAACGAGCCCTGCTCGGTTGACTTGGCCCTGATTGAGGTCCTCGTCGGCAACATCGACGGCGGGATGGTTGAGGAAAATCTCTCGAATTTCTGCAAGACGCTCGGGCACCTCACGTTCTTTTTCTTCACACACCGCTTCAAGCGTACCGTGTTTCTTGATGAGTTTGAGACCTGTCTTGGGTCCAATGCCCTTGATGCCTGGGTGATAGTCGGTGCCGATCATGATGGCCAGGTCCACCAGTTGCTCTCGCGTCAAGTCGTTGCCCTGAAGCATCTCGCCGAGGTCAATGGACTGGGCGTGAACCACGCGCCCGTAGCGCTTGGTGCCGTCGTCCATAAGGTTGCGAACGAGCACGGGTGAACCGTAGAGCAGGGCGTCCCAGTCTTGGGTGGCAACCACGTCAAGTTGGCCTTTGGCGGCCATCACGGCGGCTTGGGCTTCTCCTTCCGCGGCGGCGGTCACCCACGGGACGCCCATCAAGTCGAGAAGGCGTTGTGTCTCTTCCACCATTTGCGGCGAATAGTGCATGATACGAGCCGCCATCTTCTGCGCCAGAGCAAAATCACCTGCGGCCAACGCTTCCTTGTGGACCGCTTCAGCCTCTTCTCGGCGTGCTCGGCGAGCAGCCATCTCCTCGGCCTTGAGCTCGGGCGATTCCCCATCAAAGATGTAGACGGGTTTGATGCCCATGCTCAACAAGGTCGCCGTGCGATGAAGAAAGCCCATGAGGTGAGATACGGGGTTGCCGTTGGCGTCGCGAAGTGGCATGCCGTCGCCTTGAGGTGAGCGGTCCCGCATGGTTGTAAGGAACTGGAAGGCGGTGAGAAAGGCGTCAATCCCCACGCGTTTACCTGAAAGGGCCTTCAGACTGGTCTGCTGGGCGGGTGCGATGTCTTTGAGGTTGCAGCCCATGGCCTCAACTGAAGGTCACCGTATGTAGCGGTTCGCCTGGGATTCCATCAACTCGGTCAGTGTGAATGAACCCGAAATACAAAATCCCCCGTTGGTCTACAAATTTCAATGGATGTGGAAACGGCGGCAGCCTATGCTGAGATTTTTGGATTGGTCACCATCCTCGGTGCTGCCGTATACTCCTGGTATCAAATCAAAGAGATGAAGGCGAGCCGAGAAAGTCAAGGTGCGCTCGTTCTATCTCAGCACCTGCAAAATCCAGACTTCATCGCCGCCATCATCGCCATGTCAAGTCAGCCGGACATCACCACGACGGAAGAGTACAAACAACATCACGGCGAAGGTTGGAAGGATGTTGTCACGTTGGCGACGACCTGGGAAACGCTTGGAGCGCTTGTGCATCGCGGCGACTTGGACTTCCATCTCGTGTACGATGTTTATGGAGGTCTCATCGAATTTTCGCATGAAAAAATGCTGCCTTGGGTGGAGAATGAGCGGCGCTTGTACGGCGATACGCGCCTTGAATGGTTTACATGGCTGGCGGAACAAATCCAACAATTCAACACAACGCAGCGTGTACCGGATGCGGCCTACCAGGAACATCGGAATTGGAAACCTCCCGCTCGAAAATCAAACTGAGGTCTCCTAGCACTGCCCGTACGGAGGACGTCCAACACGGATTGGGATTAACGCCCGAACCGATTATGAACAAACGGCACCCGAGAGCGGTGCATGGAGGGTATGCTGGCGTGCTTGCGCGGTTGGCACCCGGGTCTTGCGTTCGCTGAGTTAGCGGCACTGCTTCCGAATGCGACCCTTGAGCGTGAGACATCAGAACGATGGGTTCGGATCTCGGGCGCCGAGCAAAAAGAACGTCGCGAGGCGTTGGATGTCGCCAGTGGGCTGCAGTGTTTTCTCGTCAATGGGTATGTTGCTTCCACAGAAGAGCGCACGATTGAAGATTGGTTGACCGAAATGCAAGCCTACCTTCACGACCATCCCGTCTCGGGTTCGGTTGCCGTCCGGGCTTGGAAGCAGGGCAGCAAATTGCCCGGATGGAGCTTGTCCAATCTCTCTGGGCGTCTCGGGGGTTTGCTTCACGATGCCGGGTGCACGATTGACCTTGATTTCCCGGACCACGTGCTTGCGCTCATCTCGGACGGTTCCTCGGGGTCATTGGCTTGCGGCTGGATGGAAGGCGACGGGCAAGCGGCCTTTTCCAACGGCGAGCGTCGAGCGGGCGAACGTCCGTTCTTCAAACCCGTCAGCCTCGACCCGATGCTGGCTCGGCTTGCCGTCAATCTCGCAGCTGGTCCACTTGGACGTGGTCCCGTGGTTGACCCCATGACGGGAACAGGTGGTTTTCTCATCGAAGCCTCCCTCAGTGGCCGCCCTTCACTCGGCATTGACATTCATTCCGAAATGGTTCAGGGTGCTCAAGCCAATCTTGCTTGGGCACATGGCGGTGAGGCACCCGCTCATGCCAGCGTGGTCCGAGGTGACGCAACCCGCCTCCAGGACGTTCTGCCGGATGGTTGGCACGGCAACGTGGCCGGCTTCGTGCTCGACCCGCCCTACGGGCGAAATTCACACGGTACCGTGGCTGCTGACCGTCTGCTTGAAGGGTGCCTGCACAGCGCTCGAGAGGTCAGTCATCCGCAAGGAGGCTTTGTGCTTATTCTGCCGATTCATCCCTTGGAAAACCACACCCAGGAGGCGCTCTCATTGGACCACGCCTTTGCGATGCTGCACGGCGAATGGTCGGCGACCCTTTCCGTTGTTGAACGCTGTGGATGGCAGCCGGTTTCGGTGCACGTTGAACGGGTGCATCGCAGCCTCAGTCGGCTGATCCTTCACGCACGATGCGCTCCTCAAGGTTGAGAAGAATAGTGTCCATGCCTTCGGGTGGTGGAGGGAATTGACTTCGGTGAGGACAGCCCTCGTCGAGCACGGCCTCATCCTTCGGATTCAAGACGTAGGGGTACGTTTGACAGCCCTTGGGGCGAATTTCGTAGACCGAACATAACCCTTCAGCGTTGACATCGGCTGAATCGGTTAGGAGAAAGACACAGGCACGCGTTTCGGCGTTGTTGAGGAGGGTCAAGGCGCCGTCGTTTTGGATCGAAAAGTCGCTTTGCGCCATGCCCGTTCGTCGGGCCAACCGGGCTGCTTCGGCTTGCGTAATGGGCATCGTGGTCTCTCTGCAACACGCCGAACAG
>JBMYQB010000061.1:0-8567 GCA_049600935.1 Candidatus Poseidonia sp.
CGGTCACCACCTCGGGATGCGAGAGAATAAGCAGGGTGTCGGGGATGGCCCCCTCAATGCGCTGTTGTTGGAGGTCCTTCATCAGCGCCTGCGCATCCTCGTAAGGCACTTCACCGAGGTTGCGGACATCCAACATTCCATCACGCCCTCAGAACTGCCCTGACGAGCCAAACCCGCCCGAACCGCGTTCGGTTTGGTCGAGGCCTTCCATGGTGGTCTCGACGAGGGTGACCAGCGGCACGGGTGCAAAGAGAAGTTGGGCCACGCGTTCACCTGCTGCGACCGTAAACGAATCGCCTTCGCCGATCCACGTGGCCAACACCTTGAGCTCGCCACGGTAGTCGGAATCGATGGTGCCCAGCCCGTTGGGCATGATCATGCCCTTCTTGCCCAGTGAAGAGCGACAACGAATCTGCCCCTCCCATCCTTCGGGAATGGCAGCCGCCCATCCGGTGGGGATGAGGACGGACGAACCCTTGGGTACCACCGTGTCTTCGATGGCGTACAAATCCCAGCCTGCCGCCTGCGCAGAACCTTGGGTTGGCAGGATGGCGCGATCGTCGAGTCGGGCGAACGGAATCTCGAGGGAAATTCGGTCCATATCCTCACTCACCAAACATTCCTTTTTGACTGTTGGGATAATGTAAGATTTCACCCACATGCGGTTCCAGTGGAAAAGAAGGTGATTTTGACATGAAATTCGGGATTTTTGACAAAAATTTAACACGCAATTTGATTCAGCAAAAACGATGCACTGCTAAGAAGTGCGTGGCGTTGCCAAACGGTCAAAAAACCGTTCAGTTTAATCTCGCCGGGAGGGCATATATTATAGGCGTCCGAGGAAGGCAAACAAAATCCAGCGCGACTGTAAATCACGGGGGGTACAAGGCATGGTCATAGAACACAGCAAGGACGACGGCATGAACATCGACTTGACCCAAGAGCACGTTGAGCCCATGCTTCAGGAAAACCTCGACAGGTTCGTGTTGTTCCCCATTCAGCACGATGACATCTGGGCCATGTACAAGCAGGAACAGGCTTCGTTCTGGACCGCTGAAGAGATCGACCTCGCCGAGGACCTCAAGGACTGGAAGAACCTCAACGATGACGAGAAGCACTTCATCAAGCACATTCTTGCGTTCTTTGCCGCCAGCGATGGCATCGTGAACGAAAACCTCGTCATGAATTTCTCCAACGAAGTCTGCTGGCCTGAAGCCCGCGCCTTCTACGGTTTCCAAATCATGATGGAGAACATTCACGCCGAGACCTACTCGCTGCTCATCGACACCTACATCGAAGATGAGAAGGAGAAGGACCACCTGTTCAAAGCGCTTGAAACCGTTCCATCCGTTCAGAAGAAGGGCGACTGGGCCATGCGCTGGTTGTCTCGAAAGCGAGGTTCCTTTGCCGAGCGTCTCGTCGCGTTCGCTGCCGTTGAGGGTATTTTCTTCTCTGGTTCATTCTGCGCCATCTTCTGGCTCAAGAAGCGAGGCCTCATGCCAGGTTTGACGTTCTCTAACGAACTCATTTCACGAGACGAAGGGTTGCACTGCGATTTCGCTTGCCTGCTCCACAACAAATTGCTCCGAGGAGCCGGTGAAAACGTGATTCGTCGCATCATCGCAGAAGCCGTTGACATCGAAATTGAATTCGTCACCAGGGCGCTCCCCGTCAACCTCATCGGCATGAACGCCGATTTGATGACCCAGTACATTCAGTTCGTGGCTGACCGACTTCTGGTGCAGCTCAACTGTTCCAAGATTTACAACGTTGGCAACCCGTTCCCGTGGATGGAAATGATTTCCATGCAGGGTAAGACCAACTTCTTCGAAAAGCGTGTGGCTGAATACCAGAAAGCTGGCGTCATGGACAGCGCATCCCTCGGAAGCGTGCAACAGCGTTTCTCCGTGGACGAAGACTTTTGAACCGTACGCGAACAAAGAAAGATATCACGCACTCTAATGAACACCCAAGGAGGATTAAATCATGGCTATGCAAGTTGTCAACAGGAAAGGCGAGCGAGAAGATGTACGATTTGATGCCATTCATGAAAAACTCGTCAAACTTGCCGAGGGCCTCGACCCCACATGGGTTGACCCTGGCCACGTTACGAAGTTGACCATTGAGGGTCTCTATGACGGCGTGACCACCCGTGAGTTGGACCAACTCGCTGCTGAAACGGCCGCATCCTTGGCCTCGCATCACCCCGACTACAGCCGATTAGCGGCCCGTATCTGCGTGGACGACCTTCACCGTTCGACGAAGGAAACGTTCACCGATGTCATCACCGACCTTCGTGAATACATTGACCCCGAATCCAACAAGCACGCGCCTCTCATCTCAGAGGAAGTCTACGAGATCATCATGGCCAACGCCGAGGTACTCAACAGCCACATCGATTACAAGCGAGACCACAATTACGATTACTTCGGTTTCAAGACCTTGGAGCGCTCCTATCTGCTCAAACTGAACGGTGAGGTGGCCGAACGACCGCAACACATGCTCATGCGTGTCGCTGTTGGCATCCACCACGCCAACATTGAGAAAGCGCTCCACACCTACGACTTGATGAGTCAAGGCTACTTCACCCACGCCACACCAACCCTGTTCAACTCGGGCACACCCATGCCCCAGATGTCCTCGTGTTTCCTGCTCACCATGCAGGACGATTCTCTCGACGGCATCTACGACACCCTCAAGCAGTGCGCCCTGATTTCCAAGTCAGCCGGTGGCATCGGACTTTCCATTCACCACGTCCGTTCGAAGGGTTCCTACATCAAGGGCACCAACGGTACCTCAAACGGTATTGTACCCATGCTTCGTGTTTTCAACGACACGGCCCGCTACGTTGACCAAGGCGGCGGCAAGCGCAAGGGTTCGATTGCAGTCTATCTTGAACCATGGCACCCTGACATCCTTCAATTCCTTGACCTCAAGAAGAACCACGGCAAGGAAGAGATGCGCGCTCGCGATTTGTTCTACGCCATGTGGACGCCCGACTTGTTCATGCAGCGTGTTGAAGACAACGGCGACTGGTCGTTCTTCTGCCCGAACGAGTGCCCAGGACTGCAAGACGTCTACGGTGCCGAGTTCAAGGCCATGTACGAAGATTACGAACGCCGCGGGCTTGCTCGTGAAACCGTTCCAGCTCGTGTGGTGTGGGACAAGATTGTCGAAGCCCAAATCGAAACCGGCACGCCGTACATGCTCTACAAGGACGCCGCCAACGAGAAATCAAACCAGAAGAATCTCGGTACCATTCGCTCCTCCAACCTCTGCACGGAGATCATGGAATACACGGCCAAGGACGAAGTTGCGGTGTGCAACCTCGCCTCCATCGCCCTGCCCAAGTTCGTCAATACGAGCGACGGCGTGTTCGACCACCAACTCCTCTACGACGTCACCTATCACGCCACGGGCAACCTCAACCGCGTCATCGATGTGAACTACTACCCTGTGGAGGAGGCTCGCAACTCCAACATGCGCCACCGCCCCATTGGCCTTGGCGTTCAGGGTCTGGCCGACGTGTTTGCCATGCTCAAGTTGCCTTTCGAGAGCCCGGCTGCCCGTGCCCTCAACAAGGAGATTTTCGAGACCATTTACTTCGCAGCCTGCACGGCATCCAAGGATGCTGCCATCGCCGAAGGCCCTTACTCTACCTTTGAGGGGTCACCTGCCAGCGAAGGTCTGTTGCAGTTTGACCTCTGGGGCATGAACGAGCACAGCGGTCGCTGGGACTGGGATTCGCTCAAAGCCGAGATCATGGAAAAGGGCATGCGCAATTCGCTCCTGCTCGCGCCCATGCCAACCGCTTCAACCTCCCAAATCTTGGGCAACAACGAGTGCTTTGAGGCCTTCACCTCCAACCTCTATGTTCGCCGCACGCTTTCGGGTGAATTCGTTGTGTTGAACAAGCACCTCGTGAGCGACCTCATCGCTGAAGACATGTGGAGCCTGGAAATGAAGGACGATATCCTCCGCCACAAGGGTTCCATTCAGGCCATTCACCGCATCCCTGAGTACATCCGAGACCTCTACAAAACCACGTGGGAAATCAAGCAGCGCCATGTGCTCGACATGGCCGCCGACCGAGGCGCCTACATCGACCAAAGCCAGTCGCTCAATATCCACATGGTGGACGCCAACCCCGCCAAGGTCACTTCGATGCATTTCTACGGATGGAAGCAGGGCCTGAAGACGGGCATGTACTACCTCCGCACCAAGGCCGCAGCAGACGCCATCCAGTTCACCGTTGAAGCCTCCACCAAGGAAGACCAAACGGTGGG
The DNA here is from genome assembly GCA_049600935.1 of Candidatus Poseidonia sp. Taxonomy (GTDB): domain Archaea; phylum Thermoplasmatota; class Poseidoniia; order Poseidoniales; family Poseidoniaceae; genus Poseidonia. The sequence goes on from JBMYQB010000061.1 coordinate 4,287, forward strand.
CGGGCTCGCCGAGCGAGCCGACGACGCTGACAGCCTCGAAGCCATTGCATGCAGCCTCGACAGCCCTGACGACTGTCTGATGTGCGGTAGCTGAGGCCCTTACGGCGAAGGCTCGGTGGCAATGAACGCCTCCATTCCTTGTTTTGCCGGTGTATTCTTTTTAGACGAGGAGGCCGGCTTCAACGCGAGGCCTGAAGACCATGGATGAAGCAACCCTCGTCCTCAACGTGATGCTCTATGTGCTCCTTCCCTTGTGGGGCATAGCCGGAATGTTGGATTGGTGGTGCCACCGGAACACCGAGATTGAGAAAACCTCGGGTCTCCACGAAGCCTATGTCCATTGCTTGATGGGTGTGCAGATTTGTATTCCAGTGGTTCTTTCCTTGTTGTTTGAAGTCAATGTGCTCATCATGCTGCTATGTTTTGCAGCGCTGATTGCCCATGAGGTTGTGGCTCATTACGACGTCCATTACGCCACAGGCAAGCGAGAGATTTCTATTTGGGAGGTGCATGCACACAACTACCTTGCCACCCTGCCGTTTTTCCTTATCCTGCTCATCATCGTTCGAAAATGGGAGGTGTTCCTTGACACAGTGACACTGAATTGGAGCGGTGGATTCGCCATTGAATGGCGACAAGAACCTCTCGGGGCCTCAGGAAATTACGCCATCACGTACATGGTCGTCATGGCCATTTTCGTGGTCTTCCCTTACGTGCAGGAATGGTGGCGCTGCTACGCTTATGAGAAACAACACGGCAAACCTCAGGTGGACTCATGAGCGTGTACATCACCAGTACGGGCGCCTTTTTGCCCGGGCCTCCAATTTCAACCGGTGAAGTTGAGGACATCCTTGGCATGGTGAACGGCCAGCCCTCCTCACTCCGTGTGCAAATTCAACAAGCCAATAAAATCCAAACGCGGCATTATGCCATCGATGCCAATCAACAAACAACTCATTCCAACACCGAAATGGCTTCTGCAGCCGCTGAACAATGCCTTGACCGTGCCTACCTTGACCGCCAAGGAGTCGGTATGCTCGCTGTGGCATCAACCCAAGGTGATCTTCCTGCTCCAGGCATGGCGAGCATGGTCCAGGCCAACCTTGGTTTGCCGGCCATTGAAATTTTGACCACGCATGGCATCTGTTCCTCCTCCATGATGGCTCTCAAAGCAGCCTACAACAGCTTGCGGGTCGGCGACCACGAAGCAGCCATGGTCGTCTCAAGCGAACTCTCGAGCCGGTTGCTCAAGAAACAGCGTTATGAGGCTGCGACTGATTCCACCTTCGCTGCCAAGCGGATCGATTTCAACACGGAATTCCTTCGCTGGATGCTCTCCGACGGAGCCGGTGCCTTACTCCTGCAATCCACGCCCGCCCCCAAAGGTTACAGCCTTCGCATTGACTGGGTGCGAGGTTTTTCTCACGCCCATGCGCTTCCAACTTGCATGAGCGTCGGTTCCGCCGGTCATCCCGGAGACGACCGAACGTGGCAGGATTACGACTCCTACGCTGATGCTGAGCGAGCGGGAGCGCTGCTTCTTCGCCAGGAGGTACGGTTGTTGGATAACATCATTCGAATGGGTGTTGACGGGTACTTACGTTTGGTCCAAGAAGGGGTGAGCGAGCCGGACAAAATCGACCATTTCCTATGCCATTATTCCAGCCACCACTTCCGAAGTAAAATCCTCGAGATGCTGGATGCGGCGGGTGTGGGCATACCCGAAGACCGCTGGTGGACCAACCTTTACACGCGTGGAAACACCGGCGCAGCCTCCCTGTTCATCATGATCGATGAATTTTTGCGGACCGATGAAGTCACCATCAAGGAAGGGGACTGCATCCTCTGTTTTGTTCCTGAAAGTGGTCGTTTCAACACGACCTACATGCAACTCACGGTGGTGAAAAATTGAACGATGGAGAAATTTTGGTTGACGGTGCTCAAGGGACAGAAGAGCTGGCAGCAGGTGATGAAGTTCCGATTATGAATCCAAATGCTCAGGTGTGCCTGCAACATCTCTTGCGCGTGTGGTTGGGATTTGAGCGCGACCTGTCAACCGTGCCCTTGCTTCGCCGTTTGGACCTTGGCACCTATACGATTGAAGACCACCTTTGTTTGCTTCGAAACCTCCGTCAACAAGTGATTGAGGGCTCACGATGGATCACTCGAACAGCGAGCAGTTTCGACCGCCACCATGCAGAGATTCGGTCAACGGTGATTTCCCACGCCGTGGATGAGCACCGTGATTATGAGTTGTTGGAGAAGGATTACGTCGCTTCTGGTGGCCAGCTTGAAGACATCCTTGGCATGGAGCGAAACGTTGGTTCCGAGGCTCTTCACGGGTTTTTGATGTACCGTGCGTCTCGAAACAACCCAGTGGACTTGCTCGGTGCGATGTGGATTATCGAAGGTTTGGGCGAGAAGATGGCCCGCTCTTGGGCCGAGCGCATTCATGAGTTGACGGGCCTTGGAGAGGATTCAACCCGGTTCATGACCTACCACGGTCATAACGATGGTGACCACATGCAAAGATTCTATAGAACACTTGATGAGGTATGCGTGGACGAAAGAACGACCAAAGCCATCGTCAAAACTGCCCGGGTGGTGGCCCGCCTTTATCGATTGCAACTGGAGGAATTGAATCATGACATTGAGTGAACAACCCATGACCAGAAAACAGCGACGGGCCGCTCGAAAGCGGGCCAAGATGATGGCGGGTAATCACGGGCGTATGCCTGCGTCGCTCTCCGATGCCCTGACCGGTGATGGCAGCCTCCCTCTGGATGATGTGGCCAAGGAATATTGGTTGAAGGATTTACAAAACCCTCTGCGCATCATTATTCTCCCCACGCTGCGGATTCTCCTAACCATCACCTTGCACATCACCTATTACCTCAAGCGCTTGTTGCCGATTCAGTTCAAAGCCCACGGGTTTCTTCAGTGGCAAATCTGCTTTTTCATGAAGTACTTCGTGCGACCCGAAGCCAACGTGCTCATTCTTCGGCACTTCCAAGCCGAGAGCAATTTGTTGAATTTTGTGATTGACAATTCTGGTAAAGACGATGTCGAACCCGTATTGATCTATCCGAAGATGATTCGAGACTTAATGGTCCAGACCTTTGTCCATCACGACCAAGGTGTACTGATGACGATGCGAGACCTCGAAGAGCCTGACCGGTCAAACTGGCCCATCGAGGCCGGTGAACTCTCGTGGAAGAATTGGAACCCCGTTCGTGTAGATTATGGCATCCATAAAAAGAAGTTCACGCAATTCTTGGATTTCGAGACAGCCCATGAATTGTTCAAGACATCGTTTTGTTTCTGGTTGACGGCCAAGGAATACGAAGCCGCCATCAACTCCTTCCAGTTCGACCACTCCGTCGGTTTGCTCATCGATGACATCGTTGGAGCCACCCACTTTGCTGACATCGCCTACAATCGCTTCCCTATGATTTTGGTCGGCCCGACAGGACTTTCCTACCGATTTTTGATGCACGGTTTCTTTGTTGAGCACGTCCATGCCCATTTGGAAAAGATGCGTGCATCGCTGGGCTTGGAGAATTGAGCATGCTCACCCGTTGGAGGGACCTCCAGCCGCTTGCATACCTCGTTGCCTATCCTTCGTTGATGGCCTACCAGTGGTTCAACGGCTTCCACGCCGTGTTGTTTGCCATCATGCTCGTGCTCTCGGTGGGTTTGAGCGTGGCACAACATCATCATACCCACCTTCGCTTTTGGAAATCCAAATTCATGAACCGCCTGACCGATTGGCTGTTCTCAATCGTCCAAGGCGTGCCAAGTTTCGTCTTTTTCCCCTCCCACATCGGCAACCACCACAAATACACCCACGGTCCTGAGGATGAAACGCGAACCTACCGCTTTGGTGGTCATCACAACCACTTCATCGGGTACTTGCTTCATCCTTTCCAGGCGTTGACGGTGCTCGTGCCGTCATTGCTTGCTTACATTCCTCGCCGTGCGAAGAAAGGGGACCAATGGCCCTGGATCGAATTGTTATCCATCGTGCTGGTCTCGCTAAGCCTCGCCCTTATCGATGTTCGTGCCTGGCTTTTGCTGGTGGCTCTGCCTCAAGCCCACGGCCTGCATTGGCTCTTAGCATCCAATTACCTTCAACACGCCGGGGCCAGACCGGGCACCGGTCCCGATACAAGCGATGTGGCACCGCACGACGCATCCCGCAACTTCACAGGCTTGGTTAATCTCGTCTGGCTGAACATCGGCTACCATAACGCCCACCACATCGAGCCTCGCACACACTGG
>JBMYQB010000062.1:0-8146 GCA_049600935.1 Candidatus Poseidonia sp.
GGCGCTCGTATCCAAGAGGGCGTGGCGTCCCTCGGTTCCTACGCCGAGATTTTCTTCCGTAACGTTCGTGCTTCCGGCGTCGTCCCGCAAATTTCGGTCATCATGGGTCCGTGTGCAGGCGGTGCCGTGTACTCACCGGCCATTACGGACTTTGTCATCATGGTCGACCAAACGGCCCACATGTTCATCACCGGTCCCGAGGTCATCAAGACGGTCACCAACGAAGTGGTCAGTTTCGAGGATTTGGGCGGCGCCGCCACCCACGGTTCAAAGTCGGGTGTCTCTCATTTTACTGCCAGCGATGACGAACACGCCATCCAAATGGCTCGAGACCTTTGTGACATGTTGCCGCCCAACAACCTCGAGCGACCACCGACCAAGAAAACCTCTGACAGCAAGGACCGCTCTTGCGACGCGCTTGACAGCATCATCCCCGACGACCCTGCCAAACCTTACGATGTCCTCGATGTCATTACCGAGGTGTTGGACGACGGCGGTTTCATGGAAGTTCAGGCTGACTGGGCACAGAATATCGTGATTGGCTTTGGCCACCTTGGTGGTCATACCGTCGGTGTTGTCGCCAACCAACCAAAGGTGCTTGCCGGTTGTCTTGACATTGATGCCAGCGACAAAGCCGCACGATTCGTGCGCTTCTGTGACGCCTTCAACATCCCCATCCTGACCTTCGAGGACGTTCCGGGTTTCTTGCCGGGCACCAATCAAGAATGGGGTGGCATCATTCGCCACGGCGCCAAACTTCTGTACGCCTTTGCTGAAGCAACGGTGCCCAAGTTGACCGTGATTCTGCGCAAGGCCTACGGTGGTGCTTACGACGTCATGTCGAGCAAGCACATTCGAGGCGACTACAACGTCGCTTGGCCCTCGGCCGAACTGGCGGTGATGGGTGCAGACGGTGCGGTGGAGATCATCCATCGACGACGCATTGCCCACGCCCGAAACCCAGAACAGGAACGAGAGCGATTGACGGAGGACTTCAAGGAAACCTTTGCCAACCCGTACAAGGCCGCTGCCCTCGGCTACCTCGACGATGTCATCGAACCCAATCAAACCCGTCAGCGTCTGAGTCGTGCGCTTGAGATGTTGATGGACAAAGAAGAGCTTCGGCCTGCTCGAAAGCATGGAAACATTCCACTCTGAGGTGAAATCATGGGCGAGGAAATTTCTGAATTGATGATGGCGGCCATCGCTGCGGTCATGGCGGAAACCCAAGCGGATGGAAACGACCCAGCACAGGTCGCCCGCCAACCGGGGGCTGCCTGGTCTCAGGACCATCGTCGCCAGATGACGGGAAAGCGTTCCCTGATGAACGCAAGAGCGGGACGCTCGCCATGGAGGTGAACAGATGTCGGAAACGCGAAAAGTGGTCGTCAACGGAACAGAATACGAAGTCGAACTCGACGGCGAGGGAACCACGTGGAAAGCCACCGTTGGCGGTCAGACCTTCGACATTGAGATGCCCGAGGCTGCCGTTGCAGCAAAACCACGTCGTTCAGGTGGTCGCAAGAAGAAGAAATCGGGAACCGTTTCTGCCAACATCCCGGGCAAAGTCGTCACCGTTGAGGTTGAAGAAGGACAGGAGGTCTCCGAAGGCCAAGTTATTTTGATCCTTGAAGCCATGAAGATGCAAAACGAGATTCAAGCCCCCGTTTCTGGCACCGTCGTATCGGTCCAATGCAGCGAGGGCGAAGCGATTGAAGCCAATGTGCCGTTGGTGGTTATCGAACCTGCCGCTACGGAGGACGATGACTGACCTGGCTCGTTCTTGAGCAAGAGTTAATGTAGAATCATAGGAAGGTAAAACCATGGACGAACAGCCGGCGTGTGACTTTCCAGGATGCAAAGAGGTTGGCACGATCGTGTCGCGTCTTTCGCCTGAGGGATACTTGGTCGCCACCGGAAAAAAAGCCTACTCGTTTCGAGAAGCCTATCGCCGCTTCCACTATTGTCAGGGTCATCACGATGAACTGATGGGTGGGGTTTGGTCGCGAGTTCGCCAACCTGATGACAAAGGCGACGGCCATGTCGCCCCCACCGCCATTTGAGGCCTTACCCCACGGGGCAGGCGTGATATACTTCCTCGGCATGGTCGGGGTATGAACGAAGCACGTGTCACCCAATCCAAGACCACGTCCACCCTCCTCTCGTTGATGTTGGTGCTGTCGACCATTCTCGTTGGATTAACGCCCTCAGTTCAAGCCGTTGGACCCAACCAAAACGACCTGAACTCGGGCGGTGACTTGCCTGACAACACCTCTGTGAACATCACGAATTACATTTTTTCCTCAACCTATTCAGGAAGCGGTGAATTGACCTGGGGCGACGACAATGATTTCCTTCGGGTTGCCTTGAATCAAAATCAAGGGCTCTCCGCATCGCTTTCGTTCCCCTCCACAACAACCTTCTCAAACGGAACCACCGTGTCGAACCAATTCCAAATTGGATTTTACAACAGTTCCCTTTCCTTCATGGGACTCGCTGGGTCTACCAATCCAGTCTCGCTGACCACGAACGGTTCCACATCAATCCTTCACGACGGCATGGTCTACATTGACATTGAACGTGTTTCAGGATCGGGCACATGGTCATTAAATCTGTATAAATTCACCACCGGCTCAGGAACAGGTGGAAATGGAACGGGAGGCGGCGGCTCAATTACAAATTGCACGGGAGCTGGAACGGTTACTTCCGACATTCTCGAACCCAACGATGCCACGACCACTGCAAGCCCTGCAACGCTCCTGCCTCTCTCGTGCACAGGGCTCTCAATACACTCTTCTACGGACGTGGATTACTTCGAAATTGATATGGTCTCAGGAACAACGTATTACGCGAACATCACGTTCGTCCACGCCAACGGCGACATTGATGTTGGGTGGGATACGGCTTCAGGTTCGTGGCTGACAAGTTCGGGAGGCATTGGCAATGTTGAATCTATGCAAGTCACGGCCACGGCCAATCAGACGACCTACCTCGATGTGTACGGTTATTCGGGCGCCACCAACACCTACGACATTGAAATCACCACCGACAACCCCGGTGGCGGTCAAACCTTCGAAACGGTGGATGTCGCCATCCTGAACACGACCCACGCGACGCTTTCCTTTTCTGGACTCACCAACGGTACGACGTACAACTACAATCACACCTTTGGACAAGAACATCTGGATGGTGATGCTTATTGGAACACATCATCCGTCGGAAGTTTCACAGCAAACGGCACCACACACGAAATCAACATCTCAACTTCTGTTTCCAACAACGAATCAACATTCATCGTCTCATCAACCCTCTCCGACGCCTCCGGGGCAACCATGAACAGCGACATGGACATGATGTACATTGAGATGGTCGAAATTGAGGCAACGTCCTCCACGACCGGCGATATTGAGCTAACCAACATGACGGTTGGTGCTGATTATGTTGTGGAATGGATCGTGGTGGATTACGATGAATGGCTCAACAACTTTTCCGTTTCAAACGATGTCAACGCTGCCATTAACCATTCCATGATTGACTCGGACATGTGGTACCTCATGCCCACCACCTCTTCAATGTCGTACCAAATCAACTGGACCGGACCAACCACGATGAATGATCACCTCTTCTTCGCCTACCTCTCTGTCAACGGAACGACGGTGAATTTGAGCGATAACGATAACATGACTGGACTCCATTTCTACGACTTTATTCCTCAGTTGCCAAGCTTAACCATTGCTACGTATTCGACAAGTTCCACGGCCACAACTAACAACGTCCAAGCGGAAGGTCTCGACCTCGTGGTCGGGGATGACTATCAGTACCAGTATCGGGTTACGGATGCCTCGGGTGCGAATCTCGCTTCGTCCTCCATGACCTCCTTTACCGCCACGGCACAGAACCAGAGCATGCCGACCTTTACCTACACCACACCAAACGCTTCGGGGAATTATTGCGTCCACATTGATTTGTACTCCAACGTCTCCGTGCAACTCATCGGCGACAGTGCGTGTTTCAACCTCGTTCAAGATGATGACAACGACGGTGTGCCCAATGAATCCGACCTCTGTGCAAACACCACCGCTGGTGCTACGGTCGACCAGTACGGCTGTGCCCTTTCCCAGAAAGATTCGGACAACGACGGCTACAACGACGATGTTGATGCGTTCCCAAGCGACGGAACGCAATGGTCCGATATGGACGGCGATGGCTACGGCGATAACGCCAGTGGCAACATGGCGGATGCCTTCCCAACCGATGGAACGCAATGGTCGGATGCCGACGGCGATGGCTACGGCGATAATGCCAGTGGCAGCTACCCTGATGCCTTCCCAACCGACCCAACTCAGTGGTCCGATGCTGACGGCGACGGTTATGGCGATAATGCGAGCGGAAACAATCCTGATGCCTGGCCTTCTGATGCCACCCAGTGGAAAGACAGCGACGGTGATGGTTTCGGGGACAACCCGAGCGGCACCAACGGCGACGCCTTCCCGAACGACGCCAGTCAATGGTCAGATGCCGACGGTGATGGGTACGGTGACAATCCCAACGGCACGACGCCCGATACCTTCCCCAGCGATGGGACCCAATGGGAGGACGGCGATGGTGACGGCTATGGCGACAACCCGCTTGGAAACAACGCCGATGCCTTCCCCGACGACCCAACCCAGTGGTCCGACGCCGACGGTGATGGCTACGGCGACAATCAAGCAGGAACGACCCCCGACGCCTTCCCGAACGATTCCACCCAGTGGACGGACACCGACGGTGATGGCTTCGGCGACAACGCCGCTGGCCTAAACGCCGACGCCTTCCCGAACGATGCAACCCAATGGCGAGATGCCGATGGTGATGGCTACGGCGACAATGCGAACGGAAACAATCCGGATTTGTGTCCTGGCACGCCCGCCGGAGAGGCAGTTGATGAAAACGGCTGTTCCTCGTCGCAACTCGACGGCGACATGGACGGCGTGAGCGACGCCGACGATGCTTGCCCAGATACGCCTGCAGGTGAAACGGTTGACAACGTTGGATGTTCCAGCAGTCAGGAAGACGCTGACAACGACGGGGTCATGGATGCCTTTGATGCCTGCCCGAACACGCCGCTTGGAGCCGTCGTGGACGGTGCAGGTTGCGCTACGAGCCAACTTGACACGGACGGCGATACCATCACGGATGACCGGGACCAATGTCCAACAACCACGGCGGGTGAACCCGTGAACGGCGTGGGTTGCGCAGCTTCTGAGCGGGATACCGATGAGGACAGCGTGGTCGATGCCAACGACATCTGTGATAACACACCGTTCTCAGAAACGGCCGATGCCCAAGGTTGCTCACCTTCACAGAAAGACAGCGACGGCGATGATATCACCGACGATGTCGACAACTGCCCCGGCACGGAGAACGGACTCTCGGTTGATTTGCTTGGATGTGCGACCAATCAACGTGATGCAGACAGCGATGGCATCTCTGATGCAGCCGACACATGTCCTGTAACGCCATCGGGTGAGCAAGTCGATGCAGAGGGTTGCTCTTCCTCCCAGAAAGACGAGGACCTTGATGACATCATGAACAACATGGACCTCTGTCCTGATACCCCGGTCACCCAAATCGTTGACCTCGATGGTTGCTCTGAGCAACAGAAGGATGACGATGAAGACGGTATCAAGAATCATATTGACGATTGTCCAAACACGCCAGAAGGTGAATTGATCGACGCCGTAGGGTGTGCGCTCGTGCAACGAGATTCGGACGGAGACGGCGTCAATGATGCCGAGGATGCGTTCAAATTCGACGCCAATGAATCCGTTGACACCGACAACGACGGTGTGGCCGACCGTTGGGACGCTTATCCAGAGGATCCCACCCGCTCGCAGGCCGAGGTTGAAGAATCAGGCAACGGTGTTCTCTATGCCATTATCGCCTTGCTGTTGCTTGGCTTGTTGGGCGGGGGTGGATATTTCTACACCAGGAAACCCGAATTAGCTGCGGTCAGCCCGTTCGGTGAGACCATGAACACCATGGATGCAGCAACGGAACAGAACATGGGTGGGCAGAGCAAGGAATTGCCATCCATTGAACAAGCAGGGCCACATCAATGGGAAGAAAACGGCGTCCACTGGTCTCGTGATGAGCAAGGAAACCTGTCCTACTACGATGCTGCATCGGGTCAGTGGGTTGCCTACCAAGGTTGACCGTGGAAGAAACAAGGGGTGTATGCCCCCGCTGAGTGCATGCTGAACATCAGGTGAGGACTTCGAGCAGGCGGTCTTGCTCTGCAGCCATGCGCAGTTCCATGGCGATACGACGGCCGCTTGACATGGGCTTTCGCCAGGTGGCATTCCCGTAGGGATGGCCGACGCTCACGTGGACGTTCGTACCGCCACCGAGACGAGGAGCGACGTCGTAGATGTAGTAGTTCATGTCCTTGTCAATGCAAGTTTGGAGGCAGAAGGGTCCGATGATGCCCGGGTCGTAGTGTTCCTTGCTGGCTTTGATGAATTTCTCTCCGAGCTCAAATGCCTTCTCAAGGAGGGATTCTCGGATGGTGGCGGTGTTGTGGCCAACCACGGTCATTTCGGGAATTTGTTGGTGAATCGGCATGGTCATTTGCTGTGGTGCTGGGAGGCGAACGTGCCCGTCGAGTGAGGACTCGAATCGCCAGTCAACGCCGAGCAATTCCAAGCGCTCGCCTTCTTCAGCGAGGGGGCTGTAAAAGAAATTCAGGTTGAACACGGGACCGATGACATAGCGTTCAATTCGTGCACCGTCAAGGGAGGCCTGGTCGATGACGCCTTCGGCGAGGAGCGCAGCGGACTTCTCTTGGTATTCTTTGTAAGAAGCGCAGGTGAAGAAGCCGCGCTCGAGTTTCTTTTGTGCATGGTGGAGTTTCACGATAACGAGGCAATCAATGTCCTCTGGGTTGTCTATTTTTTCGGGATAGGGCAGGCCGGCCTTTTCCAAGATCCAGTAGTAGTCTTGGTCTTCGGTCCGCTCCTCCATTCGCAGCATATTACGAGAGCCAAACATGGGAACACGGAAGTTGTCTTCGATGTCGCTGATGGAGGAATAAGAAGTAAACGAGCGGTTTGGGATGTAGATGACGTTCCGTTTGCGCATTTCTTCTTGCATTTCAGGAGCGAGGACATCGTTGAATTCGTTGAGCACAATAGCCTTGTCGACCATGCCACGAACAACGCGTCCGGATGAACTTCGTTGCGTTTTGAAATAGTTCGCATAGGTCTTGTGTCGTCCTTCCTTGCAATAAGCAACCGTGGGAAAGCCTTCCTCAATGGCGCCATCACAGATATCCAGTGCAGAGTGCGAGGCCGTCATTCCAATGCGGAGTTTGAGACGGTCGTATTCTTCGACGATGGCGGCGATGTCCGATTGGCCAATCATGTGAACGACGTCCGTATCGCCTGCATGGTTGGAGGTTTTTGATGTATCCGCACGGTTTGGTTCAGTCAAACCGCTGGAGTTGCATCAATTCCTCGGTGGAAAGGGTCTCTCCAGCCAGCAGTTTTGCCATCAAATCCTGAGTTTGGTCGCTCGCTGCGGGACGTTGACCCTGTCCAGCACTTGCACCTCGCATGGCACGCAGAATGTCCTGGATGGAGTGCAAGCAGCGCAGGGAGACGATGTAGAGGCTGTGCTCCTTGTCAGCTTCTTTCTTTGAGGTCCGAAGTTTTCGGTGGGCCGCTTCTGCTTTCTCGCGTTGGCGGTCAACCTCGGCGTTCCATTGGAGCATGTTGTCGTGGGCGCTTTGAGCCGCTTCCGCTGCTTCCTTCACGGCGTTGTGGGCCGCTTCTTGAACGGCCATAGCTTCTCGAAGTTCTCCGTTTCCTTCAGCACTCTCGGTTGCGGCTTGTGCTTCCTTCAGGGCTTTTCGCTTGGCGTTCAATTCCTTCATTTTCTTGAAGTATTTTCGCTCGTTCTTCCCTTGGTGCTTTCCTTGCTCAAATTCTCGCTCAAGGCGTTCCATGGTTCGCGTGAGGGATTGAACGGTATCGGGACGAATTGGACGGCCTCGCCGGTCAAATTGTTGAGGTTGCTCGGGTTGACCGGCACGCATGACCTCCTTTGCTTCACGAACGACCTTGTTGGCCTCTTCTCGTTCTTTCTTCTTCTCACGGACCATTTCGTT
>JBMYQB010000063.1:0-7754 GCA_049600935.1 Candidatus Poseidonia sp.
GACGCCGAGGACGCAACACCCACTACCTTCAATCCCGAATGGGTTCGATTTGACGTTCAGGAAGATGTCTACAAGGACGCCGTGGGTGTGCTTGACGAAACCTTGCATCAGGAAACACGTGATCCGTTGGCGATTTCACCGTTCGGCGTGTTTGACGAGCGAGGATTGGAATTGCAGCGACCGGTGCCTCAAACCCTCCTTGAGCCCCGTTTCGATGTGTTGCTCCTCATCGTTTCCAACGAGATGCGACTGCACGACGTAAGGGGTGAACTCAATGCGCAACAAGGTTTGGCGGTACGCGAGTTTATCGCACCATCGGGGCTGCTCGTTCAAGGTACGCCATCGGCCCTGCAATCGGCGGCACACCACCGAAGTGTGCTGACCGCACACGCCGTTCCCATCGGCATGTTCCTCCATGATGACCTGATGGACATCGTCCTTGTCGAGGGCGGCGAACTCGTCCTCGAAGGCATGCTGCTTCGATTGGACGGGTGGCGAGGCGATCTCGGGCCGCTTGAATCAGTGGCGTTGAGTGACGACTTCGGTGGAACGGTCGAACAAGACCTTGGCGGCGTGGCTCATCATGTCTTTACCGAATGGCGAGCATGGGATGATGGCCGCTACGAAGGCACCTTTGGCGAAGTTGACCTGTCAGAATTGCTCCGTCAGCCTGCCTTGATGCAACTGCGCCCCGACCCTGCTTTTTCAGCCTTCAACGATCAATCACGAGGCCACATGAAAACCAGCACCATGACGACCTACTTCACAACGGACCTCGACGGCTCGGGTCAAATCGTTGCCGTTGCGGATTCTGGTTTGGACGACGATCACGGCGATTTCGGCACCCGCGTCGTGGGCAATTACGACGTCATCGGCGACGGCTCAACCGCCGACAAGCACTCCGGGCACGGCACACACGTTTCGTGCACCGTTTTGGGCGATGGATTCCGTGGCGGTTACGGCGGTGTCGCCCAAGCGGCCGACCTTTACTTCCAAGCGATGGAGAACGACAACACGGGCAATTTCCAATCGCCTTCCTTGAACAACCTCCTCAACACGGCCTACAACGCAGGTGCGCGAACGCACACCAATTCTTGGGGCTCTTCAGCGGCCAGTGAACAGGGCAAGTACAACTCAGAAACCGAAGACGTTGACTCTCGCGCCAATTACTATGACCGCTACTACAACGGTGTTGAAGGCCTGACCATTCTCTTTGCGGCGGGCAACGACGGCCCGAACTCGGGTACCGTTTCACCCCCAGCAACGGCGAAGAACGTCATCTCCGTTGGAAACCACAAAAACCGCTACAGCGGCTCGCCTGACGTCATGATGAGCGGGTCTTCAAGAGGCCCGACCGACGACGGACGTATCAAACCGGATTTGGTGGCCCCGGGAGGCTATGTGCGTTCCTGTCGGGCCCAGGAAGCGACTGACACCGGTGGTTCCACGTGGAGCAACAGTTACTATCTCGAATACACCGGGACCTCGATGGCAACACCCAACGCTGCAGGTGCAGCGGTGATGGTGCGAGAATACCTCGAAGAAATTGCCCAACGACCTTCACCACAGGGAGCGCTTGTCAAGGCGCTCTTGGTGCTTGGTGCCCAAGATATCGGTTCGCGAGACATCCCCAATCAAGACGAAGGATGGGGGCGGGTCAACCTCCGCAACAGCTTGGCTCCACCCGGCGGCCAAGGGATTTGGGTTGACGACCGCTCCGTTATGTCGGGAACGGGCAACAGCAAATCCTACGCCTTCAACGTCTCACAGGCTTCAGGTCAGTTCAAAGTCGTGCTCACATGGTCGGACGAGCGCGGTTCTCGCTTTTCTTCCGCTCAGTTGGTCAACGACTTGGACTTAGAGGTCACCGCCCCCGACGGCACTGTGTACCTCGGCAACGATTTTGCCAACGGTCGGTCAGCGACGGGGGGCACCAGGGACAGCGTGAACAACCTCGAAGTGGTTCTCATTGACGCTGCGGCCACGGGCACATGGACGGTGAAGGTGAAAGATGCGCAACACAGCGGGAGTAAAACGCAACCCTACGCTGTTGCCGTGTTAGGGCACGGTGTGAACGATTTGCGACCCGACCCGAAGGTCGTCCCCGAAGCCTTTGAGATGAACGTCGCGATTCCACAGGTCGATGACCCCGTTCAACTCACGACCTCGTTTTTCAACTTTGGAAACGTCATGGCGAATTCCTTCCCCATCGCCTTTGAGGTGGACGGTACGGAACTCTCGCGCCAATCCATTGAGTTGGGTGCCGGTTCGAGCAAGGTCATCATGTGGCCTTGGACACCCCAAACAGCGGGTGCAACCACCCTCTCCTTCATCATCGACCCCGATGACACGATGGAGGAAATTCGTGAGGATAACAATCGACTTGATATTCAAGTGAACGTTACTGCTCCAGGAGTAAAATTGGAAACGGATACCCCGACGCGCACCCTTGCTTCGAGCACCATCACAACAACGTCATGGAACATCTCGCTCATCAATACGGCGCTCATCGCCACCAATGCCTCCATGCAAACGGGTCAAGTTACGCATGTTGAATCCGGTCAAAGCATGCCGTGGTACATTGGCAGCACCGATTCCAACTTCACGATGCAAGGCCAAGCCTCCGAATCCATCATCGTCACCCTCGTTCACCCGGCTCCGCCTGCACCGGGGACCTATCGGATTGACCTCCTTGCGTTGGACGTGGACAACGGCGTTGACTATCCTCTGGAAATCGACATGGTCGTCCCGGAATTACCTGCGGCCTCCGTGGAGTTTGACTACCAAGTGGTCCCCGTCCATCCCTCCGACCCGACCAACATGACGATTCGCTTCTTCAACAACGGCAACGCCCCCATTGGCTACGATTTGTTCCTCGAGGCCCCAGCGGGCTGGCAAGCGGGATTCACGAACCTCGGGAGCGAAGCCGGGGCTTCCTCAGGGTCTACGGGCCTCATCAACAGCGAGGCGTTTCGGGCGGTGGGATTGGTGTTCACGCCACCGCAAGTCATGACAGCTGCAGGGGCCGAACGCGTGGTGAAATTGACCGCCGTCAGCCAAACTGAACAGCAAGAATTGACCGTGTTTGAAATTCCCATTCAGGTCCTCACTGTTCGAGAGCTGTTCATTGACATTGAATCATCGATTGGAACTTTGAGACCCGACTCGAGCATCACGCTTCGCTATTCGTTGGAGCACAAAGGCAACGTCGACCTCAACCTGATGCCGTCCTTTGAACTCCCAAGCGGGTGGAGCGTGACCTCGGCGCTCGAAGTGGTTGAACTGCCATGGGCCTCAAGCAAGAATCTGCTCTACACCCTTGAGGCGGGGAGCAACGCTCGCTCTGGGTCCATCAAACTCAATCTCGACAACGGCTCCGACCGATTCACGTGGGAAGGCACGCTAAACGTTGAGGTGCTTCCTGAGCCAACGCTGACCTTCGTGGGACTCGAACTCCAGGACGGTACGACGTTTGGCACACCGCAAGGGGCGGGATCTCATCCATCTGGAGAAACCCTCGTGTTCACATGGTTGTTGAGCAACGACGCAGAAACCGTGTGGCGGCCAAGTGCCAGTTTGCAACTTGATGCGGGACTGTTCGGGGAATGCACGCCTGTTGATGAGGTTGGCCTCGGTGATGTATCGCCAGTGGTTTGCAACGTCCTCATAGCCGCCAACATGGCGCCGATGTCCGAACCTTCGTTCACGTTGGTTCTCAACGATGCGGGTGTCGACTACACCACCACGGTTGGGCTTCTGGTGGCGCCCAATGAACAGGTGTCGTGGGACATCGGGGCGGTCCCCGTCTTCACAACGGGGCAAGAGCGGCAGGTGACAGTTGAAATCACCAACACCGGCAACACGGCTTTGCAGCGACAACTGGTGGTCAATGCTCCTTCAACCTGGTCCGTGAGCGTTGACGGCAGCGATATTCTTGACCTCAATGTCGGACAGTCGGCTCTGGTAAGGCTGAACGTGAGGGCTGATTCTCCTGGAAGTGAAACTGTTTCCCTGGAACTTTCCCAAAGCACAGCAGCCCAACCAACCTTCACTTTCGCCGTTTCGTCAACAGGTGAACCAACAGGAACGGGAGGTGAAAGCGGCCTGGATTCCACCCTGGCCGTTGCCCTCTTGATAGCGGTTCTTCTCGTCGCTTTCGCAGCCCTCGGGGTGCAGGTCCTCCGCAACCGAGACGATTCGGAACAAGCACCGCCCGTTCATGCATTGCCCATGCCCGTTCATGCTCATCCAGTACCTGCTCAGCCCGCACCGCAAGCAGCGGTGCCCCAACCTTCTGCAGCAGCTGCCACACCGTCTTCCGCGGCACCTCCGATGTGCTGGACGTGCCGCCAACCCATCACTTCGGCGATGATTGGATGTCCTGGTTGTGGAGCGCGCTATCACACCGATACTGCTGGAGGATGCACGGCGCCGAACATTGAGGTCTGTGTGAACTGCGGAGGCTCATCTTCAGCCTTCGTCAAAGCATGACCCATCGGACTGTTTTGAAGCACGGGAAGCATAGGGTTTTGATAGGAGAACGCTGAGCGCAAACCATGATGCCTACGGCAAGCGCGTACAACGCTTCTCGCCGAACGGCCCTTTTCCTCGTCTTCGTGATGTGCACCGCTCTTTTTCCACTGGCCGCGCCGGGTGTGTCCGCTGATGGCCGAGCTGCCTCGATTTCAGTTACACCCATCCCAACCGCCATGGACGTGAACCCCGGCGAGGCTGGCGAATACACCATTCGGGTTCGAAACACGGGTTCAGACCCGGTCACGGTTCAGATTTCTTCTTCACAAGAAGCCACCGAGGATTGCAATGGTTTTTCGTCCTCTGTAACTCAAATCGCAGGCCAAATCGACAGCGGGAGTTATGAAGAGGCTGCCATGAACGTGAGCGTCGCTCAAACCGTGGAAGCCGGTTCCTCTTGCGTCACCACCGTCACCGTCACCATAACGGCCGTCATCGGAGCGCCCGCTGCAGAAATTCCTGAACCCTCCACGGCGGATGTGACCACGACGGCTGCCGATGGCTCTGGAAGTGCCCTGTTCGGCGTGGACCTCATCATCGCCGAGGCTGACCGCAGCAAAGACTGGAACGGCGAGGAAGAACTTGACTATCGCATCGAGGTCGAGAACACCGGTCAAACCAACGAAACCGTGAATTTGGTCGTGAACGAGGGAACGGGTCCGGGATGCGCTTCGGCGTCCTCGTTCACCGTGACCTTGAGCGAAACCTCGGTGAACGTTGCCCAAGAAGAATCTGAAATCGTCTTCGCAACCGTTGAGGTCCCAGAAGGCGCCTCGGCGGACAAGTATTGCTGGGAGGTTACGGGTACAGTCACCAACGACCCTTCTCAAGAAGCCAAAGACACCGAGGACTTTGACCTCACCGTCCCACAACTGAAGAAATGCACCGTTTCCCTCAGCAAGACATCCGTGAGCGTGAACCCTGACGATGACACGCAAATTACCGCCACCTACGCGAACGACGGCAATGCGGATTGGACGGTCTACGCATCTCCTGTGGGAAGTAAATCCTCCTGGGTTCAGGTCGATGGTACGTCCTCGGGTCTGCTTCCCTACGATAACGGCGACGGCGAGCGAGCGTTCGATTTCATCGTGTCACCGGACGATTCGGTGACCGCCGGTTCTGAAACCGTCGTTCAAATCGTTGGAAAGGACGGGAACAACGGCCCCATCAAGTGTCAAGCCGACCTCCGCATCATCGTCGGCCAGTCGAGAGGCGCCAGCATCTCAGCGGCCAACGCCCTGCTTTCGAACATCGAACCCGGCAGCAACAAATCCACCACGTTGACCATCACCAACCAGGGCAACGGACAGGATAACCTCAGGGTTGCATCCTCCATCGCTCCGACCGGTTGGGCGGTGCAACTCGAAACATCCACCGTTTCTGTTGGCTCTCGCCATGGTAATGAGAAGTCGGCAACGGTGGAGGTCACCGTTCGCGTCCCCATTGATGCGTTGGCAACCGAAGAAATTGAGTTGACGTTCAGCGTGTTGCCTTCCTCGGGCGGCAGTGCATACGATACCGTTTCGGTCCGGGTGACCGTGGCAGAGATTCACGGCTTGGAAATCAACACACCCGCCACCGACCAAACAGGCCGTTCAGGTACCGAGGTTCGCTTCCCGATCGATCTCATCAACGAAGGCAACGTGCGGGATACCATCGGCCTCTCGGTGGTCTCGCAAACCGCAAGTCCAAGCTGGGGTACCTCCTTTGAGAACGAGGACGGCATGCCCTTCACGGAAATTGACATCGAGCCTCAAACCACCACCACCGTCTATCTGGTGGTCAGCATTGACGGTGAGGAAGAACTTGAGAACACTCGATTGACCGTTCGTGTGAG
Organism: Candidatus Poseidonia sp.; assembly: GCA_049600935.1. Classification (GTDB taxonomy): domain Archaea; phylum Thermoplasmatota; class Poseidoniia; order Poseidoniales; family Poseidoniaceae; genus Poseidonia. The sequence continues at coordinate 6,374 of JBMYQB010000063.1, forward strand.
AAACAAAGACGACCCAAACGGACAGGACAGAGACGGTGATGGCATACCCGACAACCAGCGCCAGGGTGAATTCCTTGCCGTTCTCTCCGACCGAAATTTCTCAATGGACCTCCGTCTCGAGGGCACCGACACTGCCACCTCTGCCTCCGTTGTGCTACCGCCCAACGGTCAGCAAACCATCGGCATGTGGGTCAAGAACACTGGCGATGGCAACGACGACGCCGTGTTTACTCTTGGCGGTCTGGAAGGCATTGCTACACGCTCCATCACCGCCTACGGCTTGCCCGTTGAAGGCGAATTTGCTGTTCCCAAGGGCTTCGGTATTTGGGACATCGCTAACGGTTCCTTTGTGCTGGATGAGAACGGCCAACCCATCCTGGGCGTCGACCAGAACGCCGCTGAGCAAAAAATGGTGAACAACGGCCTGATTGAAGGCCATCTCGCCAAATCGTTTGAGGTTTACATCGAACTCACCATCAACGTCAACCCAGGTGCACAAACCGGCCAAGGAGGCCTGCTTGAGATTCTGGCCACCAGCGTCTCCAATGCCGCCGATCGATCGGGGCTCGTCACGGTCTCTCTCGAAGTCAGCATCATTCACGAAATTGAATTCATGGAAGCAGGGCAGCGCCAAGAAGTTGATGTCGTCTACGGTCAACCTGCAACCACGCAAGAGATTACCATCGCCAACACCGGAAACATTCGTTCGGAAATTCGTGTCTTCACCTCAGAGAACCTTCGAGGTTGGTCCGTTGTCCTCGACAGCGACAACCCCAGTTGCACTCAGGAAAACAACGACTTGTTGTGCATGGTCAACGAGGGCGAACTGCTGTACGTCAACGTCACCGTACGGGCGCCGTACGGTGCAGAAATGGACGACACCTACAAGTTCACCGTGTCAGCAGAACCGACAGAAACCGGTGTGCTCGACCGTCAGAACATCGAATTCGCAGCCATGGGCACCGCTCCAGAGGGCGTCTTTGGTCTCTCGAACATGATGGTTGCTCAGATGGCTGGAGCGGTTCTGGTGGTCCTCTTCATCGGCGCTCTCATCAGCCGACGAACGGGTGCTTGAGAACGTCCTCCTGATTTGCTGATAAACGGGGCCCTGCGCCCATGCTCACGAGGTGGCGACCACCCTTGATGCACACCGTCCGTTGACAACGCTTATTGAGGGGCCTCAAGTCGCTTAGAGCAGAGAGCGTACGCGTTTTCTATGGGTGAACCTATGTCGGGACTTGAATCCGTGCCAAGCGCTTACCTGTCCATCGGATTTTTGACCGTGGTTGGCATCATCATGCCGCTGACAAATTTCCTCATCACGTGGGTCGTCCGCCCCAAGGTTGACCCTGCTCGACCTCACATCACCCGTTCCTATCTT
>JBMYQB010000064.1:0-7696 GCA_049600935.1 Candidatus Poseidonia sp.
GCCAAGGGAAGGACGGGTGAGCCCTTGGAGTTTGAAGGCAAGACCGTCGCCGAGCTCAAAGACCTGTTGCGCGAACAGGACCTTCCTGTCGGTGGTACCAAGGCGCAACTGGTTGAGCGCCTCCAAGCCAACAGCGCCACCGATGCAGTGCTCAGCATCGAAGACGAACCCAAAGAACACGCCGGCGGATTAACCGAAGAAAACCTACCCTGGTGGCGAAGTACGGAAGTGCTTACTCCCCAAGCCTTGATAGCGATTGGCGTGGTTGTTCTCATGGTCACCGCCGTCTTCGTGTTCCGTCCGACCTGGCTTGGATTCGCACCGAACTACGAGTACGACCTCATCGATTACGACGCAGACCAAACGCGAGCCTTTGCCGAGGACCTCGTGGCGCTTGGCCATCCCGATTGGGAAGGTCGCATGAGCGGCACGGTCGAAGAGGCCAACACCTCGGCTTACATTGCGGCCCAGTTCGAAGCCATGGGCATGACCGCCACCGAACATTCCTACCAAGTCCCGATGCACAGCGTGAATTCGGAGCCGAGTCTACGGATTTGCATCCAGGGCTTTGGCGGCAACAGTCCCTGTGAGGGCCCGTTGGCCATTGGCACCCAAATCATCCAATTCCAGCATCGCGTGGATTACGTCATTCAGGGCTTCTCTGGACGCTCGGATTACGGCTTCCAAGAAGACGTACAAATGACCGATTTGGGTAACGGCAGCGACGATGCTTTGTGGGCATCTGCCAGCGGCACGGTCGGCTATGTTCGAAGCGGTGGCACCGTCGGGGGCAACACCGATTTGATGTCGCTCGCCGCTGAAAACAACCTTGCAGGTCTCATCCGTGTCAACAAGGATTACAATTGCGGCAAGGTGGAAAACACCGACTGCGTACCCATTTTCAAGGGAACGGGCATTGACGCCATCACCCAAGCCAACGGTGGCTCGGTCCCAACTGAACTTCCCTTCATCGCGATGTCACGGGATGCAGGTGAAATCCTCGAGCAGGCCATCTTCAACGCCACGGGTCCCCAAGGGGTGTTGGAGATGATCATCGACGTCACCAACGACCAAGAGCGCACCATCTACGTGCCATGCGGTGAGATTCGGGGTAAGACCTCCGAAGTGGTCATCGTCGGTGGCCACCATGACACCGTCTATCACGGACCCGGCGCTGTGGACGACACCTCCGGTACCGCCAGCACCCTTGAAATGGCTCGTCAGATGAGTGAAATCGTCAACGAAACCGGCACACCAGAGCGGACCCTCCGATTCTGTACGTGGGGTGGAGAAGAAGAGGGGCTCTACGGAAGCCGTGCTTACGTGGAAGCCTTCCAAAACAGCCTACGAGACAATCTCCGCCTCTACATCAACCTCGACATGAATCACGTTGACGCTGATTTCTCCAACCGTGGCAACAGCGTCACCCTGTTTGGCAACAACGCCGAAGACATGGACCACATCTCCCGAATCACGGAGATTTACAAGAACGAACGCTCCGATGTGGCCGACCGCTACGACATCCGCCTGGCCACGCTCACCGGGGCCAAGGGTGCCGAAGACGGCATGCCGTACAACTCGGACCATGGCCCCTTCGTCTACGATTTAGGCGAAGGAAAACAAGGACGGGCGGTCGTGTGCTACGGCAGTGGAAGTTGGGAATACCACACCTACGCCGACACCATGGAGCGCTTCAACGAGGAATCCCTGGGCGTCTCGGTGACGGTCTACGGGACCTACATGCGCTTCCTGGCTTATTCGGATAACTGAGCGTGGGGTTCAAAACACGAAGGCGGGTGGTTCGTACATGGTCGCACCGAGCGCTTGGGCATCACATATTCTCGTCAATTCAAAGAGCGAGGCGATGCAAATCAAAGACAAGGTCGCGAAGCTGAAGGATTTCCAGAAACTTGCTCGAAAAAAGAGCACCTGCCCCTCCAGTCAGAAAGGCGGCGACCTCGGCTGGTTCCGCAAAGGCCGCATGGTCAAGGCGTTCGAAGATGCGGTATGGGATACGCCTGTTGCGACCGTCTCCCCACCCGTGAAAACCCAGTTTGGCTACCACCTGATTTGGGTCCACGAGCGAGACGAAGAGCGTTGAGGTGAAGACCGTGCAGTGGCGGGTTGGTCTCGAAGCCTACGTTGTGAACGCCGTTCACGGGTATTACGACGAGGAACACCTTGCGCCGCAACCGTTCATCTTCACCGTGTGGGCGACCCTTGCAGGCAACGGTCGCATCGAAGCACTTGAGGAGACGCTCAACTACGCCGACATTCAAATCGCCATCGATGAGGTCATGCTCAACGCCGACACGCCCATCCGCCTCATGGAGGAAATGGCCCAGCGCATCGTGGACCAACTCGCTCAGCATCAAGGCGTTGCGAGCGTCAGCATCCGCATCGAAAAACCACAGGCACCTCTGCCGCATCCCGGAGGATTGCCCGTAATTGAGGTCCTGTGGCACCGAGACTGAGCGAGGCTTAAACGCCAACAGGCACAGGCATCCACATGGTCATGACCGGCCGTATCTATGTCCCAAGCGCCGTTGAGGAGGGCGGCGCCGTCGTGGGCATGGGTTGTTTTAGCACCCAAGAAACGGCGCTCAACGTGCTTCGCTCCTTCCTCAAGAAATCCCACCAGGTCCCGCTTGAACGGGCCAGCGTCGCCGCTTGGGAGGTTGATGTGGTCGGCGACGATGCGGTCACCGTCCTTTCCGAATACGAATGCCGCACTTGCCCGGTGTGCCATCGAACCACTTTTTGGATTGACATCGAGCGCTTCAAAGCCAAGTGCTACGGTTCAGCCTGCGGTGCATGGATCGAAGAAAGCGCCATCGAGGCCGACGTCATCGACTGCGGGTGGCCGCCAACCCGATTCGCTGAACAGGTGGAAACCATCGACGATGCCATGCGCTCGCTGCGCAGAATTGCTGCACGAGCGGAAGCTGCGGGACTTTCGGCCATTGACGAGCGATTTTCGACGGATGATGTTTGATTCTTTATATCCCCTCAATTCGGTTGCTGGTCATGTCAAACCGCATCAAGACCGTTCTTGGAACCGAAGAAAACCTCCGACTCCTCCACGACGCCACCCCGTTCACCCCAGGAGAAATCTCCGAGCCTCACCCTGTCCTCGTTGACGGCATTCGGGGCATGGCCTCGGTTGGTAGCCACGGCGCTTACAGCGACAGGATTTACATCACCTTAGAGGAAGAACACCCAGACCTCGGTCGAGAATTTGGAACCAAGTACTTCCTCTTTGACGAGCCGGGCGTGGTCCGATGGGGCCATGAAGGAAAGCATTTCACGATTGAGAAAATCGTTGAATGAGCCGTGCTTGACCTTCAAACAGGTCTTCAAAACCAAACCACATGATGTCCCTGTATGCCTGAAGGACCCGAGATTCGTCGCGCCGCCGACAAAATCGGGAAGGCCTTGGTCGGCAAGGTCGTTGAGGACGGCGAGTGGCCGTTTCCCTCCCTCACGCAGGCCAATGACTTGATTCTCGGCCATGAGGTTCTGAGCGTGACCAGTCGAGCCAAAGCCATGCTCATTCGTTTTAGCAGCGGTTACACCATGTACAGCCACAACCAGCTTTACGGGCGCTGGACGGTACACCTGAAGACGACCGACCCCCGTTCACGTCGAAGCCTGCGAGCGGCCTTCATCACCGACAAGCACGCCGTGCGCTTGTGGTCGGCCACCGACATCTCCCTTCTGCCCACACCGGAAGAAAACGGCCATCCTTTCCTCGCTCGGCTTGGACCCGATGTCTTGGACGAAGACATCACCGCCGAGGGCCTGCTCACGCATCTCAAATCCAAGGGCATTCACCGGAAGAAGGGCGCCACGCTCATGCTTGACCAGCGGAGTTTTGCGGGACTGGGGAACTACCTGCGCTCTGAGATCCTGCATGCTGCTGGTGTTCACCCTGACGACCGACCCTGCGATTTGGACGACGAAACCCTTGAACGCTGGGCAGACTGCATCAAGTCAGTCACCGTTCAAGCCTACGAACACAGCGGCATCACCGTGGATTTGGAGGTGGCGAAGGCCAGCAAGGAGCGAGGTGAGCCTCGACGAATGTGGCGCCATGCCGTCTTCTGCCGAAACGACCGCCCGTGTTTGACCTGCGGTGACCTCGTCGTCCGTCTGCGCTACGGCGGTCGACGGCTCGACTACTGCCCCACGTGCCAACCTTCCCGTCGTTCGTCATGACCAGGAACGCAAATCCCCTTCAGGAGGGCGCACTTCTTGACCCGCAGCGAGGGTGGCTCGTACGTGTTCGAAGGTCGCAGCGTCCAGGGCTTTTTCTTCATCGGCCCGACGACCCACATTCTTCATGGCAATGGCCATGCGGTGGTTGCCAGAAAAGGATTCAGCGTGTCGGTTGAGGTAGGCCCAATAGAGACGGGTCATCGGACAGGTCTTCTTGTGGTGAAACTGGCACGACTTGCAGTGGTCGCTCATGCGATTGATGTAGGCTGAACCGGCCACATAGGGCTTGGTCATCATCGCCGTGCCCAAAGCAAAGGTCCCCATGCCCAGAACGTTGGGCTCGACCACCCAGTCATAGGCGTCAATGAAAGCGGCATGAAACCAGTCCGTGAATTGACGCGGGTTGACGTCCAACAGGTTGGCGACGTTGCTGAGCACCATCAGTCTCGGAATATGGTGCGTCCATCCGTCCTCCATGACCGATTGCACAGAGGCATCGAGGCATCGCAGACCGCTGGTTTCGCCCCAATACGCCATCGGTAAGGTGTTCCTCTGCTGAAGGTGGTCGGGATGGTCTTCGGGGTCGTCGGTCTCAAAGCCGTCCCAGCCTGCACCCCGGACGGTTGTGGAACGTTCGACCTCAAGGGTGCGAAAGCCGTCCGTGACATCGTGAATGTGGTGAACGTATTCGCGCCAAATCATCTGGCGCACAAATCCTTCCACGCTGTTGATGGGGGCCTTGCTTGAGAGGGCCGCTTCAACAATGCGGGACGGCATCACACGGTGCAGGTTCACCAGCGTGGCCAAGCGTGAGTGGAACAAGCCTCGGCTTTTCTCCGACATGGCATCCTCGTACGTGCCAAAATTCGGCAAGCAATCCATGGCGAACCTCAGCGCTTGTTCGAGTTCGTCCTTTGAGGTTGGTTGTGCAGCCAAGTCAACGGTCCCCGGGTGCTCGGCATACTTGGCTCTGATCAGCGCTTCAACCTCGTCGTCAATGGCGTCCTTGCCGTAAACGGGCACCTCTGGTGCGGCAGGCTCGCCTTTCCACGGGAAGCGGTTCTCAGCATCGTAGCTGTACTTTCCCCCCACGGGTTTTCCGTCTTCCATCATCCACCCCGTCTGCTGTCGCACTTTTCTATAGAACGCATCCATGCGGAACGGTGGTGTTTCACCAACGCTCTCAACAAACCACGAACGGGGCGTCAGCCAACCTCGATGAGGATGCTCGACGAGCACGCCTGAGGCGATGGCAGGTTCAACCTCCGTGCGGAGTTCTCGTTCCGCATGGGTAAAGCAATGCAGAGGCCCGAACGAAGATGCAACATGCCCCACGACGGCACCGTAGCCTGCATCGCTCAGGAGATAGAGAACAGGGATGCCTGAGGATTGGAGTTCAAGTGCAAAATGTCGCTGATTTGAGAGCAGTACGCCCAATTTCTGCTGATGATAGGGTCGACGGTTTGCTTTTTCAGAGGATTCAATCAGCACCACACCGACGTTCTCGCACTCAATGGTTTCCAGAAAAGCGATGTTGAGTTGGTCGTACGAAAGCCAGACCCAGGTCTCAGCATCGCTGGGTACCACATCGTGCAGGGCATCGCCAAACGCACCGGTTCGCTTCGCAGCCGAGACGGTACCCAGCGGGAACGAGATGGCTTCGCTCATAGCCTCAAATCGGAGATACGGGGGATAAAGGGATGCTTTTTCCCAACTCAATAGTGAACCGTGAGCTTTCGCGGTTCGAGGTCTTCCTCAATGCGTGCTCGCATGGCCGCCACCTCCATGACGGCACCCCGCATGGTGGTGACAAAGGGTATGTTCAGTTCGACGGCCAGGCGTCGCATCATGTTGCCATCACGAACAGCGCCTCCCGAAACGGTTGGAACGTTGACGATGAAACTCACCTTGCCTTGACGCATCAGGTCGAGTGCATCGGGGTGGTTACCTTCTGCGATACGGTACACGGTTGTGACCGGGACGTCGTGGCGGCGCAAGGCATCGGCGGTGCCTCCCGTCGCATACAGCGTAAATCCGATCTCAACCAGTTCACGAGCGACGGGAACCAGGTTGTCCTTGTCCTCGTCGCGCACCGTCAGATAGGCACCGCCTTCGGTGGCGACGGGAACTTCAGTGGCCAGTCTGGCTTTGAGGTAAGCCAAATCGGCCCGTTCGTCCGAGCCGTAGACTTCGCCTGTGGATTTCATTTCGGGCCCGGGTGCGGGGTCCAGACCTCGCAACTTGATGAAGGGGAAAACAGGGGCTTTGACGCACACCTGACCGGAGGTGCGTCGAGGGATTTCTTGCTCCTTCAGGGGTTGACCGATGGTAATACGTGCAGCGATGCGGGCAAGGGGTAAGCCCGAAGCTTTGGCGACGAAGGGGACGGTTCGAGAGGAGCGAGGGTTAACCTCCAGCACGTAGAGGTCGTCGCCCTGAAGAGCGAATTGAATGTTGAAACAACCCTCAATCTTCAGGCCAATCCCGATGATTTTGGTTTGCTCGGCAATCCGCTCAAGCATATCGTCAGAAATGTTCTGAGCCGGAATGAAACACGTTGAATCCCCAGAGTGAATGCCCGCTTCCTCTAGGTGCTCCATGATCGCTCCGACCAGCACCTCCTTGCCATCGGAAGCAGCGTCAACGTCAATCTCCGTGGCGTGGCCCAGATATTCGTCCACCAGAAGCGGCTTATCCGGTGCGAGGTAGGCCTCGCGGAGGTAGCCGTCAAGTTGTTGTTGGTTGGAAAGAATCTCCATTCCTCGTCCACCCAGCACATAGGACGGGCGAACCAAGACGGGGAAACCAATTTCTTCAACGGCCGCACGAAGGTCGTCCGCTGTCGTTCCGGTCGCGCCGCGTGGCATGCGCAAGCCGTTTCGGCTGGCAAAGGCCTCGAATCGCTCACGGTCACTCGCTTCGTCGATGGCGTCGCACGACGTCCCCATGATGGCAAGGTCGAGGCCGTTCGATGCCAAATCGGGCAGACGAGCCTCGAGAGGGAGGGCGAGATTGATGGCGGTCTGGCCGCCGAATTGAAGCAGAATTCCGTGGGCCTGTTCCCTAAGTAAGATTTCACTCACATATTCCAAGGTCAGCGGGTCAAAATACAAACGGTCCGAGGTATCAAAGTCGGTGGAAACCGTCTCGGGGTTGTTGTTGATGAGAATGGCATCCTTGCCAGCCTCTCGAATCGCTTTTACAGCGTGAACGCAACCGTAGTCGAATTCAATGCCCTGTCCGATTCGAATGGGGCCACTCCCGATGGCCACGAGACGTTCCTTGGTCCGCTCTTCCATGTTGGGCAGGAGGTCAATGCCAGAAAGCCCGTGGGGTTCGTAGGTTGAATAGTAATACGGTGTTTTTGCAGCAAATTCAGCAGCACATGAATCGACCATACGATACCGTGGATGAACCTTCAACTCATGACGTCGAAGCATAACAGACTCTTCATTGCAGTCACTTGGTAGTGCTTTCC
>JBMYQB010000065.1:0-7662 GCA_049600935.1 Candidatus Poseidonia sp.
CGATGCGTTGCTTGGTGGTTTGGTCGAGGGTGTTGGCTACGGTCAGTGGGATCATATTGTTCTGCATGTTTTTCATCTCCTGGTTTTCTTTCGTTTTGTTCGGTGTTGCTCCGGTTCTCATTTCTCCTGCGTGTTGAGTTCTCCATTTTCTGTCAAATCTGACGCTCATTCGTTCAAAAGGTTGAGAATGTGATTGATGTACGCGTTTACGCGCTTTACGGGATCCTTCGATGTGTGGTTAATCATGGTCATGATACCACCATGGCAGATGCTCTTTCCTTGCCGCTGTGTGCCAGGGATTGCCGTTAGGCTTAGTTGAGCCTTCCTTGGATTTCGTACGATTTCAGCATGATTGAGGACATAACCGCTCATGTTTCCAGAAGAGGCATTTGGACAATAGATCACCGTCTCCCAAAATCCACTTGTTGTTTTTCCTTCAGACGGAAATCTGAGTACGAACATGCCAGTTCCGTTTCGACTTGTATGCTGTTTCACAGGTTTGAGCGAAGGAAACTCCAGCTGCAATTCTTGAATGCGATGTTTTGGAACAGCGCCCCCCGCCACCTTGGCCACGCCCACGTAGACGGTGGCGTCGCGATGGTTGGCGACGTTGTTGCCGGAAATGACCTTCCCGAGCTGATCGTAGACGTCAAAGGCGCCTTGGGGTGCGAGTTTCTCGGCCTGAACGGCCTGCTTGAGGGTCTGGTTTGGCTTCGCCTCGATGCGTTGCTTGGTGGTTTGGTCGAGGGTGTTGGCTACGGTCAGTGGGATCATATTGTTCTGCATTTTTTCATCTCCTTAAGGTTCAATTGTTCTTTTCACGGACCTTGTGGTATCGCCAATTGTTAGGATTCATCTGATTCGATTTGTTGTCATTCCTCTGTTTCTTGGTATTTGCATTAGCCATCTTGTTCATCTCCTGGTTTTCTTTCGTTTTGTTCGGTGTTGCTCCGGTTCTCATTTCTCCTGCGTGTTGAGTTCTCCATTTTCTGTCAAACTTGACACCTCAGGCGGAGGCTCCTGCCAGGGTGGACGTATCGGGGTCCATGTCCTCGTCAAGGTCGAAATGGCGCATGCAGCGCCCAAAGCGACGCTTGATGTGCTTGGCCACGTGGGGGACCCATCGACCGAGGGCAGCGCTCCACTCCATGGTCGGGCGGGAAACGCGGATGGCATGGGCAATGGCCTTGTTACGGTTTGCGACGTCCTCGGGACGGCAGCCGCAAGGACGGAAGTAGGTGCGGTCGACGTTCTTGGGCACGTCGTCTTTACGAGCGCGCTGGCGCCCGTTGTGGTTTCGCTTGTGGTGGTTCATGATTTTCTTGTTGTATTTTGCCATCTTCTTCATCTCCTGATCGTTGTGTTTTCTTTTCTTCCTCGTGCTCTTGCCCGTGTTCGCTTGTTCTCACTTTACCTGCGCCTTGAGAAGGTGAATATCTGTCAGAAATGTCTCAAATTCAAGCCGTGTCAATCATCATCAAATGACTCATCCCAAGGAATCCAGCATCGCTTGTCATCACCGAGTAAATCATCGAGAATCTCTGGGAAAGGCCAGTCTTCATCGCCATCGGGTTCATCATCGTACCAGGTTGTCATCTCATCATCTCCTTGGGGGTGTTCAACCACAAGGCGACTTGAGCGTAGACAGTTATGTCAGATTTGACAAAAACAGATGTTGGCTCACGGTTCAGAGCCAGGGTCATGGCTTCAGACGCCAATCATGTACGGCGACGGCGTCCGCTGCCGCCTTTTGCAGGTCGGCCCTCGCCACCGCCGCTCTTGTTGAAGCGCGGATTATGGCGTTCGATGGTTCGACGTTCGTGTTCTCGCCGTGTCTTGGAGGTGCTTCTCCCGTCGGCCAGTTTGTATTGAGCTTCATAGTTCCCACGTGTGTAGGGCATCTTGTCTCGTTTTTGTTGAGCGATCCGCTGGTTAACATTGCTGGATTCGCCCTGATAGACGACCTTGCCTGTTTTTTTGGAGACCCAGCGTTCAGCTCCGGGTTTGTTTGGAATCGTTTCACCTGGGCGAACCTTGGTGTAACGGCCGGGTTTGTAGGTCCCCATTTCAATCGTCCCTCCGGGTGAACCAATGATATTTGAGAGAAAGACACCTTGGAGGGATCTTCACCTTGTAAGGCCCCAACTTTGCTTTTGGACCGTCAAGGTACTCTCCTTCATCTATGTAACAATCTTCAATTCTGGGTACTTTGTCCATGCATCTCATCTCCATTTTCGAACGGTTGTGACAAATCTCCATCAGCTGTGGCGCGAGCAGCCACTGCAGCAACGCCCGCACAATCCATAATCGCAGTCTTTTGCCGCAAGGTTCGTGCACTCGCCGCATTCCACAACAATGGAGTCTTGCCACGATTCATCCGAGTCATCGTAATCTTCCATGACGGTTTCTTCTTCGATAAAGGTGCCACCCGCTTTGTAAACGGGGTCGTTATGACCCTGCGAGACACTCAGGATGGAACCGGCCATTGACTTGACGTCTTGAATGGAACAGTTTTCTGGATTGTTTAAACAATCACCCGCTTTCGAAACTACCTTATCGGAAGATTTCCTTGGCGCCTGCAGGGTGATTACCTTCTGCTGGACGTGGGTCACTCTGATGTTGTGCTCGATCTGAACCGTGGGTTCTGATTCCTGTGTGCAGGAGGTGCACGCACAGGCTGAGCTCGCACAGTTGGTCATCACACAAACCTCCGGTGGCAGGTTATTTTACCAAATTCCTCGGATCTCGGCGGTATGGTTTTCCCGCCAAGACGTAGACGCTCAAGCATTTCTTCATGAATTTTTTTCATTTCTTCTGCTGTCATGCACATCTTGTTCATCTCCTCAGTTAGGTTTCCTGAAATTACCCAAAAATGCTGTGTTGGGCAAATTGCCACAGTAATTGTTGCACACACCGTACTTTTCGTAGGTCCGCTGTGCTGCTGCTCTCATGCTCGATGCAAATGTCGTCCTTGCCATGTTTCTCATCTCCTTCTGATTACTCCCAGACATCGTTTCGAAGTCCCATGACCATCACTCCTGGTCCATGGGCTTCCAATGATGCTGCCATTGCTGCTCTGAGTGCTTCTGCAAACGTGGGTACGTTGGGTTGTTGTGTCATCTTCTTCATCTCCTGATCCTGGTTTCTATCACAGTTCGATTTTCTCACCGTTTGGCTTCTTCTTCGGGCATCCGCGGTGAATCCACGTGCGCTTGCTCGTGCCGAATTTCTCGACATTTGTGAGGAAATTTTGATAATTTTGGGACTCGGCCCATGCTTGTTTTTCGTCCATGTTCATCATCTTCTCCTGTTTGGTTTCGTTCTCCTGGTTTCGGGTTTGTTCCGTGTTCTCACTTGACCTGCGTCTTGAGCGGTGGTGTATCTGTCAAAAATTTCAGAAGCCGTGTTTGTCGCCGTATTCCTTTTTCCCGCCTTTGTACCCTCGATCTTTGTAGTACTGGTCGTTGTTAGGGTTCAGCTGGTTTGCTCGGTTGTCCTGATTTGGATCGTTAGCCATTCACGTCATCTCCTTGTTGTCAATCGAGGGCGTCCCAATCGTAGTTATCGTAGGCTTCTTCCCGCTCGTCGGCGTTGTCGCCGTCCCAATCTTCGTACTCGTAGTTCTCTTCATCAGGATCCCATTCATTTTCATCCGAATCAGCACAGTACTCGTCATCATCGTCCCAGTCATCATCCCAGTCATCGTCCTGGGACTGCTGGTTATCGTAGTCGGCCTTGTCGTCGTACCCGCGCGACTGGTAGTAAGCGTCGTTGTTGGGGTTCAGCTGGTTTGCTCGGTTGTCATCGTTCTTGTTTCCCATGTTCTTCATCTCCTGGTGTTCGGTTTGTTCCGTGTTCTCACTTTACCTGCGTCTTGATTGAGGTTGATTCTGTCAATTTTTACGTATGAGTGATCCACGTTCACTTGAAGAGAGGCGTGGTTTCTGGATCGTAGCCTCGGTCCTTCATGTCGTGCCAAAGTGCACGGTACGAGTCCGAGAGCGAGGCCGTTCCATCTCCGTTGTATTCCTTTTTCGATTTTTTTCCCATGTTCTTCATCTCCGTGTTGATTTGTATGTTTATTCAAATTCAAATTCCTCACCGAGGTTCTTGATGGCAAGCGGTCCATCTCGAATCGAGATGTAGGCTTCATCGGGGAGATTTGCGTAAAATTCGGATTCTTCTGTCATCTTTTTCACATCCATTTAACGTCTAGAATTCAAACGGCTCGGCACCCCAGTAAGAGGTGATTGTCCAGTCGTAGATCGATTTCTCGAACGCTGCTTTCTTTTCCTTGGAATCTCCAATCTTCGTTTCTTTTTCTTCTGCCATGTTCTTCATCTCCTGGTGTTCGGTTTGTTCCGTGTTCTCACTTGACCTGCGTCTTGATTGAGGTTGATTCTGTCAAATTTTACGTATGAGTGCTCCACGTTTACTTGAAGAGAGGCGTGGTTTCCGGATCGAGGCCTTGTTCCTTCATATTATGCCAAAGTGCCCGGTACGAGTCCGAGAGTGAGGCCGTTCCATCTCCGTTGTATTCCTTTTTCGATTTCTTTCCCATGTTTTTCATCTCCTTAAGGTTCAATTGTTCTCTTCACGGACCTTGTGGTATCGCCAATTGTTAGGATTCATCTGATTCGATTTGTTGTCATTCCTCTGTTTCTTGGTATTTGCATTAGCCATCTTGTTCATCTCCTGGTTTTCTTTTTGTTTGGTTTTGCTCTCATTATCAGTACTTATCAGCCTTGATCGGGGTTGGTGTTGTCATCCACGACACACCACGTTGGCGACGTTCATGTGTCGGGAGGCATCCATTTGCTTCGCATGATGATGTTGTTCTCGGAAGGCCTTCCAGGAAGCCTTGTTCTTCTTCGACTTGCGTCGCTTCGTGTTCTGCTTGTTTTCGGGGGTGTTGCGATAGGTTCGTGCCATGTTCTTCATCTCCTGGTGTTCGGTTTGTTCCGTGTTCTCACATGACCTGCGTCTTGATTGATGGTGTCTTTGTCAATAATTACAGAATCGAAAGAAGATTGGAATTCACTCATGGGACTTTTGTCGTCGAGGGAGGGTATCCTCGGGCCACCATGTCTGCGTGAAGCGCTCGAAGAGAATCTGCAAGCGAAGCTGTTCCGTCACCGTCGTATGTGTCCTTTGATTTCTTTCCCATGTTTTCATCTCCATCATTGTGGTTCTCTATCTCCACCGCGCCCTCATCAAATCCGAATCTGTCAAAAACTTCACACCCAGCAAAGACGGTCATTTCTTCTCGAGAGAAGAAATGAAACCAGAGCCCATGGAGGCGGTGACAACCTCGGAAAGAACCGTCTCTGTGATGAAGTACCCTCAGAAGAGGACGGCGGCAACAGCAGCACAACCAAGCATCATCAGCATGAACTTCAATGCCATGCCGAGGTATTCATCGGCACTTTGGAGGAACGAAACAAACCGCGGTGGACGGTTCCAAGCCTCAGGGAGGTTGGGGATTCGACGGATTTCAGGACGGTGAACCCGTGCTTGAATCACGTCCCTCGGTTTGACGGGCCCGCCATTTCCAGCTCGCCCCTTACCGCGTGCACCTGGTACATCGTTGAGATCGATACCGCTGTCCATGTTTCTCAAACCTCACAAAAACAGAGTCCTCATCCAATCAATTTCCGTTATTTATGACGGCCAATGGAGCGGAAGCTATTCTGAAATTTACTACGCACAAAAAACATCAAACGGCGCAGGTTAGGATTCTTGATGCGAAAGATGCGCCATGTAAATCCAGGTGGTGATCGCTGGTAAAAACAAGACGAGGAGGGCGAAATGACCCATGTACTGATTTGGCAAAGAGGGTTCCAACTTGTTGAACAAAAGGATGCAAAGAACGAATTGGGGCAAGTACAGGAGAAGAGAGAAACCAAGAATTGCCATAACCTCCATGAACCCCTGCTTAAATTCGAGCCACCATTCTCGTCGAAGACGCTCACGGCGTGAGGGTCTACCCTCCCAAAGATGCAAAAACTCCTCTCTCAGTCCATTCTCTTCAAGGAAGTCCAAGAGGTCCAAACCAGCCCTGTGATATCCTTGCTTGATTTTTTTTCTTGGTTTCTCATCTGGCTGAGAATTTCGTTTGTGATGTACCGGTTTTCCCGGAAGAGCATTGAGATCGAAACCATCGTCCATTCAGGCATCACCATTTCATTGATTTAGCAAATTTTGGATGTGGTTGATGTAGGCGCCAACCCGGACCACCGGATCGTTGCCAAGACGCTGCAGATGTGGCAAGATCTGTCCATGACACACCCAATGGCCGCGTGTGGTTGAGGAACCCGGGATAAACCCGTTCCCGGCTCCTTGAGCATAACTAACAGAGGGTGGATTTGCATACAGTGCAACACGTGGCTGTCCGGTGATTTCCTTGAAGTTCAGCACGTAAGCGTGCATGAGGGAAGATGCTGCATTCGGGCAGTGAATAACGACCTCCCAGAATCCACTTCGCGTACGACCGTTTGATGGGAAACGAACCAGGAACATCTTCGCTTGCTTTCGGTCAGTCCACTGCTTGACCGGTTGAATCGAGGGGTATTCAATTTGCAATTCACTCAGACGTTGTCGAGGAACGCCCCCTCCAATCACCTTCTCTACACCCACATAGAGGGTTGAATCACGATGGTTGGCAGCTTGCTCGTCTGAAATCACCTTACCGTTCCCATCGTAGACATCAAACGTGTCCATTGGCGTCGGATTGTTGTGGCGCACAGCCTCTTTCACCGTTTGATTGGCAGCCACTTCAACGCGCTTCTTTGTGCTCTGATCGAGGGTGTTGGCAATCGTCAGTGGAATCATATTGTTCATCATTTTCTTCATCTCCGGTTGGTTTTCGTCCCTCGCATCTTGGCAGCGTTCTCATTGGTGTTCGATATGTCATTCTTGACACAAGCGCGGTCAGAGGTCAATCCCTTGCGGGTTGTTTTCAATGCCCTCGGGCCGAAGCGTCAGTGTTTTTCCGTAATAGGTCGACACGTGGGAATTGGGGCCGACACGCCTTCGACCGTTTCGCACCACGAGCGGCGTGCCATCTCGAGGTTTCAGGTCCAGCCGTTCGATCATCGCACCGATGGTTTCGTTCTCGACAAACTCAGACACCGTGTAGTTCGCGTCCCAGAGGAAGTCGAGGGTGAGCGGTGAGGGCATCAGTGCCTCCCAAGTGATGTACATTTCGCGAGCCTTTCCAGCCTGGTGGTCGTCATCCCTCGCAAACACGATGTGACCATTGATGTTGTCCTCCTTGAACACATGCGTTTCCAAGGCTTTGAAGAACGCATTATGGTTGTACATGACCCGGATGTTAAACTGGGCGTCGCACAATTCTTCAATCGGTTCGGAGAGGTCAAAAGCTCCCCTAAACTTTGGTTGGATAGGAATGCGCACCTCGTTCAGACCGTGGTTAGCTGCTTGGCGAATGTGATGATCGATTTTGTGAAGTTTGAGGAAAGAAGCAACGCGCCCTTCCAATTTCCTTTCAATGCGTGCTGAAAGACGGTCGTGGCAGGCCTGGCGTTCTTCTTTCGCTTGGCGAACGATGTCGGTTGCGTTCAAATCGATCAGCGGAGGTTTGGGTGATTGAAAGATCATACGGCGGGCACCTCAGGAGCATGGTTCACGGTGAGAAGCACC
>JBMYQB010000066.1:0-7562 GCA_049600935.1 Candidatus Poseidonia sp.
TTCCTGCTCAATCAGTGCCATGGCCAAATCGGGCCGTTGTGCATCGATGAGCGTGGCAATCGCGTCAAGAATGGAACGGCAATCACACGCCTGTGCGACTCCCCAGCGTCCATGTAAAATCGCTTGCAGTCTCACGGTTGCTTGGTTTGGAGTCCAAACCCCTCATGGTTCAGACTCACAAGCGTTGTTAACGAATCCAGGCATCCCCGAACCAACTAATCGAGGATGATGTTTTCGTTGTTCAGTGCGTGATGCCACATGCCGTTCAAGCGAACAATGTTGTATGCAGATCGGTCAACCCGATTGACGATGTTGACCACCTCCAGTCGCGATGCCTTGCCGCCCATGGTGTCTGACTGAAGCGTCGAGAGGGCAGCAATCGCCTTGGCATGAGCATCTTTGGTGCTCTTCCATGCTTTACGAACCTCATCAGCGGGGACTTCCTTTCCTTCAGTAAGGCACACCACCGTGATGTCCATCAAGTCGTTGAGATAACCGTGCATCTCAAGCACGGGTTTCACGATTTCTTCAGGTAAATGGTCTGCATTTTCATCTATGGAACGGTCCGAACGGGCGATGTCGCGTGCATGTCGGATGATTCGCTCAACCGTGTCCACTGCACGCAAATACGTTGCTATGATTCGTAAATCCTGCATGAGAGGTTGATTGAGGGCGAGGATGAGGAGCAAATCGTTTGTCAAGTCCCAATTGACTTCTCGGGCCTTCGCTCGAGCTTCTTTTGCTTCGATGTAGACCTCCGAGTCAAGTTTCGTAAAGGCATTGATGGCTTCTTTGTAGAGGTGTTTCGCCTCTTGAAAATAGCCTTTCAATTCCTGTTGTACAGATTTTATGCGTTCGTCAAGTCCTGTTCTAATTGGGGGCATGGTGTTCACCTCATCCGAACCTTCCAGTGATGTACCGTTTGGTCAATTCCTCGGCTGGGTCGGAGAAAATCTTGTCAGTTTTGCTAAATTCTACCATCCTTCCGAGATACATGAAGCCCGTGTAGTCACTGACACGAGCAGCCTGAGACATGGAATGTGTCACGATCACGACCGTGAAATCTTTCTTGAGTTCCAAGATGAGTTCTTCGATGGCCGCTGTTGCAATGGGGTCCAAAGCACTGCACGGCTCATCCATCAAGATGATGTCGGGTTCAATGGCAATCGTCCGTGCAATGCAAAGTCGCTGTTGTTGTCCACCAGAAAGGGAGGTGCCAAGGTCGTGCAATCTGTCGGCGACTTCGCTCCAAATAGCAGCTCTCTTCAGGCTTTTTTCAATGATTTCATCCAGTTCTTCTCGAGAGGGTTGGTAGTGTAATCGAACGCCATATCCAACATTTTCATAGATTGATTTTGGAAAGGGATTCGGCCGTTGGAAGACCATTCCAATGTTCTTCCGTATCTCAACGAGATCGGCATCTTTCGCCGTGATTTCGACATCCCCCTTCGTGATGGTTCCTTCATATCTGCAGATTGGAATAAGGTCGTTCATTCGGTTGATGGTTCGCAGAAGCGTACTTTTTCCACACCCAGAAGGCCCGATAAGGGCGGTCACCGCATTCTTCGCAATCGGAAGGGAGACGCCGAAAAGCGCCTGCTTATCGGCGTACCAAAGGTCAAGGTCATCCACCATGAGGTCAATGTCTCCATCAACATCCAATGCTCGCGTCGAGTCGGGTACGTGTTCTCCACCAATTTTCTCACTCATGAATTCAACCTCTTTCGGAAATGTTGTCTTAAGACGATAGCGATGCTGTTCATCGCAATCAGCAGAAGAATCAAGGCAATGCTGGCAGCGGCGGCCATGGAATGCCAGGCGTGTTCCGGCTCCGATGTCCAGAAATAAATTTGAATCGGAATAACGGTGAAATTGAGGTTTCCTCCCGTAAGGGCAGCAAGTGGTTCTGGGTCAAAGAGGACCAGTGCCGCAGCTCCAACAACCACCAACGGTGCGGCCTCGCCCATGATTCGACTCATCGCAAGGATACTACCTGTCATGATGCCGGGCATGGCGGAGGGCAGGACATGGTCCTTGACCACCTGCCATTGGGTGCAGCCCACACCGTAAGCAGACTCGCGAAGCGACCTTGGTACGCTACGAAGCGCTTCTTGACTTGCGAGAACGATGATCGGCATCGCCATGACTCCCATGGTGAGACCAGCGGCAAGGATGGAGGGTCCAAGTCCCAGGCCAATACCACCCTGTTTGACAAAAATTGCCAAGCCGAACATACCAAAGACAATCGATGGAACGCCAGCGAGGTTGGTGACCAGTGCTTGAATGAGTTTCGTTGTTCGCGTTGGTGCTGCGTATTCCTCAAGATAGATGGCTGCGCCAATTGAAATGGGCATTGAAACGAGCATGGCAATTGACATGACCCAAACGGTTCCAAAGAAGGCCGACCTGATTCCGGATGCATAAGGCTGGAAGATGTCTTGGTAGCGTTCAGTCAAAAATGGAATGTCAATGTCAAGAGGAATAAAGAAACAAGCGCTGACCAAGAGCATTCTCGACCACAACAACAACCCCTCTCGGTCCGAAATTGAATGCTTGAGTCGTTTGACTTCGGTGAGTGATCGGCCTTGATTTTGGAGACGCTCCATTCCCTCGATCGTTCGGAGTAAGGCTACACCAAACAACAACCAACACAACCCGCCCAAGAATGCAGAGAGGGTTGTTTGGCCAATGACGATAGTGAAGATGGCGAGAAGCAAGATGATGCCACGAATTTGGCGTTCACGTCCATAGCAACGTACAAGGGGAGCAAGACGACGTTCGGTGGGTCGAGACACGATGAAGGTCAGGACGAGTAAACTCGTCCAACCTGCCATTTCAAGCGGTTCAAAGACAGCGCTTCCGTTTGAAATCAACACGGCTACATCCCCGGAAACGACAAAGGATGAAACATGAGGGTTGCCTGAGGCATCTGCCGCTGGAACAGGGCCGGAGCGCTGTTCCACGCTCACGGGAACATCAAGGACTGATTTGAGGTAAAATTTGGTCTTCTTCCCTACTTCGATAGAGGTGGTTGAGAGTCCTTCTTCAGAAATTTGGACATCTTCCTTCTCACCTCTGTTGGCCGTCACAACGATTTCCAGGTCATGTGTCTGTGCACCTGTTTGCCCCTCCCATGTGATCGTCAAGACAATCGGTTCGGTTTTCAAGTCGCCTTGTTCGTTCACATTTGGATGGTCCCACTCAAGGACATAATCGGAAATTGGAATAAATTCCGAGGCTGCTGAGATCTCTCCATTTTCCCCGTCAATGAAGGTCGGAATGGCAATCTGCCAAACGAGAACGACCAGGAAAAACATCCCTACCAGTCCCGATAGGGCAAGACTTGCTGAACCGGCTTGTTCAACAACATCTCGCCTTCTGCGACTGCGTTTTTTCAGGGTGTCAATGTCTTTTTTCATCAATACGCCTCCCTGTAGGCAGACAGCACCTTGTTGCCGAGTAAATTCAACGAGAGCGTGATGATGAAGAGGTACAAACCAACTGCGAAGATGGTAAGGTAGCCAATTTCACCGAATGGAAGGTCACCACCAACACGTTGGGCGATGTAGGCCGTCATGGTCTGTGCAGGAAGGAACATGTTGGAGGTGTAAACGGCGACCGTGCCTACAGCAAGGGTGACCGCCATCGTCTCACCGACCGCCCTCGAGAGGGCGAGGATGATGCTGGCGAGGATTCCGGACAAGGCGGCTTGCAACATCACGCGAAGCGTCGTTTCAATGCGTGTCGCTCCAAGCGCAAGTGAACCTTCTCGCAGTTCGTTGGGGACCGCGCGCAGGGCGTCTTCGGACATTGAGGCGACCAAAGGTAGAATCATGACGCCGACAACGATCGCTCCGTTGATTGGATTGAGAATGTTCGGAGGTTGGTCAATCCAACCGTTGGTGTAGGCAACTTCACCCAATTCAACCACCAGCGGCCCGATGTAGATGAATGCAAAGAACCCATAGACAACCGAAGGTATGCCTGCGAGCAATTCAAGGGTTGGTTTGACCACGGATACGAGGCGAGGAGATGCATATTCGCTCAGATAAATGGCGCACCCAACTCCTAACGGCACGGCAATAAACAGTGCGCCGAAGGCGACCTGAAGCGTTGTTAGAAGGAGGCTATTCACGCCAAAATTCATGTTTTCACACAACGAGCGTCGGTCCGCACATGCACCAGTCGGTGT
Source organism: Candidatus Poseidonia sp. (assembly GCA_049600935.1). Classification (GTDB taxonomy): domain Archaea; phylum Thermoplasmatota; class Poseidoniia; order Poseidoniales; family Poseidoniaceae; genus Poseidonia. The sequence continues at coordinate 4,193 of JBMYQB010000066.1, forward strand.
CCATTGGTTTTGGAAGAAGAACTCTCCAAAAGCACCACCGTAATGTTCAGTTGTGGCGATAAACAGCGAAAAGAAGAGGCAACATCCGAGTGCTATCGTCACACTGCGATCGGTCTGGTCAATGTTTCCGGTTCCTCGCAGCATGTGTTTTTTTGCCACTCGCCTCCATACGGCTACCAGCGCCACGGTACTTGCCCACAACAGCATGGAATTCACGACCACAACGGCGATGATGAGCAACGCGTAGATTGAACGGAGTGCCCATGAAGGCGGGAACAGGATTTGTTCGGGAATGATTGCCAGGTAATGGCACCGATGTTCACTGATCCACTCCATCATGAGGGCGAACATGAACAGGAAGGCGCCGAGGCCGGTTTGGCTCATCACCCTCTTTGGGTCGAATTCAAAGGAGAACCAACCTCGAACGCCGGCAATTTCACGAAAGAACGTGATGGCCTCAAACAGAAGTGTTTGGATAATTCCAAGCGTGATAAAAATGACTGAGAGGCTGGTGATGAAGAGCAACAATCGTACCCTGTCAGCGGGGGCTCGCTTTTGCGCGACGGGCTTCAACGATTTCTTCATCCTTTGAACCTCCTCAAACGGGTTCTAGCCGTTCATGCATCAGCATGTTCAGCAACAGTTCCGCAAAATTGACTGCGTAGGCGCATAACCGACGGACGGATTCCGAAATTTGGAATTCTGCATACAACCGTTCAGTTGGTCGACGTCCCGTCCACAATTCATCTTCATCTGCTTCGATGTCCTTGATGATGTTTTTCAGCGATACTTTTGCTCCGTGGATGAGCGAGATTTCCTTGGTGTACATGTTGTGAACGAGTTCCTTGAGCCCATTGGAAAACATTGGAATGGCTTTCAATGGCATATCGCTCGGTTGAAGACGAATACTCCTACTGTTTTCTCGAACCAAGAATGCGAGGCGTGTTGCGTGGTCTCCCATGCGCTCGAGAACCCGAGCGATGCTTGCGTGTTCCATGGCCGAAAAACGATCAACAGCCAATCGCTTCTCAACGGATGGCATTTTGAGGGCGGCAGCAACTTGACGCTCAATCAGCAATCTTCGAGCATCGATTTGACGCTCCCTATCCTCTATGTCATGAAGCAATTCATTCGAATCTCCGCCCAAGACGGCGAACGAATCGTTCACAAGACCTGAAATCAGGATGTACATTCGATTGACAGAGACTTGAAGTTTAAGCTCGGATGGATTAAGCAACGAGACAATACGGATTTCTTTTTCTTTGTCGGATTCGATCTCCATGCCTCTCGTATCTCGTAGGAAGCCCCGAATTTCAGAACGTACGAGGCGAGATATGGGTTTAGAGCAAACAATGGAGATGGTGTCGGCACCAGACAAATAGGCCCCAATCATGAGGTCTACGAGTCCGTTTTCCAACTGACAGCAATCAATGGTGATGCATGTTTTGTTCCTTGCCCCCTGGAGGGTTGAGATTCTCAAATCGCCTGAGCTCAACTCTTCAATGCTCACCACGTCACCTTTACTGAGTTGGTTTTGACTGACCCATTCCTTCGGCAGGGAGACGATGGTGGTGGACCCACCGGTGATTTGCAATTTCCGAAACTCGCTGTCCACCAAGATACTGCCTCATGTTGCGGAAGTTTGTCATGGATAGATAGAGGACGGCATTATTCTATTGATTGCTATATATTCATATTTATTTCTCGTTATACTCTATGGAGGAATCCTATGCAGTTTAGGCATATGGCGGGGTTAAAGGAGATACGACCTATGGGACGAAACCTGATGAAAAACACGAAAGCCATGACCCTTGTATTGACCCTCTTGATCACCAGCTTGGCTGGTTGTATCGGTGGCGATGATACAGAGGTTGAACAGAAGACCATCAACATCGCTGGTAGCAGCACGGTGTTTCCAGTGGCCAGCGCCTGGGGCCAAGCCTACAGTGCAGCCAACGCTGATTTCACCGTCACCGTCGCAGGTGGAGGCTCCGGTGCCGGCGCATCAAAGGTGTGCAGCACAGACGCCGACAGCGTCAACATCGGCGACATGAGTCGAGGCTGGAAAACGTCTGAGGCGACGGTTGGCAGCGACGGCTACACCTATGATTGTCTGAATTCAGACATCACCGTCACGCAACTCATTGTCGCTATTGACGGCCTATCGGTCGTGATGAAGAAAGGTGGCGCAGCTGACCAGTGCGTCACCGACATGGGGGGCCTTTCGATGGCTCAACTACGTTGGATCTACAGCGATTGGAGTGAAGATGACCTCGCCAATCATTCCGAGGGAGGGTTGGATATGAACTCCACAACGCCCAACAATGATGGTGACGGTATTCGTGAATGGGGAGACCTGCACGATTCCGATGCATGCCCCGACCAGGAGATCAAACTCTGGGGCGCAGATTCTGACTCAGGCACATACGAATACTTCGGTGAGCAGGTGTTTTGCAAGAAGTGTTTCGCCGACGCTGACCCCGTCTCAGAAGGTTTTGACTCCGAGAGAGGATACCAAAACTCAGCCGATGACAATCAGATCGTCAACGGCCTGACCGGTGATGAGTATGCCATTGGCTACTTTGGCTACGCTTACTACGAAGAGAATGCGAATGTTCTCTCTGTCGTTGCCATCGCCAACAACGATACGCATGGCGTCCAGGATGCTGGCAATGCTGTGGCCCCCGAGACCAGTACGGTCGCTGATGGCAGCTACGCCCCTCTCTCGCGATACATCTACATGAACGTCAACAACAACGATTGGGATTTGGTTCGAGGCTTCTTTGACTACGGTTATTCTGACGCGGGCATGGAACACGTCGCCGATGTGGGCTATGTCCCCCTTCCTGCCTCGATGTTGGACGAGATGAAGGCCCGCCTGGGATGATTCACGGTTCTGTCGGCTTCAGCGGTGTGGAGTGATCACCTCTTCCAGAATAAGGAGGGCCATCTCGCACCGCTGGGCTCGGATGAGTGAGGCTATTGCGCTGAGAATGTGCTGGCATTTGCACCCCTGTACGACTCCCCAGCGTCCACTCTGACCCTTTTTGATGGATGTGGCGGTCTTGCCATCCTCTTCACTCTTCTTCATCGCTGGATTCTAATTCAGGGACCTCTTTCTCTCCTTCATCGTTAAGTTCTCTCTCGACGAGGTGGGTTTGATCAACGTCCAGTTCCATCCGGCCGTCCAACTGGCGCCCCACATCTTCACAGGTGTCAACCCTAGATCCAAGGAAACGGGTTTGGAATCAGTCCAAGCAAATAGATCAGTGCCAAAATACCGAGGATAAGCAGTCCGATAGCGGTTTCAATAGCGTTGAAAATAATATCAATGATGCTTGATATATCCGTGGTTTCAAGTCCAAAGAGG
>JBMYQB010000067.1:0-7445 GCA_049600935.1 Candidatus Poseidonia sp.
CGTAATGCCGCGGGGCAGTGTGAACGTGATGGGGCCGGAGTACGCCGCCCCCTCAATGGGCGAGGCGGTGTCGCCGTATTCGGTTGGCAGGTTGGTGTCAACGGGTCCAGTTGAGATGGAAATGGTCTCTTCGTTGGTGGGCGGATAGGTCAATCCGTCGCTGCCGATGATGGACGAGCGCAACGCTCGTGTCAGGACATCAGCGGTCATTTGGAAGGGCTGATGGAACACGGACTGGATGCTGCTGGTGACAACACTCAACTGGATGTCTTCGGGGTTACCGCTGGACAAATCGTTCCAACCGTTGGCTGAACCGATGGTGAACTTGACTTCCGGAATGCGAAGCGAGAGCACGATGGGTTCGTCGTCGCTCACAATCTCGTCTGGGGCCTCGATGCCTGAGATGCCGGTGATGAGTTCGAAGGCCGAAAGGTCAACCACACCAAACGGGTTTTCCTCGTCCTCGGAGGCCATGGTACCCAACCCGTGAATGCCGTCCGTGGCAATCTCACCGAACCGTTTGGTGAGGTCTTTCATTCCTTGCCGAGTTGCCTCGAGTTCCAGCGGAGCACAATCATCGAAGTAGGCCATGAAATCTTCATCTTCGCACCACGGAAGCGGTTCGGTGTGGTTGAGCGGGGCGTCCATGCGGCTCGAGAGGTCAATGATGAGACGCAGAAGGTCGGACGGGAAGGCTTCCATTTGGCCGCAGGCTTGGATATCGGTTTCGTTGAAGCAGCGCTCACCGTCCACAAACCCAATGCGATAAATGCTGAGTTCGGCGTCAAGCGCCATCGTTACGCTAAACGAGCCGCTCCATTCGTTGAAGTTCACCGAGGACAAATCAAACGCCACATCGGATTCAACGCAGGTGCTCTGGTTGGCATAGCACAGGACGCGCCCGTCTTCGTCGACGATTTCGTGCTCCCAATCGTAGGGGTCAAGGCCCGTGAGGGAAAGGTCGAGTGAACTCGACGCCTCGAGCGATTTGGTCAGCGTGATGGTCGAGGTCCCATCGACGGTGGTAACCCAGTCGGGCAGGATGATGTCAACGGTCAAATCTGCGGGTGGCAAGCCGGTCAAATCAACGGCGTTGAGGAACTCCCCACCGATGAGCGCTTCGATGGAGAACCCGGCGTTCATCAAACGCTCCAGGTCGCTCGCTTGCACGTTTTCGAGGAAATCAACGACGGATGAATTCGAATCGTCGATCTGGGCGATGATGATGTCGATGAAACGCATGGAGAACGGCTGACTGGTCGTTTGGAGGTAGATGGGGTACGTCTCGTCCATGGCGTTGGGTCCTTCCAGGCAGTAGTGGAGCACCTGGCCGGCGGCGACCGGTTCGGTGCACCCCGTGGAGTGGCTGTAGTTCAAGCCGCCCGCTGAATCAAAGATACCCGTTCCGTCCGTGGTCGACACCCACTGCAGGTCACTCATTGTGATGTCGCCCACGCCGGCGATGGTGTTGCCAAGCCCCTCCACGATGTCGCCGACCGGGAACTGGTCGGTGAACTGCGTCAAGTCAACGATGTCGTTGTGGTAGGCCAGTCGGATACCGTCGGACGTGATTACAGGAATGGAGGCGGAAGAAGAGACCTCGAACATGTTGATGCCCCAGTTGTTGAGGGTCTCGGTGTCAAGGTAGTACAGACCGGCAGCAAAGTCAATCGTGGCGGCGTATTCGTCGCTAAGGTCGATCACGAGGTTGAGGTCAATGGCTTTGGAGCCCTCCTCGATGTAGACCGTCGGCGAAGCCGATGAATTTCGATGCCCCATTCGGAGGTCGACCTTTCGGACGAAATCGTCGTCCGTATCAGCCTGAGTGTTATCCATGGACCATTCAGCGGCCATGTAGTTGGGCGGACCGGCACGGGCGACCAGCGTCCCGTTGTCATCGGTGTCGAGCACCGTTGAGTACGACGAGGGGTTGATGACAAAGTCCGCTTTGTGTCCAGGTTTGGCCGTCAGGTCGAAACTGGTGTTCACTTCTGCCCCCATTGTCAGAAGGCCCCGATAGGTTCGCTCAAGGTCCAGGTTTTCGGAGCCGACCAGGTTGAAATTGCTGGCCAACAAGTCCACCGAGGCGGTGGCTTGGAAACAGAGAGGCGGCTCAAACACGTTGTTTTCAGCGGCGCCCTCGGCTTGTGAATCCGAGCTGTCGTCGGAGGAACAGGTTGTCGTCTGACCGCCGGACGTGAAGGCGTTGATGTATTCGGTCGAGAGACTCGTTACCGTACCGAACCCAGATTCCAAGGCGTCCTGAATGGCTGCGTGAACCTCGTTCTGGAGGGATTGACCAACGGTGGGTGAACCCGAACCTGCTGTTTCTTGATTGAAGTAATGGCGAATGAGGTCGGCAGGAGCACCGTCGTTGGCGTCCAAACCATCGGTGTCCTCCAGCGTATCACCAATGGTCGTCCCCGAACCGAAGCCAAGGGAATCTCGCTCAAATTCCCTCACGGCCCACGTCAATTCCAACTCAATGGAGGACGTTGAGATGAGGTCGAAGACATAGGTACCTTCCACCCAATCCTGCTGATGAGGTGTCATGTCATCGCTGTGGTCGTAGGTGTCGCAACCCGTTCCGTCGCCCAAGCAGGCCTGCATGCCCGTGGCGCTGACGAGAGGAACAAATAACTGGAGCGTGAACATTGAAACCAACAGCAACGATAGGCTGTGTTTGGAGAGATTTCTCACGGGATTTGCCGTGGACATGGGCCACCCTAAGGTCGGGAACTTGAAAGGAGTTACCCTCGTCCCCTTGGCATGGAGAACGACGATTTGGCGATGTATTTCATCGTTGAATCAATCCACGGTGAGCGGGTCCATGCGCTTCTCAAACGGGAGGCATGGCTCGAGGCCAACATTGAGCCCCTTCGTGGTGAACAGAACGAAATCGGCTTTCCTCTTGTTGAACAAACACCCCTTTCTTTGGCAAAAGAAACCGTGGGTCAGGAACTCTCCATTACCGCTCGTGTTGAGGCCCATCCAGCTGTTCACCGCTCACCGGTGGACCCTCATCGGCGACTCCAAGCGGCGATTCAACAATGGCTTACTCAGAACCACCCGTCCGTCGATGCCACCTTGCTCACACCCACCAAGTGGGAGAAACTCGGCGAGTTGGTGCTCCTTCCTCACACGCTTTCCCAATCCGAGGCGTGGCAAACCGTGCGTGAGCACGAGGAATCTCCAACCCTGTGGAAGGCGATGGCCGAGGCGCTTAAGGTGACATCGCTCGGTGTTCAGGCACCCATTGCGGACGACACCTATCGCTCGGCTCAGGTGGACATGCTGCTTGGAACCTCTCAGGTCTCGTTCACCGACCACGCCATTTCCTACACCTTTGATGCGGCCAAGGTGATGTTTTCTTCAGGCAACATCACCGAACGGCGTCGCATCGGTGGACTTGACATGAAGGGTGAGGTGGTGGTCGACGCCTACGCTGGCGTCGGTTACTACACGTTCCCCATGCTGGTGCATGGCGGTGCGGCCCACGTCCATGCGTGTGAAATCAACCCTGCCTCCCTTGAAGGCCTCCGGGCAGGAGCAACGGCCAACGCTCTCGGAGACCGCTTGACCGTTCACGAGGGCGATAACGCCGTATCGTTGGCCACGCTCCGCGGCCTGGCTGACCGCTGTCATCTGGGGCTGTTGCCATCGAGTGAAGCCGTTTGGGAAGCCTGTTTGTTGGCGCTCAAACCCACCGGGGGAACACTTCACATTCACATGAACGTCGAGGAAGAACGCATCGAGACTTGGGTTCAACAGACCGTTCAGCGATTCGTCGCGATGTGCACGCACCACGACCTCAATCTCAGCCCCACGGTGCTTCATCTCGAGCGGGTCAAATGGTTCGCACCGAGGGTGCGGCACGTCGTGTTGGACCTCAGCCTTCGTCCTTGAGCTCGCCCGATGGTTCGACCATTTCGCCAACCATCACCATCTCCCCCTCGAGAACAGGGGCTTCCGTGGAAACGTCGGTCAGCGAATGTTCGGTTTGTTGATGGTAAACCAGCAAGGTAATGCCAACGCCAACGAGCACGAGCAAGAGTGGGAATCCGATGACGAGCGCAAGGTCTTCAAGCAGGGTTGAATCATTCTGTGCTTCAACCGGGGGATTGCTGATCAGCCCGTCTGGGTCGGCCACGCCAATCATCCTCATCGACAAAATCTGGGCCTGATAGACCGGCCGGCCGGCGGATGATGCAGGATTTTGTATCTCCTCAAGCCCCGACAAATCATCGGTGGTGGGGGTGAGTGCAATGGCCCGGATGTGAGCCATGCCGTCTCGCACGATGCCGAAGGTTGCGTAGCCTTCGTCGTCCCTGTTCTCAGGATCAAGCCCGTGGGCTTCGGTTTCGGCGATGTACCACTGAGAATCGGCCGAATCGGGATCGGCTGAGCGGGCCATGCCAATAGCACCGTCAACATGGGAGAGGTTCTCGTCGTGCTCCAGTGGAATCGTTTCGCCCGTTCCTCCGCTGCCGCACTGCGGGCTGGTAGCAGGATAGACGCCAAGTTCCCGGCACGTCGGGTCACCTGATTGGGTCACAAAATCATCGATCACCCGATGAAAAAAGATGCCGTCATAGAGGCCGGATTCCACATGGGCAATCATGTTGTCCGTGGTGATCGGGGCCCATTGTTCAAACAATTCGATGATGACCGTCCCCTCTTCCCGTTGGGCGAGGTGGGCTTCCACGTACGAGACGTCCATTTGAATGACGGCGTTGCCCGTGTAGGAGGCCATCATGGGGGAATCCTCGGATTCGGGGCGGTCCGTCCATTCGGCAGGGTCAAGGCCGATGCTGCGCCATTCGGGTTGCTCATCCTCGGCGACAACGGAGAGCGAAGCGGTGAGGGGCAGCAACAAGAGCACCACCAGCGCTGCGGCGGTGTGAGGCTGGCGACCCATGGTTCGGGATGGACCTCACCTCCATGAAAACTACGGCGGTGAGCCGTTGCGAGCATCAACACCAAAAAGGAAGAACGAGAGGTGGGGCCATGGACGAACAATCGACCTTCATGCCCGACTTGACGCTTGGCTACGGACTTTTTTTGGTGGTGTGGGGCATTGCGGTCTCCGTGCTTTCGGCCTCCGATTCCGTTACGTCGTACTTCCCTAGTTTCCTCGGTGCCCCGTTAGCGGTGTCGGGATGGATGGCTAAATCCAATCCTGAAAAGCGTAAATTGTGGATGCACATCGCCGTCACCTTCGGTTTGTTGTGTGCCCTTGGCGGGACCCGCTTCTTCATGGTCATGGGCGACGGTCTGGACTACGCCAGCGGCTCCATGTTGATGCTCTTCCTCACCGGTTCAGCCTACACGGGCCTCTGCGTTCGCTCCTTCATCCAAGCCCGAAAGGCAAGCGAGTAAAGCGTCATCCTCTTGACGGTGAGAGGCTTCGTCGCATCATGGCCGAAGAAGAGCTCCCGTTGGAGGTCGAACTCAAGGCCACCGAAGGGACTGCACAACGCCAATTGAATTACTCAGCCGGCGCCACCGTCGCCGTTTCCATCGTCTTCCTTCTTCTTGCCATGACCGTGGGGCCCACCATCGGTCAGGCGATGGATGACGTGTCGAATTACGAAACCGAATGGTGGAACACACCGCTCCACCTGCGCCACACCATGGATTTGCCCATGGACACCCTTCGCGCACAACTTCCCGTCAACGGCACCTACGAAGTCCTCCCCTACGAGGAACACTTCGTTGAAGTCGACCTTCCAGCCAGCGAACAGGATGCTGGATTCCCTGGCGACGCCTTGATGCACGTCGCCCTTTGGTTGCCCGATGTCCCTGAAGGCACGAAGATCCCCGTCATCATGACCATCCATCCGTACTACGACTTCGGTGGCGAAGGGGTCGCAGGTGACGACTCCGCCCCCAATACTGTTCCAGACGGCGGCGTGGGCAAGTGGGTCTACGACACCTTTGTCCCCCACGGCTACGCACTGGCGCAGGCCTCAACCTTTGGCACGGGTCAATCGACGCACTGCCAGGACGTAAAGGGACTGGGCGAGCAAACCGGCATTCAAGCCGTGGTCGACTGGTTGGGCGAGCAGGAATGGTCCAACGGCAACGTCGGCCTCATGGGCAAGTCCTACGCCGGCACAACCAACTGGGAAGCAGCCCAGCAACCCTCGCCCTACCTCAAGACCATCGTGCCCATCTCAGGTTCGATTGGTGTGCAAGAAATGTTCTATAGAAACGGGTCCTCTGAGAGCAGGGCCATGCTGTATGACGCACTCTACGAGGGAGCCACGGCCGACGCCACCACCGACGACATGCGGATGTGCACCGACGATGTCATCGGGCCGCTCAACCCGCTCACGACCTGGGCCGGGGCCGAAATCGGAGGCGCAGAATGGAACGATTACTGGGACGAGCGACGCCACCTGCCCGACGTGCTCGCCAATTACGAAGGCAGCGTCTACCTCGTGTGGGGCATGCAAGACTGGAACGTTGACCCCTATCACGCCTTCCCGACCTACCAACTCATGCGAGACGCTGGCATCAACGCTCGGGCCATCGCCGGCCAGTGGGCCCACAACTATCCAGACCAGCCCGACCGGCACAGCGAGATGGGCAGCGGTTACGGGGCTGAGGCGTACCCCAACATGAGCCGCATGGACTGGGCGGTGGAACTCTACGGCTGGTTCAACTACTACCTCAAAGACATCGGCGAAGAGCCCGAACCGATGGTGCAAATGCAGACCCACGACGGAAAGTGGCACGTCGAAGAAACCTGGCCGCCCGAGGACATGGAATGGTGGCCCGTGCCGCTGGACAGCACCGAGGGTACCGGAGGCACGGTCAACATCAACAATCAACGAAGCTTCACGCTCCCAGCGCTCGAAGAGGATATCCACATTTCCGGCATGCCGACCCTTCACCTCTCGGTCAACACCCTGGCGTGTCAGGGCGGCCAAGTCTTCGCCACCATGTACGCTGATGGACTCCGTGTGGGCCACGCCACCATGGACGTGCGCTATCGAGACGGTGGCTACGAGGCGAAGACCGCTGCGCCCTTCTCATCCTACACCATGCTGATGGAATTCAACCCGATGGACGTGGACCTCAACGCCGGAGCCGTGATCGAGGTCGTGCTCACGGAGTCCGGAGAGGACTACCTGCCAAGCCCCTGTGCGGCCATCGGGATGAACGTGAACTTCGACGCTTCGTCCACGCTCAGCCTCCCCCTCATCGACCGGCCGGCCGACGACGACCGCTGGTTCCTTGCCCCGCCCTGGTGGGAGCAACAACCCATTCCTTCCTGAGGCCAAAGCATGCGCGTGCTGGCCTTTGAGGACCACTACGATATTGAAGCCCTCTTGACGGCGGGGGGCGTCAACACCGACGACCTGACCTTCGAACAACGCTGGAACAGCAGCGACGCCCTTGAGCACATTCGCCGCTTCGAACCGGATGTCCTGCTGCTG
>JBMYQB010000068.1:0-7431 GCA_049600935.1 Candidatus Poseidonia sp.
GCAGCCTCACGGTACGTCCCCGCCGAATCGAGAGGTTGAACGATTCCAAACGCCTCCTCTCTCATGGGAGCGGGGACTCATGACGCAGCCTCACGGTACGTCCCCGCACACTCGGGCATTTGTTCACTGCGTTCACAGCCTGCCTTCGTGGGAGCGGGGACCACATTCGCAACGCTCAGCATCAGCGTGGTCCACGCTCAATCGAGAGGTTGAACCTGGCTCAAGCCTCGACTTCCTCGACGACGACGTCAAAGAACACCGCTTCCCAGGACACCGTCACTTCCTCGTCGTCGTCGGACACCGTGGGGAGCACCGAGCCCGCTGGTTGACTTGCATCCACTTCGACTTGCAACTCAAACATCCCGCGCCCGTGCGAATCGTCGGTCCACTGGCTGGTCCAGTGTTCGGCGCTCATGCCAGAGACTTGGGTTTGATTGCCGATGTAATCGGGGAACACCGTCAGAGCCAATGAAATGGTGCTGCAATCCGTGCTCAGGCCCGAGAGAACGTTGCGTTCATCCTGCCAGTCCGCCTTGACGTTGTTCGGCTTGAGGTCGGCGGCGACCGTATCGCATCCATCTGCCACCTGCCCAGAGGTTTCCTGGTAGTTGATGGTGACCATGAGCATACCAAACCCATCGTGGTCGTCAAACATGCTCGTGGGCACTTCGAAGGACAAGACCTCTCGGTCGCCGTCGTCAATGGTTCGTGTCTCTTGGTCGGTGTAGGTGTTGGATTCGAATGATACAGAGTACACGGCCATCGTGTCTTTGGCGGCGATGTCTTCGTCCATGACGACCCAGTACACCGTGGCGTGGTAGACGGCCAGCACCAAGCAGAACGCAACGAAGATGGACAACCTTTGTTTTGATTCCTTATCGAGGAACAAATCGTGGAGCACGTTGTCGGAACTCACTCAAACGCCCCCCAAGATTTTCTCGTAGATGTTCATCTGCCAGTAAATGAAACCGATGAAGAACGTCAACACGATGTAGGCGGCACTGACCATGATGAGCCGGTCCGTGTAGCGCTGGGGGATCTCAAATGTTGGAAACCAGTTGGTATCCACACCCTCTCGAAGGTTGGCGGGCGCTGAGGCCATCCGGTCGAACGAGCGCTCTTCCCAACCCACACCAAAAGCGATCAGAATCCCCATCAAGGCTGCTGAAATCATTTGGTTGATGGGAATCACGGTTTGAATGAGTTCGAGCAACGCCGAGGTGGCGACCACAATCAGCATCACCGTCATCAAGCGAGCCATGTCTCGGTTGTCTTCGTTGATGTCGACCAGGCCATAGCGCAACAGGATGTACATCGCAATCAACGGTCGAGCCATGGTGAAATGGATGCCTGCTGTTAGCATGTTCCAAATGCCCAGCAGGGTGTAGTCATCGTTCCACGCTAATCCCACCTCACCTACACTGTTGAAGGAAATCATGAGGTAGCGAAGCATGCCGGACAGCATGTAGGCGAAGATGATGTAGAGCATGGGGCTCGGTTGCCCGTTCATCGCTTGCCTGATTTCAACGAACAGAATCATGACACCCACGGCGATGCCGAACACGTGGCCCAACTGCCACATGTAGTCGTACAGGGGTGACGTCAAGTCGCCCGTCGTCCTGCCCGTCCCCAAATCGATGTAGTAGAAGGTCTCACTCAGGAAGACCATGTCGGGCGTAAACATCCAGATGTGGCCCAGCAGCAGGGTGAGGAGCATGGCGGCAACAAAGGCGATGTTGCGCGTTGAGGAGGACTGTTGCGGCTCGGGTAGCATGCGGAATTTGAGGTAAACGGAGCCCCAGATGAGTCCACACACGACGTACATCATGCCAAACAGTTCGAACACGGTGCTGGGTCTGCCTACCATGACCATCATCATGCGGACAACCATGAGGCCAACGATGATCCCGTACCCGATTTTCAGTTGCCGAGGTGTTCTCAGAATGGGCACGGGGTAGACGAGCGCGATCATCATGATGGAGGTGTCAAAGAAGTAGTCAAGAAAGTGCAAGAGCGCCTCCCAAAACTGCCAGGCAGAACCGGTGCCTTCAGCATTGGCGTACCCACCAGCAGCGTTTTGCAGCCCCTTCACGATGAACATCAAACAAATGAGGTGCGCGGCCAGTTTCTCGTTCCACGCCAACTTCTCGTTTCTTCGAACAAACCTGATGGCGAGGGAGCCCAAGGAGACGGAGAGGATAGCACCAATGAACAGCAGGTTCTCTACAGCCATCTGGTGCGAATTCAATTCATCTCTACATCAAGATATCCCCGTTTTTTTTGAGACAATGGAGGATACACCCTTAGTGGTGCCCTCCCAACCCTCGAGTGGTTGGACAAACATCCTTGTTTTGATTTTGGAAGTAAGTCTTCGATTTATCGAGATTTGTCCTCTTCTCTGTTCATCACATTGAACACATATTGCATTTTTTCGACTGCGCGTATTGCTCTATCCGACAAAATTGTTCGCCAGTAAGCAGTGCGTGTATCAGGAAAAATCTTGTTTCGAAGTTGTCTGTGGTGGTTGGTGTTTTTCTTCTGTACGCTCCAAAGAATGCAGAATGTTTCAATTAGACCGGGTGCTAAGGTAATTCTTCCACTGAGTGAAAACGGTTCAGATAGCATTTGAATACCGTACATCTTCGAGAGGTAACCCGAACTTTTCAAGTGGTTCAAGCCCTTTATGGCGCATTCTAGAACACCGAGGTCTACATCTTCCTCGTTTTCATTTGCTGTGGCATTGAGGGGCCACAATTGCCCAAAGGACTGCTTGATGAGTTGGTAAACACAGTCGATTGAATCCTTCGAAGGACGGACTGCATTTACATTGTCAGCAATAGCCTTGTCAAACGTTGCGCTCTGTTTGGAGGCTGAGTTGAAGGCTCTGGTGATCTTGTTTCCAACACCTTCTCGTTCAGCGAACATCCAAAGCGGTTCAATGTGACCTCGGCAAAATGTTTTGTCCACGTAGGCGGCTACGATAATGTGCTCTAATTTTGATTCAGAAGTCGATTCCAAGTCCGCTAAGTAGGGTTGGAGACACGTAAACCACTCGTTCGGTTGTTTGGCTGGAGACTTTCTCTCTTCGGGTAATTTCTCTCCCGCTTCGATTGGCTTTGGAGGATTGGCAAACGGATTTTCTGCAGACACAAAATAATACGGAGGGTCGACAATGTGCTTTCGAATTCCGAGTGCCTTGAGGTATCTGTTTCGCATAGAGTAGGCCATTGTCCCACCAACCCCTCGGCCTTGAGTACTGTCAAACACTTCCGCAACTTGATGTCCGCAAGCATTGCAGGTTGGATATTGCTTCTCATCCGGCTCGTATGTATCACTTCTGCAGATTTGACAAATTTGCCCGATATAATCTCCTGTACCACGAACATCGTAACCTGATGCATCAAGTTCGGCATCTTTGGTGCGTCGAAGAACAAGAGGGACGGCGAATACATATGGATTTACCTTATCAATGCACGATCCGCTCGGACAGAGACCGAAGGGTGCAATTTCATTTGGTGAGAAATTTCCATCTGAATCTTCAATCGGTGAGAATCCTAGGCTACGTATTTTCTCTCCGTCGAAAATAAAGGAATTTGCGTTGAGTTCCTCACACACGGGGCAAACAGGGTCATCCCTGTTGTCTTCGTTCCAATGGGTTCGTTTTGGTAACGTCTGCCGATCTCGTTCAACGTCTTCGCTTTCGTACAACACGACGTAATTGTGGGGTTTCCTCACGCCCGTTGTCTTATCCTTCTTATCGACTTTTGAAAATCGCTCACCGCAACCCATGCATTTCTCGTCAAGGTATACGGCTCCACCCGAGCAATGGTTCGGGCATTTGAAGATAAACTCGGTCTCATCGGCATCTTTGTAGAACGCCGTTTTGGTTTGGGGATGACCCGCCTCGCAACTAAAATCTTGTTTGGAATACTCGCTGTATTGCTCACAAATTTTGCAAACACAATACAGCGTTGATTCAATCAATTCCCCGCCCCCTCTTTCCGAATGCGTTCGAGTTGAACAGCGACGAATCTCCCGAGATGCGTGAGTGAATACGTTGTCTTTCCTTTCTGTGGTGGGTCAAATTTACGAATGAGGCCCTGTTCAACCAACAAGTATTGTCGAATTGTCCGATTGATGTTTGAAAGTCCCTCGTTAAGATTCAGTTCGGTGGAGAGATCTTCAATGAAGTTTTGAATTTCTTTTTGTGTCAATCCAGGTGTTTGATTCGAGAGGGTCTCTTCAGGGTCATCAAAAGGATCGATCTCAAATTCATCGCTTGGTTCAACCATCATTTGCTCACACAGAAACAAGCTGATGAGCAGGTTAGCTGCCCCTTTGTTATTTCCATGCCCCTCACTCAGTTGGGAAAATGCCTGAAATGCCATGGTGTTTGGAACGGGAAGTGCGAGGTCTCGCCTACGAAGTCCACTCGCCCCACCACCTTGTCCTTCATTTTTCACAATGTAGGTGGTCGAAAGATTGCAAACAAACGAGAGGAAGGAAAGAGCTGAGCGCAGTTCAATCATAACTTGGGTGATATCAATTTCCCAAATTCGTGATCCATATTCTTCTTCGAAGGAAACACATGCTGTTAGCAATTTCAAGACAAATTCCATGTGAAAGTCAGGTGTAGCTACTGGATTGATGACAAGAAGGTGGTCGAGAGCTTCGATGGCATCTTCTTCTTGTCGACGATGAAGCACCATTTTGCAATGTCGCAAGTCACCAATGATGTCCGTGTCAACAAATCTTTCCAATGCCTCATTCAACGTGAGAACGTGATGACCCTCGATGGTGGAATCATGCCGTTGAACAACAGCGATGTACCCATCAACCGGTTGAAGCGGACTCATGAAGTTGAAAAATTCGTCAAATGACCTGTACTTGCCCCCTTTCCTGGCGGATTGGACGGATGGAAGACGGCCAAAAACGATGTTCAGGCTTTTGACATGTGTCTCAAGAATCGTTCTGTTTTCCATCCATGTTCTGCATGCTGCACCTAATCCATGAGGAAGCAGATTGTAGGTGACAGAATCCTCTGCAACCTCGGTTTTCCCGACCATGTTTCTGGAGACATACGGTCCAAGGGCGTTGTTTACACCTTTGACCAAACCTGCTCCTGGTATGTTTCCAAGTCGCTCGGCATCGCTAAATCCGATGTTTTCAGTGTCGGTACGCCCGCTTTTGATGTCATCAATATGCAATGTTAGCAGCCCAGAAATTGCTTGTGGTGAAATCTCACCGCCAATGTTGTCTAAACACAGGTCCAGAGCTGGCTCCGTGGTGTCAATGTTCAAGACAGAAACATTTTGGAAACATTGTGCGCCAAGCCAAAGAAGATGATCGAACATTGAACTGCTTCGCCCACAAAAAACAACGGTTTCATTCACCAAATCTATTTGCTTGATGATTTCATTAAGGTTCATCCATGGCAATCGATTGAGGTCTTCGGGGCTGTTGGCATTTGTTGTGTCGATCATATGGAGGGGATGCGTCTCTACCTGGAGGCTTTCAGAGGTGGACATCGACTTGATCTCATGAACAAGTGGGGTACTATCGATGTTTATTGTCGTGAAGATAACACAGCGTTCGACGTGATGCTCAAGAAGCCATTTTTTCATTGGTTCCGAAAGAATCGTGGTCGACGGACCCTTCATTCCGTGTCCAAGGAGAAAGATGTCCATATCACGGGTTAGAACGCCAGTATTTATGATGATTTTTGAGGAAGAATTTCGTCATTGGTGACAGAAATCCTCGACCTCACGCCGCAGGGAGGGCATGGAACGGAACCAATCATTGACCCTTCATGTGAGTGAAGGATATCCCGCTTCCACCCTTCATGTTCCCGATAGCAGCATGACGCTCAATGACGTGTTGAAGGTGAACGGCTTCACGCCTCGAGACGGCTCCTTCCGTTTCCTGGTCGACGAACAGGGCACGATGATCAACCATCGAGAAGCCGGCCGAGCACCACCTACGGTTCGTTGCGGGGTTCCAGCCAACATCGAGCAACTTTGGATTGATGAGCATCCCGTGCAAGGTTTTGCCCCCGCAGTACGCTCCAACGGAAGTGAGGTCGTGGTCCTCAACGGTCGGGTTTTTGAGTTTCAAACCGTTTTTGTGACAACGAAGAAGCGTGGTTCGAAGAAGCGCCAGGTTGCCTATTCATTTTCTCCCGAGGCCCCGTTTTATGAGGCCCAAAGCTTGGTCTTCCTCCGGGTTCCTACAAAGGGAGATGTGGGTCGGATTTTCAATCCTCAAACCGGACGAGTGGACTGGAATGTTCGCCTCCAAGTAGCACCACGGGAGCTCAAAAAAATGCGTGGTTTTTGGTCGGTTTGGCAGCTGCGAGGCGATCTTCGAAGTGCAACTTTTCGAAGCGACATTACCCCTCTTCCTGCTAATTTTAAGCCCCTTGTTGAGCGAACTCAAGATAAGAATCCCAATTTGGTCAATCCATTGTCGGAGTCCCTACGCTCGGACCACGGCCGACGCTTGCGCTTCAAGAACATCAAGATGAATGCATACGGAGAAGGATTGCACAAGGTCATGCCACGTGGGCATAACCATTGGAAGAATGCCCTTGTTTGTGGGGTCCCGAGGACCCACCACGACCTTCAAGGCACATTGGTCGCCAAGCGAACATCTAAGCGCCCTGCCATGATCAATCTTGATGGATTTCAATACGGTATGACTCAATTCATCAAGGTTCCAGAGGTAGAAGACACGTTTGATGTCTACTCTCCAGCACAAAAAGGGACCATCACCTGTCGCATTGAATCAGGTGTTGAGGTCAAGATTGAGGATGTCCGGGGACGTTGGGTGATTGCTCGATTGCAGCGGTGTGACCAACATAAGCGAAAGTTGGTCCTGGAGGGGCTCCCGTCAAATCACAATGAAATGGTCCTCTGTCAAGAATGACAGATTTTGGATTTCTCAAGACGCCATTGATGTGAGGGACACACAAACAACAACCCGGAATATTGAGCACAGGAACATTCGAAAAATGGAGAACAAGGTGAGAACATGACAGCAGCACAAGAGAAGGGCCACAAGTGGGTCGAGACCAAGAATTACGAAAACTTCCTGAGAAATTGCCGCCGCTTTGGCCGCAGTAAATCGCAATGGGTCCGCAACGGTTGCCCTGAGAAGAAACCAAACGGCGAGGCCGTCAAGGCCGCCGCCTCTGCGTGAGGTGATGAAGGATGACGATGATCGGCGACGAAAACGAGGACGAAATCATGCAGGCAATCATCGACGCCATGGAGGAAACGACGGAAGACGAGTGGGAGGCGATCATCGACCGGCTTCGTGAATCTGAAAGGGAAAAACGTGCCTAAAACCAAGGCAAGGACGCCACAGGCTGTCAAATCTGACAGAAAATGGAGAACTCAACACGCAGGAGAAATGAGAACCGGAGCAACACCG
>JBMYQB010000069.1:0-6956 GCA_049600935.1 Candidatus Poseidonia sp.
GGGATTGAAGGTGGTGGGTGTGGCGTCCTCGGCGTCCTTCGGAAGCAAGACAGAACTCGTCGTCGAGAAGACGAGGAGGAGAACAAACACACCTGCGGTGAGGCGGTTGGAATCTCCAGCCATGGTTTGGCCTTAGGCTCCTGTCCTTTATCGGTTCGGTCTGCTTGTCTAAACAGTGCTCAATCCATGGGCCAAACATGGCGTTCAGCCTTGTCGATGAAAATTTCCTGTGACCAATCGCCAACCTGATGGGTAAACGGTTCGGGTTGACGAAGTTGACCGGTATAATCCCGATATTCTAAATCGATGACGATGGTGTACTCAGCCCAGACGGTGTAGCCGATAACCATCATTTCGAGGTCGTCACCCGAAATGGAGGAATGCCCTTCCAACACATCCAGTTCCAACGACATGCGTTCGATGAGTTCGCCCTCAACGTTTTGGAATTCAACCTCCAGCACGATGTCGGTTATGTCACGGCTGCCATCGTTGTGCAACTCGCTCATCATCAGATGGCCACCTCGTTGCATGTAGTGGGTTTCAACCGTGACGGCGTCTCGTGGCAGCAGCCAGTACCACCCGCTCAACGCCAGCGTGATGAGCATGAACAGCACGGCACCTGACATCGCAACCCGAGTCGGCGTGATTTCCCGCTTGAGGGTGGTCAGGAGCTTAGCTGCCTCTTGGGCCGCTTCCCAATCCTCCAATTCTTGACCCTCCATTGGAGAGCCACCTTGGCGCAAATCTTCAGCTGATGGACCCGACATGATGCATCACCCGAAAATCATGGCCAGTCCGCTGGCGACGGCGCTACCGATGGGGTCGATGACCATGATGTGGCGCGTTTCAACAAACTCGCCGGTCAAGGTGCCGACCAAGGAAAGGTCCGTGACGATCCCGTTCACGCCCACCGAGGAAGCAGTGGGAATGATCCCGGTGAATTGTGCATCAAGAAGAACAGCACGGCCTTCCATCTCGAAGTCACCGAAGACGGGATGAAGCCACGGTTCGATGAGACCCGGCTGGACATAGGCCTCTGCCGTGGCCACCAAACGGCCGTCGGTGATGTCGTCAATAACGATGAATGGATACTCGCCCGGCCCAGAAAAGATGTGAATCGTTGCGCCTTTGAGGTTCTGACCGACCACTTCGACACGCTCGATGGTGACACCGGGTGTTGCAGGAACATCGGTCTGGCGGACGTAGACTTTCTTTACTCCTGAGCCCGAAGATTCCACCCGCATACCGAAATCATCGGTCAGTTCCAAGACGAAGCGAGTTGGCAAATCTTCGGCGAGCATCAGGACGTCACCTTTGGCCTCGATGGCCCTCCCACTGGCTTCGAGGTAGAGGTCCATGTCGTCCGTGTTCGAGGAGTAGTCCAGCGTGCGCATACCTTGGAACGCCGTTTGTTTGCGAATGTCAAATCGCGTGTCGGGTTCGGTGGCGAGGTGCATCTCGCCGGGAAGGTCGCGCATGAAGGCCGTCGAGGGATACCAGAATCCGTCGATGTAGCGAAGTTGTTGAAGCATCAACGAATCAGCCGAGTGTCCGTTGACGCGGTGAATTTCAGGAACGACGAGGTCGAGGAGAAGCACGTCACCGATGACGGCAGAAACATCAGTGGATTGGGGGATGCCAACCACCAGGGCCTCAACTCTCGTGAGCGCTTCGTGGTCGATGAGAATGGCATGGGCCGATTTCAACCTCACACCTGCATCGTAATGCATGTCAACCGAGACGCGAGGCACGGTCAGGTTTTCCTGCGTGGAAAAGAGAACGTTGACCTCAACGTTTCGAGGCATGGTGGTGTCCAGCCCGTCGATGAAGAGTTCCAAATCTTGACCTTCAAGGCCGTTGGCGATGATGGTCATTTGTGGGTACATCGGTTGCCATTGGGACATCTTCAGGTCCACTTCGTAGGTGGGAATGCCTCCGAGCATTCGGAAATCATACACCAGCTCGATCGTACCCGCTGGAAGCGACGGTAACCAAGCCCGAAGGTGCCACGCTCGCGTGTCGTGCAGGGTGAGACCTTCTTCTTCGAGGAGTGTCATGTTCACGCCGGCCATTTCTTCGTCGGACACTTTGCCATCCTCCAAGGCATCCACCAAGGCTTGCGCCGCAGTGATGTTGATCGATTCGAGGATGGTCAACGCCTGTACGCGTTCGGCCGCATCGATGCGCCCGTCGGCCAGAATTTCTTCCATTGGCCCTCGAGTGGTGGAGGTGAAGGCCGGCATGCGGGAGAGGTTCGCTTCAAGCCGAGTTTGTTCCAAGGCTTCCATGCCAAGGCCGTGCATCCAAGCGGGTTCGGCTTCAAGATTGGAGCCTTTCTTGAGGTCCACGGTCATGTTGAACGCTTCACCGGTGAACAAATCCAAACCGAGGCTCATGTTCTCGCTCTCACCGAGGTCGCCACCGACGTTGACCGTAAGCGCATGAACGAAATCGTTGACGACGCTTCCGAAATCAACCAAGTCGCCGAGGAAGAACGAGAGCGCTTCAATGCCTTCCCCTTCACCAAAGGTCGGGAGTTCAAGACCGTCGGAGTCCACGTCGGACGGCAAGGTCAGCGAAATGTTGGCGGGCAGCGGGTCAAAGTACACCTGACCGTTGAGCCCCAAGAAGGGATTTTCGTGGGTCGACTCATCCTCAAACGAGACGCCGAAGGGTGATGATGAACCTCGCACCAATCGTACCTCCGAGTTTCCTTCGGGCCCCGATGAACCCGGCACCAAGGGACTGAGGCGTTCGATTGAGGTGATGTCGGAGAGTTTCAGACTCAAACTCGCTTCAGCCGTGTCTTCGTTGACCCAGAACCGCATGTGGTCGCCGTCCATCGTGAGCGGCGTACTGGCGTTGGTCATCTGCACCTGGATGCTCTCCATCGGCCCGTCTGCAACATAGCCGACGGTGTCACCCAGCACCAAACTGAACGAGGAGGGGAGCCCTGAAAGTCGAATGGCGTTCCGCTGGTCGCCCGATTGCCCACCGTAGGTGATGGTGCCGATGGGTTCACTGGCTTCGTACTCAAGCGATTCGGCCTGTTGAAGGATGTTGAACTGAGCGGGACGGTTGGACACCATGGCCGACTGCTTGATGGCGCTGGCCATGTCGCCATCGTCGTGCTTGATGTGGCCGATGAGAAGCGAACCGCTGGCAGACCCGTCAAGTTGCATGTCCCGAACTTCGTTGATGGGGTCAAAGGAATGGCGAACATGGCTGATCCCACCGATGCGCATGCTCATCGCCACCGGAACAAGCGGATCGACGGGTCCAAGACGGCCGTCAACGATGGCGATGTTCATGTCCTCTGAAAGTAAAATGTGGTCCATCTCTGGCAACCATGGTTGAGGGCTGCTGGCGAGCGCAAAGCGCATGTGTTCAATTTCCATGGCCTCCCTGTTGCTGCTCGGCAAGCTCTTCTTGACCTGATTGAAGCATTGGATGTCAATCACACCACCCGTCGAACCGGCGGTTCCGACGACGGCGGTGGGCAAACCGTTGAGGATGCTTCCAATGTCCAGAACCACCTCGATGACGTTCAACAACGCATTGTCAAAGAACTGTGCGATGGTGTTCAGATTCGGATTGTCGAAATTGACACGATCAATGCCGGTTGAGGCAAGAAGGAAACTCCCCTGAATGACGATGACTCGAGGCACATCCTCCATTTCAACCAGCATGGACGAACTATCGCCTTCGTATCCACCACGTTTGAAGGTCGAGGCGTAGTTGAACTCCTTGATGGATGATGTCCCTGCAATCAAAAACAAGGTGTTCGGTGGTTGGGCGGGATTGATTGGAAGCGTCGGGTCGTTGACGTTGTTGGTGTTGTCCCCGGAGAAATTCTTGATGGCGATCATCAGCGAGAGGCGGTCGGGAATGTCTCCTGGAAGGTTGACCGAGCCGGGGGCTTCGCCAATGGTGGTGAAGATGGCGGCGATTTCATCGTCGTGAAGCGTCCCCGATGGTAAGCCCCGAATCCAGAGACGAGAATCCGTGATGTTTCCAAACGGGCTCTCACCTTCAGGGACGTTTGAACGGTCCTCGAAATAATGGATGTACACATCGGTGCCCACATCGGAGTAAATTTCGATGGTGTCGAACGTGTTCTCGCCGAGGTTGTCGTTTCGTAAGGTCAAATCAACCTCGCTGGGAATGACGGATTTTCCCTCCTCAGGATGGAATCCCACATCCAGGTAAGCGTATTCCAGAATCTTGACCGATTGGTCGGGTTGAACTTCATCAAAATGGACGTAGCCCACGCCAATGCCGATGCCGCACTTGTGCTCACGACTCTTGGCGTTGTAATCGGTCGCTGGGTCGTAGTTCATGGTCTCACTGCAATCGGTCTGGTCGGTACTTCCCGGAGCGTTTGGGTTGGACAGACGAACCGAATACGGAGCCGTGATACCGGTCAAAGCGAGGTCGCTTGAATTCACGTTGCCCAACAACAGCGCAGTGATGAATTGGGTTGGAAGGGCGATGGCGCTCGTGATGTCAAAGGAAATGCGCTCAATCCCCACGCCGAGGGTGACATCGGAGGGCGGTTGGGTGAAGCGAGTGTCAACCACGATGGCGTACGATTCGGAATTTGAGAGCGTGATGTCAAAGGCGAGCCCTTTCATCAACGTGACTTCCAGGTGTTCGAGTTCATTCCACAGGGGATCGTTGATGTTCAGCGCATTCACCGCCCACTGGAAGGTCGGACGAATCCACAGTTCGGTCGGCACACCGGGGGCACCCGGAATCGGATTGTCACTCGTTTCAATTCCAAAGCCTTCACCGAGGGTGGTCAAACCCTCAAGGGTTAACGCCACCGACAAATCGTCCGTTCCATCACCATCGATGTCAATGTAGTTCTCGAACAAAACCAAGTCGGTTCCAACCAGAAGCTCGCCAGTGAACGTTCCGCTGTCCCAGGATTCGTAGGAGGGTCCGTTGTTTCGGGAAGAGAAATTCACGTACACGGCGTAGGTGTTGATACCGAAACCCAACAGGTTGTCAAGGCCGAGGTTGTCAATTGAAAACAGCGTCTCCCAGAGGTTGTACGGCCACGCATCAGGATGGGTCGCCACGTCGGTCAGAAACTCGTAGGGGCGTGGATGGTCCTCCTCAAACGGCGTCGTGTCTCGAAGTTCCACCTGGTCCAAGACATTCTCAGCGTCGGCAAGGGCATCGCCGGGTTGCACCGAGCGTTTTGAGGCGTCCAGCAGTGCGAAGGAGGACTGCGCTCCCTGAAGCGCAACCAAGGATTCGCCTTCCGCTGCTCGATCGGCCAGCGTGTCCGCAAAGGCATCCAACACTCCAAAGTCGTCCCGGGCCACGGTCACATCACCGGAAACCGGGGGCATCAAGGACACCAGCATGAGCGCAACGAGCACCACGGCGGTACGGCCGTGTCGGTGCGGCTGAGGAAGGCCTGCGCGTAAGACACGGAGCGCCGGCTCATCCATGCTTGTGTCTCAGGCCTCCTCCTTTGAGAAGCATTCGCCGCCTCGTTCCCCAAAAGAGCACTCTTTTGCCGTGAAATCAAACGCCGCTGACGATGTCTTGGTCCACCTGACAACCCGGGCAGGCCACCACCGCTCGAGTGAGACCTGCGGGCATGTCAAGTTCGAACACGGCGCCGCAATTGGTGCACGTGTGGCGCACCAGCGTTGGTGTTGGTGCGGGAGGCGGGGTTGGTGCCGGCGTTGCGGGTGCTGTGGGCGTGGGAGAACTCGTGTCTGGCATGGCGACCTCCTCTGTGGACGGCAACGCCACCGCTGGTGCCTCGGATTCCATTTCGGGCAACGCTACTGACGACGGTAATGCAACCGCCGGAGGTTCTTCTGCATGGAACGGGGCGCCCGATGATTGAGCGGCAGGCATTGAAACGATGGGGGAGGAAGGTTCCTCATCAAACGCATCGAGCAACTGACCTGACGGGGCGCTCACCTCATCATCTGAAAGAAGCGCAGCGGCTTCGGCAGCGGCTTGACTGCTGGCCTCGGAGATGGGGGCTTCAACATAGGCGGCAGGGGCAAAACCCGCATTCGGGTCGGCGGTCTCGGATGAGCCGTAAATGGCCTCAATCTCTGCTTGCTTTTCGGCCGCCAATCGCTCTTCTTCAGACACCACTTCTCCAAGATCGAGACCCGCATAGTCGGCGGCTTTTGAGAGCAGGGAGAGTTTGGTTCGTTGGGCGGTCATCGCCATTCGGGCTCGGGCTTCTTCTGCATTGAGACCTTTCTCAACGAGCAGGTTGAACGCTCGATTTCGTTGAACGGCGCGATTGCTCACCAGCACGACACCCACCAAGAGGAGGCTGACGGCGACACCCAGAACCACACCGGTGTAGGAGGTCGTTGAAACAGGGGCCGCAGCGACGTTGATGGAAAAGGCATAATTCGCCGAATTGTTTGATGCATCAAACACCGTCACCACGATTTCTTTGGTGCCCGGCGTGTCAAAGGCGATGGTTGGATTGAGGCCCACGCGGTCGGCATCGTCCTTGGCGTTGCCATTACCGTCGGTGTCTTTTGCTGGTTGCAAATCCCAATGGACGCGCAGCGCAGAGGAAGGGTCGTAAGTGTCGGAGACCGCCACCACGAATTCAACCTCATCGCCTGCGGTGGCGGAGAGGGGGAAGTCGGCAAGCAGCGACGGTTCAAATCGCGGTAAGGTCGGGTCAACGGAGCGTACCTGCGCCGTTGTATTCCCTGCGTTACCGCTGGCGTCCGTGACGGTCAGTTCAACCTCGTAGGTGCGTACGCTGTCGGGCGTGAAGGCGACCTCAGAGGCGTTCTCGGTCGAAACGCCGTCAACCACCCAGTCGCATCGAGCGACTTGATGGTCGTCAGAACTGGTTGAACACGAGAGTTGAATGGGATTGTTGACGTTCACCCGCCATCCGTCCGCCACCAGCGTCACGTTGACCCCGCTCGCTTGAAGGCCAGCCGTGGGGG
>JBMYQB010000070.1:0-6149 GCA_049600935.1 Candidatus Poseidonia sp.
TCAACCATTCCCTTCCCCATTCAACCTTCAAGGCCATTGAGGAGCGAACCGGTCGTCAGGTTCTTTGTGTTCCATCCAACCACGAAAAAATTCGGACCTACCATGATTTGCAAACTGGCTTTTCATCGGCCAATGCAGCATGTGTCCACCTGATTCTGCTCGCCGACCACCTCGACCTTTGCTCCATTTCATTTGGCACCGTCATCGAAAATACGTGGTTGAAAAAGGGGCTCAAATTCCGGGATTTTCAAGACTCGCACTACTGGACGTATTGGCCAAAACAGTTCAACAAAGCCGGGATTGACTATGTCCTTCCAATCAACCACATCTCCGAAGCGGGTGCCCTCAAGGTATGTGCGCAAAGCGAATTGGCCGACGT
Organism: Candidatus Poseidonia sp.; assembly: GCA_049600935.1. Classification (GTDB taxonomy): domain Archaea; phylum Thermoplasmatota; class Poseidoniia; order Poseidoniales; family Poseidoniaceae; genus Poseidonia. The sequence continues at coordinate 380 of JBMYQB010000070.1, forward strand.
GGTGAATTCTTGCCTTCGAGGAAACGGCGACCGCTGGTGCGGAACGTGTTGGAAATGTTTTCACAAAAACGGGCCCCTTGGAAGAGAAATCGACCCTACGAGCAAGGAGATTTCCATCTACCTCAACAAAAAACCACTGCGTACCGCACAACACGCGTTGTGGGCTTTGAAGGTTCAAGGTTTGGAACACCTCGCACCACATTTAGTCGAACACATCGCAGATGACCTCTCCTGGTGGGACCAAGCCTACGAGCCAGGATTGAATTTGATTGAAGAACCGTTGAGGTCCGTCGTGAGGAAAAAAACCGAAACGTTCCTTGAATGGATGGACGAACCGTATGCCTTGGTCAAAGTTGACTTGGATGTTTGATTTTGTTCAAGAACGGGGCAATTTGTGCTTTTAGTCCTGCCAAACATCAAGAAGTTGGGGCTTAAGGAAAGCACATGGGTGGTGATGCCGAGGTTGAGTCTTCAGCCTTGGATTCTGGCGAACACTCATATCAGGCATTGATTCGAAAGTACAATCGCAATCAGCGTGAGATACGAAGGCTGCGGTCCACAGTATCCTTCCAACTAGGCCTTCATTTAACCACTGCAGTGCGCCAACCGTGGCGCTTGTTGACCTTACCTGTTACCTTTCCTTTGCTGTCCATGAAACTTGCTCTTCAGCGACTTGGAAAAAAACCAATGGATACAGGCCATGAGATACTGGGTAAGGGCGAAGAGAAACAAAATCATTGCATCGTTCTGTTTCCGACCAATGGGGTTGGATTTGGACATTTCACGAGGATGTATGCTCTTGCACGAGAACTCCGCAGAACAGATCCTTCTCTCGAAATCGTGTTTTTTACGCCCATGCCAACACTTCATATCCTTTACAGCGAAGAGTTCCCAACCTATCATCTCGCAGGAAAATACAAACACGCAAACATGACATCAGCCCAATGGAACGGGCTGGTGGAGGACATGCTTCACATGGTCTTTGAAATGCATCGACCATCATGGTTCATTTTTGACGGAGCCTTCCCGTACAGAGGCATGTTGAACGCAATTGCCTCCCAACCAAACATGGAGAAATGGTGGATGCGTAGAGGTTCATTGAAACGGAAAAAATCCATTCCTGTTGACAGCACTTCGTTTTTTGATGGCGTGATCATCCCTCGTGAGGGAGATGAACCAATTGATGGAGGAGAAGGGCATGTTGTTCCACCAATCATGGCAGTTGAACCTGAAAATGCTTGGGAACGTGAATTTGCTCGTTCAAGACTGGCAGTTCCAGCAGAGGCGTTTTTGGTCTATGTCCAATTAGGCGCAGGTCGAATTAACGACATTGAAAACATCCTCGAAAAGGTCCTTGAGGCTCTTTATACCCATTCACATGTTTACGTGGTGCTCGGGGAATCCATGCTGGGGGCCAGGTTGCCTTTCACCCATGTTCGCCTCCGAATCTTACGGGATTATCCTAACGCAATGTATGGTAAGGCCTTTGATGCTGCGATTCAAGCAGGTGGATACAATTCATTCCAGGAGATGAGGAGATTTGGAATTCCAACACTGTTTATTCCGAACACTGAAACGGGCATGGACGATCAAGTTGCACGGTGTCGAATGGCAGAGGAGGAAGGCTGGGGCTTGGTTTACCTTGGCCAAGGGGAATCACTTGATGCAAAGATATCCCATCTCTTGACATTGGAATCGGAACCCAAGGCCGTTGAAAACGGAACCAAGGGCGTTATTGATTTGTTGCGGATAATTCCAGAATAAATGCTTCATATCGCTTCTTTGCCTCGATCGCCGATGCTGATGTGAGCCATTCTGTCATCTTGTGGTCCGTGACTTGTTCCCAAAATTCCTCATCCATCGGTTTGAGGAAGCTCAACAGCCGTTCTTTTGTAACCTGGCGATGTTGTTCTGGAATCAAATCAAGCGAGGGGGGATAAAAGGACGAAAGAAATTCAAGATTTCGCTCTGTTCCTTCTAATCTTTGTTTTATGAGTTGAGAGATTTGATTATCAGTCTCATCAAGAGCCCACGAAAGTACGTTTTCGTGGCTCACAGGAAATGCATTCATTTTTTTCTGCACCTCTGGAATCATGATGCCTGAGAGCAAAAATTCTTCAGAAATCGACTTACCTCCGATTTTTGCATCGAGCATGTTCTTTCGAAAGCATTTCCAACATTGCTCACATGATTTTGGCCATTCGCCTCGTATGCATGAACGGGTGTAATCATAGAACGATGTTGCATGAACGATGATGCTGGTTCCAACTTCACTCACACCAGCTACGGGCAAGTAAAGGGGGATGCCAGCCGCAGCGAACATTCTCCCCCAAAACCGATAATGATGAGAAGTTGCGTAATCCCTTGCCTTTTCATGGCCAATTCTGTAGGCAGATTCCATGACAGTTCCAAAAGCCACGGAGTCAATGTTATGGCTGGCTGCAAGGCAGATGATAGGGATTGACGGGACCAGATCTGTAGGGAATCCCAAGGGTTGGCGTACATATTCAACATCGCATTGGAGTTTCATGACCTCAAAACCCTCTTTCTGAGCGTGTTTGATGGTTGCATAGGCTGCAGATTTGTTGTACATTGAGGCTTTTCTTTTCAACGGTCGGTCCATGAACACGGACAAGGTGTTCTTGGGCATCACCAAGAGGCTCGCCGTGGAATCCGCGCCCCCAGAGAAGGCCAGTGCAGGTCTTCCGTTGGAAGCATTGTAAGCTTGAACATCGGTATGCTCAAACTCAACTTGGTATTTTGAAATCTTTGAGCAGGATTCTGCAAAACGTTCACTTACACCCCAGGGAATAGAGATTTTCTGATGAGTGAACGGGTGGCATACCAACAACGCTACCAGGGCAAGATGATCTGGATGAACATCGTCGATAGAGATTCCTTTTGGGAGTTGTGTGGTAAATTTATTCTCGGTCATAGAGATAGCATCGGTATATTTGCCGTCCCCGTCGTCAAGATGGAATGACCAATGCAGGGTGGTCCTGAGGCCAGCGACATCCACCCTCATGGGTCAATCCATGTGTTGCCCGTGTATAAGTGATTGAGCATCAATTTCAATGTAAACATGATATGCTATTGTCCTTTAGAATCTCCATGCCTCAACCGATTCATGTCGTTGTTGGAGCCCGCCCAAACCAAATGAAGGCGGCTCCGTTGTTGAGGGCCCTTCGGGAACATCCTGATTTTGATCCGATGTTGGTTGATACCGGACAGCATTATGATCATGAGATGGCGGGGATTTTCATGCAACAATTTGGTATGGGGAAACCGGATTTTGCCCTGGAAGTCGGCAGCGGCACCCACGGGGCACAGACGGCAAAAATCCTCGAACGTTACGAAGCTCTTCTTCTTGAGAATCCTCCTGCAGCTTGCGTCGTGATTGGGGACATCAACAGCACGGTGGCATGCGCTCTTGCCGCCGCAAAATTGGGAATCCCGGTCGTTCATCTTGAGGCGGGCTTGAGAAGTTGGGATCGAGGCATGCCCGAAGAATTGAACCGTATCGTGACCGATCACCTTGCAGATTTACTTTGGACGCCTTCACCAGACGGAGACGAAAATCTCCTCGCGTCCGGTGTTGACCCCTCAAAAATCGTTCGAGTGGGAAACATCATGATCGATACACTCGTTGCGATGAAGCCAGCCGTAGAATCGTCTCAATTCTTGGAAACCATATCGTTCAAACACGATTCGCATGCAATGGTCACGCTCCACAGGCCCAGCAATGTTGACGACCCAGCCACTCTTGATGTCCTTCTCAATGAACTCCTCAACGTCGCTCAAAAGATGGATTTAATCTGGCCACTCCATCCTCGGACAAAAGCACGAATTGAGCGTCTTGGCAGGATGGATGAACTGCTTGAAAACAAGGCGATTCACCTCATGGGGCCACTTGGATACATTGATTTCATGCACGGCATCATGCATTCCAAATGCGTCATCACCGATAGCGGTGGGATTCAGGAAGAGACGACTTGGCTTCGTGTACCATGCATCACCTTGCGCCCAAATACGGAACGCCCAATCACCATCACACAGGGAACCAATGTACTCGCTACTCCGGAGACGCTTCAAACGGAATTAGAAAGAATTGAACAAGATTCCACCGCTCATCAAAGTGAAATTGAATTTTGGGACGGCAAAACGGCACAGCGATGCGTACACTCACTTGAACAATTTTTGAAGAGGTGAATGTTGGCATGAATTCCGCTCTTCGAGACCGCCAGGCTTTGAAACGCTTGAGGAAGATGGAACAATCCGTCTCGTTGCGTATAGGAGAGCATATCACAAAAAGCATAGTTCAACCGTGGCGCCTTCCCATTCTTCCGCTCACCTTTCCAGCATTATGCCTCCGAATCGGCATGGAAAAAGCCGGATTGATTACGAAGCCCGAATCAAGAGTGGAGTGGCAGCGAGAGGTTGAGGGGAAAGGATTGTTGGTGTTTGTTGATGGGTACACGACTACCCATGTTTCGAGTGTAAAGCAAGACCTTGAGGATATTTCCACGCTTCGAAAAGACCTCGACATTGTCGTCGTTACCACAACGCGTTATCAAAAGACATTCGCGAGCACGGATTTCCCGGTCTTTGTCATTCCAGAAAAAAGCGATTTATCTGGAGAACGAATTGACGATTGGGGAATTTTACTTGAGGAACAAATTGGTGGTATCTCGTCCTTTTTCCATCCCTCAATGGTTCTCATCATCGGCCCTTACCCTCATCGTTCTCTCAAAAATTTGGTCCGTGCAAATCCAGCGCTCCGCCTCATTCACGACCAGCGACCGCGTGCTGAATCGAGGAAAAAGTACCCGACACAAATTTACACTCACCTTTCGGGAGTATTGCGCTCTCGGCTTGACCGAGACGACGTTCCTGACGATGTGACTGTCCATCGCGTGGACAAAATCGGCATGGCCTCTTGGTTGTCAAGCGTATTTGAATCCATTGAGGCCACGACGGAAAACACGCATGCATTCAACATTGAAACTTCCAATCAACTCATCGAGGCTGCAAGAAATGCGGGCCGGGACACCAGTGTAATCTCTAATCTGATCGATAAACTAAACGTAGAACATGGAATTGAGAAAACTCACGCTCTTCTCATGTTCACCCTCATTAATTTTGAACTTCAAGATGAGACACAGGACAAAAAATACACGCGTGATCTGTTTGTTGCTGCCATTCGGTCTCTTGGACGCACCAACTTTGAGCACATGCTCGAACTCGCAGAATGGCGATTGCACCGCTATCAGGACGAACGTGCTGCAAAATCTGTCATTCAATTTCTCCGAAACGCCGAGCGTGTGGAAGAAGCAACGACCTATCTGAAATACATCAAGGATGAGGAATGGAAGAAACGAGAAATTCAGACTGTGACTACTCGAATGTTGGCACAGTACGGCATTCAGGGAAGTGACTCAAAAGACTTTGAATCCATGGAGCCGTTTGAAGTTGAAGCCATTGTCCGTGCTGAACTTGAGCAGGGGGCGTTCCATCGGCTCAAGATCGAATTGAGTTGGGCCAAGGGCGGCGTAAAACGAAAGACAAATGTGCTTCAAAATATATTGAAAGCCACCGTCGAGATTCACAACCCCTTACTGCACGAACTCATCTTGGACTACGGTTTGTTTGAACACGATTCCGTGCATTTGGCAAGGCGGTTGAACACCTTCTTCTTGCTGTACGGGGATTCACCTTCTGCCATGCGAGCACTTGAACTCGGCCCGATTGAAAAACTAGAAGCTGAAATACA
>JBMYQB010000071.1:0-5813 GCA_049600935.1 Candidatus Poseidonia sp.
CGGAAGCTCGGACGTTGCGGAAGAAAATCTCAGCGTAGGAACCAAGCGACGCCACGCCTTCTTGGATACGAGCGCCGCCGGAATCGTTCATCCCAATGACAGGACGACCGGTCTTGAGAGCCATGTCGAGGACCTTGCAAATCTTGAGCCCGTGCATCTCGCCCAAGGAGCCGCCGTAGACGGTGAAATCTTGGGCGAAGGCGAACACTTCTCGCCCGTTGATGGTGCCGTGACCGGTGACCACGCCGTCACCGGGAATGACGTTCTTGTCCATGTCAAAATCCCGACAGCGGTGTTCAACCAGCGCATCGATCTCTTGGAAACTGCCGTCGTCAAGGAGGAGTTCAAGCCGCTCTCGAGCCGTCATCTTGCCGCGGTTGTGCTGCGCCTCAACGCGGGCTTGGCCTCCTCCGGCCTCACTTCGAGCCTTACGATTTCGTAGGTCCTTGAGTCGCTCTTCGGTGCCTGACATCAACTTCCCCGACCGCTGGTCAGCCCAAGCCGCCCTTATTGCTTGCTCTTTCAACGGCACCAAGTTGTCCCGTTCCTCAGGCTGCCGCCGGCCTTCGGTGAAGCAGACCGTCCACGAGAATCATGTGGGGGACGGTGAGCGCTGCCAGGCCAATGAAGACGACTCGCAACAACGCCGAATCCACCTCCATCGTTGATGTCTGCTGAGCCAGAACGGCGAGGCCAACACCCCAGGTGACGAGGGATAACACCGCCGTCGATTTGGTGATGGAAACGCTTGATACCGTCGTGGCCATGAATTCGCCAACCGAGGAAACATGGCGGATGGAGTGAACGAAGCAGAAGTACAAGGCGAAACCTACCAGCGGTGGCACAGCAAAAAAGAGCAGGAACAGAACACCGAGTTCAACGGCGAATGCGAGGCGTTCAGGATGATTCTTGAACAGCATTGATTCCATCGCACAGCCGATGGTGATCACCACCACACCGTTGAGAAACAGCCACACACCGGAGGTGTCATTCCCCACCAAGGTCTGGAAGATTCCATCAACTTCTGAGCGATGCATTTGGCTGATTCCACCGACCACCAAGCCGCCACGAGCAAGGCTTTCCACCGTCGTCCGGCCAGCAGCCACTGAGGATGCATCCCCCCTGCCGAAGTGGTAGATGCTGATGGCAAGAAACGCCACGAATGTAACCGCGGGAGCGAAGACCCAAACGAGAACGACAGCCCCTGCCAACCCGACATAGGAGAGCAAGAAAAGAGCGGTGATGGCCGGACGGCTCATCCAGCCGAAATGCATCGCAAGCGCACCGTCCATGGCTCCATGAGGCAGACCGATGAACACCACGCCGAGAAGCGCGAGAAGGTTGAGCGTGTCAAGGGCGATGAACGACTCGAGCAGCGTCATGAAACCACCTTGCGTGGTCGGCTGAACATCATCTTCGAGACGCCGCGTATGAACGGCAGTTTCGGCATCGCCATCATGACTTTGAAACGAAGCCCCCAACCTGCCTTTCCGCTCATGAAGCGGATGAATTCCTCGCCTGACAACGACTGCGCCATGCGGCTGAACAGGATGGGCCCTTGTTGAGGCCAATGACGCAAGACAACGAGCAAGACGCTGTCCATCCACACGTCCACCCGCTTGTGAGGTCGAGTGAACTTCAGAGCCTTCCCGTCGTTTACCCGATCAAAGGCGGCCTGAATTTGCTGATGAATGAACGCGAAGGTGTAGCCGCTGGCAGGCCGAATGGCCCCCCCGTTCGCACCCAGGCCGGGAATGGCGGGGTCGTGAAGTCCAAGTGAGCCCATGGGAATCACGCCTTTCTCTTTGGAGATGACCTGCTGGATGTTGGCGTTGTGGTGCCTGAAGAGGTAGGCTTCAATCGCCTCTTTGTAGTATTCCAAGGGCATGACAGAAGGGCTGAAGATGGTTGATTCGAGCAAGGCCCGAGTGGGAGAAAAGGGAAGCACGTACATGAAATGCATGCCGTGAGATTGGTCAACCCTGAAGTCCATCAAGATGGCCGTTTGTGGGTCAAACACGGGCCGGTCAACTTCAACCTCCATACCGGCAAAATGCTGGAGCATGGCGCCCGCTGGTGCTCGGGGAGGACGGGTATCAAACACCATGGAGGGGCTGGATGCGCGATGCTCTGATTCATCGATGAAGGAAACCCCGTGTTCCATGGCCGCCTTTTTTGCCCCCTTGAGGTACTCAAGTTTGTGCATAGCATGGTAGGGATGGGCCGATGACGTGAGGGTGGCACGGGACGACTCGGTGATGATCGACCAGTTGGGCCATGCGTGGCGAGCATGTCTAGTGGCAAAGGCCAAGTCGGGCGTCCCCCAAAACCCCAGCATGTGGTCCTTGGCCTCGGGTGCTGCCGCTGGTTGAACCACCGTCACATCGTGACCTGGCAGTTCGTTCGCACGGGAAGCCAACATCAGCGATGCGCATCCATCACCCAAGATGTGGGTGGAGGTCATCCCCAGCCGCCTCCTTGCTGCTGAAACGGTTTCAGCCACGTGTGCAAGTGCGTGTTGTGCTGACGGCGTGGATGAGGGATTCTCCAGAAGAGATTGGACGTGGCCCGAACGGTGCACAACATCTTGCTGGTTTTGGACGTGACTTGACGCTGCCCGTGCCAGGAATCCTTTGATTTCAGCAACTGCCGGCCGATTTGCCGGTAGACCTTGGCCGCCACGCCGATGGAAAAATGCGCTCGGAGCGGAAGGTAGGACAGTCCAGCTCGGCCACTCGCATAGTACGTCTCGGCGAGGTCGAGGAGACGTTCAACAGCGAGGGTGATGAGCGTGCCTTCGTGGCCCGTTGGGTTCTCTGAAGCAAGCACGATGTCCTCGGGGCTGAGGTGGTTCACCCAATCACCTGGAAGGTAGCGTCGGCCCATCTTGGCGTCTTCAACCACGTCCCGAGCGATGTTGGTCAACTGCATGGCGATGCCCAAATCCACGGCATGGGCCTTTGCCCTCGGGTCTTCGTTGTTGAGAATGTTGCACATGAGCAAGCCGACGGTGCCCGCAACCTTGTAGGCGTACTGAATCAGTGCGGCTTCGTCGTCGATGAGAACGTGGGGCGCCTGATCGTCCATGAGTCCCTCGACCAGTGAGCCAATGACGTCGTGGGGCAGACGATAGGTTTCCACAAGGGGCGCGTGATGCTTCAAGACAGGATGTTGGCTCCAATTTCCTTCATTGAGAAGCGATTGGATTTGACGAAGGTGGGCAGGGCCGTCCGGAATATCACCGTCCGCCATGTCGTCCAGCACCCTGCAGAATGAGTACAGGACGGCAGCGTCGTGGCCCATCTTCGGCCCAAGAAAACGTCGAGCCCAGAAGAAACTCTCGCCACTCGTAGCAAGAATGCGTTCGGGTTCATGGAGGTTGTACGTTTTTTCCAACCTTTTCACCATTGGTAGATTCACAATTGAGGTTATAACTGGTTGTTTTTTCATTCGTTATTTTCATGGGATGAAAAGCGAACATTCCTAAGTGATGACCCTGAATCAACCACATGGCCAAAGCACCCAACACAGCACGACGGGCGGCGGTCATTGGCAGTGGTTTTGGAGGCCTCGGTGCAGCGATTCGACTACAATCCGCAGGCATCCAAACCGTGCTGTACGAAGCGCGGGACCTTCCCGGCGGGCGAGCCTATGTCTACGAAGACGAAGGGTTCACGTTTGATGCTGGACCCACCGTCATCACCGCACCCCACACCCTGACGGATTTGTTCGAGTTGACGGGAAGGCGACTCGAGGATTACATCGAACTCATGGAGGTCCAGCCGATGTACCGGCTGATTTGGAGCGATGGCGATCGCTTTGATTACGTCAGGGACGAAGCCGCCATGGTCGCTCAAATTGCCCAACGAAGCCAGCGGGATGCGGACGGCTACCAGCGCTTCTTTGAGTACGCCAAGAAGGTCTTCAAGAAAGGATACACTGACCTCGCCGACCGGCCGTTTTTGAAATTCTCCGACATGGTTGCCGTATCCCCATCGCTGATTCGCCTCCGTGCCGACCGGTCGGTGTACAAAACGGTGGCCAAGTACGTCAAGGACGACCACCTCCGTCAAGCCTTGAGTTTCCATTCTCTTCTCGTGGGTGGAAACCCCTTCCAAACCTCCTCCATCTACACGCTCATTCACTTTTTGGAACGTGAATGGGGCGTCTACTTTCCGAAAGGCGGGACCCACGCCCTGGTGCGCACCCTCGTGAAGTTGTTCGAGGAACTCGGTGGGGAAGTGCGTCTCTCAACACCGGTCGAGTCCGTTGAGGTTTCCACCGATGGAGCCAACACCCAGCACACCATCACCGACGGTAACGGCGGAACGGAAACCTTTGATTTGGTCGTTTCCAATGCGGACGTTCACCACACCTATGACCGACTCTATAGTTCGGTGACCGCCGCTCAAAAACGAGCCAAGAAACTGGAAAAAATGGACTGGTCCATGTCCTTGTTCGTTCTTTATTTTGGCACGGACATCGCCTACGAGGACGTCGCTCACCACACCATTTTGTTTGGACCACGGTACAAGGGCCTGCTCGATGACATCTTCAAGGGCAGCGAACTCCCTGAGGACTTCAGCCTCTACCTCCATGTTCCTACGGTCACCGACCCGAGTTTAGCGCCCGAGGGTTGCAGCGCTGCTTACGTGTTGGCCCCTGTTCCGCATTTGGGGCGAGCCGATGTGGATTGGGACGACATCGCAGAAGCCTACGGCGACCGTATCATCGAAGCCCTCGAAGTCGAAATGCCCGACCTCCGCAACCACATCGCCACCCGTCGGCACATTACACCCAAGACCTTCCAACGCGAACTCGCTGCCTTCCAAGGCTCTGCGTTCTCCGTCGCACCCAAGCTCACACAAAGTGCCTACTTCCGGCCGTCCAACAAGGACCCTGACATCCCAGGCCTCTACCTGGTTGGCGCGGGAACCCATCCTGGCGCAGGTCTTCCCGGTGTCCTCAACTCCGCCAAAGCCACCGTGGATCACATTCTGGCCAACATGAACTGACGTTCATGCCGCCACATCAACGCTCCAACAATGGACAAGACACCAACAGACAGAGGAATGGGCCAGCGCCCGCACAGACCTTTGATAGGATGAACACCTACCGCCCACCATGGAGCACCCCCTGCGCATCGTCGTTGCGAAACCCGGGTTGGACGGCCACGACCGAGGGGCGAAAGTCGTTGCACGCGCCCTGCGAGACGCCGGGCACGAGGTGATTTACACCGGTCTTCGACGAACATCCCAACAGATCGTTGACACCGTCCGAGATGAAGACGCCCGTTTCCTCGGCCTTTCCTCCCTTTCGGGTGCTCACGCCCACCTGTTCCCCCAAGTGTGCCAGAAGTTGGTTGAGGCGGGGTTGGACGATGTCATCGTCTTTGGCGGCGGCATCATCCCCCACGAAGACCGCCCTGCGTTGCACGAAGCGGGCATTCGAGCCGTGTTTGGGCCCGGCACACCCACGTCCGAAATCCTTGATTTCATCCAGCAGGCCTCCGAGAAAGCCGATGCTGGCGTTGGACAAGGCAGCGACTGGCACTGGGAATCTTCGGCGTGAGAGGGGTTGCGAACGTGAACGAGGGACGCGACCAAGCCTTGAACGGCGACCGACGCGCCATGGCTCGTTTGCTCTCCAAGATTGAAAACGGCACCCTTGCCCTCAGCCAACTCATCGACCAACCCCTCGAGACACCGGCGAAGGAGTGGAAAACGATGGCCATCACCGGCGCCCCGGGTGTCGGTAAATCCGTCCTCGTGGACGCCTTGATGACGGCGTGGGCGAGCGAAGGCCACAAGGTT
>JBMYQB010000072.1:0-5794 GCA_049600935.1 Candidatus Poseidonia sp.
CCAACCATCGCGACGCCACCGTCTACGTGGGCGTGGCCAAGGTGGCGGGGGGCGCCCTTCGCGGCGGCTTCGACCTCGACGACGATGACGACGGCTGGGATCTTGACGACCCGGCACCTCTAGTCAAGCCGCGTGAGGTCACTTTTATCCTCCAAAACGGTGAACGCCATACAGCTCAACCCAACCCGAACGAATTGCTCATCCAGACCTACGAGCGTGTGGTTGGCCGTCCTCGAGACGGAAGCCCCATGGAAATTTATGACAACGACGGCGCTGTGGTGAGCAGCCGCAGCGCTGCAGACATGGTCGGGCGGTCCTTCCGAGTTGGTCTGCGCCAATTCCCGGGCGGCGCCTGGGTCGCCAAGCGTGGAAAGGGAGGTGCTTCCCGAGGTTTCAGCCGTCAAACGGTGCAACCCCATCCAGCCAAGGTGCCGAAGGAAATCATCGATCAAACCACGGCCTTTACCCAACCCCGCGGACGTCTTGAGATGGGCGGTCTGCTCATCGGTCACGTGGACCACGAAGGCAACAACGTCGTTGTGTGCGGGTTCTTCCCTCGTCAAGACGAAGCCTCGTCTGGCTACTGTGAATTCAGCGGTTCGTTCAACGCCATTGCCTCGGCCGCTTGCGATTTTGCCAACGAACGAGCCGGTGGCCCACACACGCCGCCTCTGCGCATCATCGGCTGGATTCACACCCACCCCGACATCGGCATTTTCCTCTCTGGTATCGATATCAACACCTTTGGTATTCTCCGTCAAGCCTCCTTTGAGCACCGCAGCGTCGCTGTTGTTGTTGACCCTCTCCGCGAGCAGCACGGAGTTTACATCAGTGAAAAGAAGGCGACCAATGGAGACGCTGGCCAGGCTGACGCCAAGGTGGTGCTCTCCGAGGATTTGGAGGCGCGATACCACAAGTTCCTCAACCGCATGCGTTCGCTCCAGAACAAGATGGGCAAGGGAGAGCTTCCCTTCATTCTCCCCGGTGTCCTCTATCAACAACGACGAGCCATGGGCGACGTCGATGACGTGATGGAAGCCAAGCTCCTGGCTCTGGACAAGTTGCATCGACAGTCGGTCAAGGATGCTGAGACGATTCGTAACCATGAGCAACGGATCACAAAGCTAGAATCTTCCCACGAAGCAACCAAGAAGTCATTGGGCAAGGTAAATGCGGATTTGGCTCGAGATGTCCATTCCTTGAGAACGTCCCTTGGAATCCATACAAAGCGTGCGAAGACCCTTGAAACTCGAACGGAAATTCTACTGAAGAGAATTCAGGAAGACAGAGATCGAATCAACGACCTCGAGCAAATGCTGCGGGCAGTGCTCCCGAAACTGATTCCAGCTGAACCTGACGATGACCAAGATGTAGAGAGTCTTTCCTCTCCAAAGATGGATGCAAATGAAGGAACGCCAAATCAACAAGGATGACATAACAACCGCTGGGAACCTACAGAGGTTGCAAATTCGAGTCCGAGGGATGGTGTTGATCCATTTCTTGTGCATCGCATTGCCACATGAAAAAGTGGTTGTACACGACGAGGTGTTTCAACGATTTGGCTGATTCAACTTCTTCGGATTGCACTCGTTAGGAACAGTGATTCCATGTGGTTGGCATGGCGACCGATGTTTGATGGGTTCTCTAAAATCCAATGGGTGATTTCGTTAATCAAGCCACCATGTTGGTCATTGAAAGCGGCCAACTTTTCCAATTTGTCATCTGAGAGATATCCCCCTCCAGCCTCCTTGTGCCTATTTTTCCATGCATAAGAAGCGATTTTTTCCAACTCACTTACTTCTTGATACATCGATATAATTGATTCTTTTCTTTTTCTTTCATGGCATGCCCCTGCGACAGAGATGGGGAACCCCCCTGGCATCATCTTGACCATTTCATTGACGAAATCAAACAACCAGTTTCTTATTTCCTGCTCCCCGTGTTCGATTGATTCATTGGCGAGTAAAACATCATCGCCTGCGAGAATCCATGGTATGATGTTCCTAATTCCATTCGAGCGGAGTGAACGATACATCGCTTGCCACCAGATAGCGTTGAAAATCATCGACCGGCGTTGGAGTCGGATGACCGAATTATGCCTGATTTGAGTCACCGCGAGTTCTTCTTCAACCTCCATTTCGAGGTTAAGGTCTATTGGGAAATAGAGGTTCTCCACGTCATCCAAATCGTGGTTCACGAGAGAGGGGGAGTCTTTTGGTTGTGAGTGGTACCTAAAGTCTTTGAAGATTGCACCGATAGAGTTCCCATCAAACTTTACCAAATGACGTATTTTCACAGGTTCTTTCCTCATGATGTTCACTCCGTCATTAAACGATGAGTTCCCTTTTTGCCGAAGTTGGAATAATGAGCCAAGTTCATACAATAAAAAGTGGAAAAAGCAGACATAGCTGTCGAGTTTTTTCATGATGCTCGAGGGAGTAGATACGGTTTTTCGATCATTGGATGTTTTTCCACACAGACAACATTGCTGGCATTGTGCAGGAGGATGATTTTCATCAAGAAGCGGTGGTGGGCGGTTTTGGGTTTCTTCGCTACTTGGATCTCTTTCAGAATAATGGATATTGGGTAAGAAATAAGAAACATTTTCCGCGTTTGTGAACCTGTCGTAGAATTCTTTCCGCGCGTCTCCCTCGGCGTTGCAGAACCTACTGTATTCGGTGCTGGGTATTCCAAGCTGACTGATGAATGGCTCGATCAAAGGAATGTACTTGCGAGCCGATTGCTTGATTGCATCATAATACGGGTGTTTCAGCAACTGTTCTAAGGTGAGAGAATGCCTCAACCCATCTTTCAAAAACGCCTTTTCTTCCTCGATGCTGGAAACGGCGAGGTAACTAATTCTTCCACCACCATCAATGATGATTGAACCTGCACCCCGGTCCTGAAGAATTCGTGTACGAAGTGCCGAACCTGTCGCATCAAGAAATGTTGAGGCTCCGATGAGCATCTTTTGAGCCGCGTTTTCAGCAATCCATCTTTTTTCACTTTCTTTAGCAATTTCTGGTAGACCCCAAGCCTCCAACCAATCTTGGATTTTTCCAAATCGAACGGTGTGGGGTAGAAAGTTTCTGTTTTGCCTACTGTTCTCTTCATTCACAAAAAATTTTGGTGCAGAGGCAATTGTTGGCCACATCAAGGCACCTTCACTCATTTCCGGCCAATAATGCCTGGAGTCCGTGTGTTGCGAATGTGCTTCGGTAAGAAAGTCAATTTCATCGGGATGAAGGAATGTTTTGGAATATTTATTCGCCAAATCACCATAGGTTGAATGTTCACGAATACATCTAATAATGCAGGCTTGAATCTTTGGAAAGTTTTGTTGTCGTTCATCGCTTTGTGAGAAGTTCAAATCCAAGTGGAGGAAGTATGTTGTCATGGAATGCCATGATTCTCGATCTTCTGTATTCTGATGGATTTGGTCGAAAAATGATGTCAATGCAAAACTCAGTTGAGCGTCTTTGGTGAGTGGTTCATCAAGAGGCCTTTTTCCCTCTTTTATCAAAGGATAACCGGAGACCAATTCCATGATTCTTTTGTGGCGTTCCTCTTCGGTGCACTCGTATGTGCGTTTCCTTCCCGGCCAAATTCGGAGAAGATGAGTCATTGCACTGAAGGGTGTTTGGTGCCCCTGACAAACATCCCAGTTGACCATCGGGTGTCTGCTTTTGGAAGGACACCAAGCATTGATGCTCCCTTCCATGTTAGCCATGCATCAAACGAATCCTTCTGAAAACAAGAATGCTTCTGTTGTATTTTTGTAGACAAAAATTCACAAACCTCTCTGGGGAAAAGACAACACGGTGATTGGTCATTCGGGCACTAGTGTTGGCTTCGCTAGGATTGGGGGCTATGTACGTCAACGTCGGCGTTCAGCATTTTACGAACACCACATGGTTCGAGCCGATCGTCCCTGCTGTGTTGGGCGACCCGACCAATTGGGTGCTCATCACCGGCGTCATGGAAATCGCCATCGGTGTGGGCCTGATGTTGCCGGGGACCCGTCGTTATGCAGCGCTAAGCAGTATGGTGTTTCTCGTCGGAATCTATTGGGCGAACCTCAACATGTGGGTCAACAACATCCCGCTTGATGGCAAAACATACGCACATCACTGGCATGTGCTTCGCCTGATAGCTCAACTTGGGATGATGGGCCTTTCCTTCCTGATATGGCGGTCATCTCACACCACCAACAACAACTGATTTGGTGCCTTTATACTATGTCATCTGCTTTGTATGGTGATGTCCAGCGTCCAAACAACCTACGGGGAGATTACTTTCCCCGACTTTGTCACCAAAAAGCGTCGGGCCGCCATCCTTCGAGCGCTGGGATGGTGTGAGCAAATTTGCATCGAAACAGGCGCATGGTCTGCTCAACCATCAACACACGGGCAACGCCTCGTGCGAACCGTCAACGGGCATGAACTGGCCGTTTTTCCTTTGGTCGCAGCAAAGTTGGATGCCGGTCGAGCGGTTGGTGCACGCTTTGAAAACCGGCATCTGCCAGTCGAAGTCAACGGACGTAGGGTGTGCGTCGCACCTGTTGCGGGGCGGTTGAAGGACCTTCACGCCGACATGGTGGCGTGCTTGTTGCTGCTCTGCGGAGCGAAGGAGGTTGAACCGGAGCATCTTCCGAGCACCCTGAGGGTGGCGCTTTTTCCTGAGCGCTACTCCTCGGGCGGCCGTGTCCGTTTCGACCCGGTAGCTGAGCAACGGCGTCGTGATGTGCAAGCAGCCTTTCTCACTGTTGTTCATTCTCCGGAACAGGCGGTTGAGCACGCACTGGAGACCATCAGTCGCGACGATTGGGTCCTGTTACGTAATTCGTTTCGTTGGCCCTATTATCGCGAGGTAGCGCGAGCGATTGCCCAGCGCCTCCTCTACAACCACCGCGAACATCATGAAGACGATGTGATTTGGGCCTTGACTCAACTCCGCCTGGGTGATGATTTGGAGCACGCTGCCACCGTCCGCTCGTTGGTTTCAACCTCCAACAACACCGATGTCATTCGCGCTGCCTTGGCAGCCTACCCATCAACGGATGCTGAGATGGCATGGAACGATCTCCACCCGCTGCTCAGCCACCCCGTTGAAACGCTTGCTTGGGACGTCCATCTTCGATTGGCCAGGTTCGGAGAACTCGAGGAGCGACTGGTGGAACGTTCCGACATCATGCTTGAGGAGAGCCCGAGTCCATGGTTAGAACAGCAACTTGTCGCTTGGCTCTCCCACCGCCAAAACATGGACGTTTGGGTACGGCGCATCCTCGAGGAATTGCCTCACCATGAAATGGGTCGCTTCTTGCAACGCATTCGAACGCACGGCGCATGGTTTGAGCGATGGGCGAAAGGGAAGTTGTCCTCGCCCTTGGAAGGTGTTCAAATTGGCATCGTCGAGGCCTCAAAGCGAAACATGGCGGTGAACCACGGTCAACTTTGGCTTCCGCTCATGAAGAACAGTTCGGGTGAAGTGAAGCGTGTTATCTTGTACGGTATGCGCGACATCAATGACGAAGACGCATACATGCTGGTGGACGAAGTCTGGCATTCCCCTTGGCGCTTTGTTCTGCGAGCTGCCTACATGCTTGTCCCGCACAATTTCCCCAACTATCCAAGAATGCGCCAGATGTTTGAGGCGGGCCTCACTTCACCCCACGCCCGTATTCGAATCACGGCACAAAAGCGACTCAATGCCTTGGACGAAACGAGCGGATCAGCGAACTGAGCCCGTAGTGGCCCGCGCATCAGCACAATACTGAGGCCGGGACAGCGAGATG
>JBMYQB010000073.1:0-5528 GCA_049600935.1 Candidatus Poseidonia sp.
TGGACCTTCATCTCCACCGCCGTTGACGGCGACGGTGACCGGCACGTAGGTTCCGGTCATGACGTTGGTGACACCGTTGAAGCTGAAGCCAACCTCGTCGTCGAAGTAGTAGTCAGGCACCTGCTCACGGACGTTCTCAACACGGACACCGATTTCCTTCGTAGCCACACCTTGCTGGTAGTCAGCGATGGCCATCACGCTTGGGTCGTAGTTTGGCACGTACGTGTTGTACTCGCCCTGCGTGGTTGGGGCCGTTGGTGTGTCTCGGAGGACCAAGCGAATCTGACAGTACTCAGAGCCGGATGGGCCAATCTGGTGGATACCGTTGTTGTTGAGGTAGTCGATCTCCCAGTCGTTGGCGTTGGTCGTAGCGTCCTCGATGAGGTCGAACACGAGGTCATCACCGACGATGGTCGTGGTGAAGTAGTTCGTGTAGACACACTGGTCCGTGGACTCAACCGTCCAGGTCAAGTCGTCCAACTCGTGGTCAACGTCAGCCTTGATAGCGGAGAGGTCGTAGGTCAGGTTCGCCACGTTCTCGTCATCTTCCATCAAGGAGATGGACCATGGGAGAGCAGGGATCGAGCCGTTGTCTGCCACCATCACGGTGTCCGTCGTACGGTTCCAGTCCATGATGACCGGAGCGTCGTTGACTGGAGCGACCGAGAAGACCACGTCAAACGTCTCAGCGTTCTGGTTCTCTGCACCGTTGTCAGCGAGTCCGAGCGTGATGGTACACTTGCCACCCAACTCGTTGTTGGTGTTTTCAGTGATGCTCAGTTCGTTGTTCACGATGGCGACGCTGAAGGCCGAACAGTCGTCCGTGGTGCCCATGTCAACAGCACTGGCGGACCAGGTGTAGACTTGGCGGGTTGGAGCCTGCTCGTTGGCCATGTCTCGGATGTACGAACGGCTTGCGTTCGACACATCGCCCAAGAACTTGGTGTGCGTACCGAATCCTTCTGGGAGGATGTTGTAGTTGCCGTCGTCCTCAGAGAAGATTGGCATACAGTCGCTGTCCACACGCTCTTGGTTGCAGATAACCGGAGCGTCGTTGATGTTGTTCACCGTGAAGGTGATGTTGTGGGTGTCGCTCAGACCGTTGCTGTCCGTGACCTCGAAGGAGAACACTTGCGTACCGAATTGATCGACGTTGGGCGTGAGGGTCACGTCCTGGCCGTTAAGCACGCTGTGAAGCAGGTCGTCGTTGTTGAAGGCAACTTGCGTTCCCTCTGCCATGGTCCAGGTCAAGGAGGACTCCTCGTCTTGCACGTCATCAGCCAAGTTGGTGAGGCTGAAGGTGAAGGCACCCGAGTCTTCGTCTCGGCTGAAGTCAACCAGTCCGTCGTCCGTGTCCGTGCCTTCGGTGTCGATGACTGGACAGGCACGCTTGATGTCAATCGTGCTCTGGACGTTGGTCGTGTCGCCGGTTCCTGCCACATAGCTGTCGTCAAAGACAACGTTGGTAGCCATGGAGATGTCCTCCACGGTAGCCCAGTCGTAGGCACAGGACGCTGGCGTCTTGATCATCAGGTCGTAGTTCTTCTGACCGGTGGCCGTGGTGCTGCCCTTGTAGGACTGGTAGACCAAGACCTCAGAGGTCAAGGTACCGTCAGCAAGGTCGCCGTGGGTCAACTCGACGGTCATGAACTTGGACAGGTTCTGGAGCGTGGCTCCTGAGTCCAAGGTTTGACTTGGGTGAGCGATCGTGATGTCAGCCGTTGTTTCCTCTTGGACGATGGCCACGATGTCAATCTCGGATGGCATACCACCGATGCGGCTCCATGGGACACCGAACTCAGCGAGCGAAGTGGAGAAGTCCACATCGACGTTGGCCGTGCTCAGGCTGGATGGACTCCAGCCGAGGAAGCCGTAGCTGTAGAGGTCGTAGGAACCTTCGCTGTCAGCCCACAACACATAGTTGGCGCTGAACGGCAGGTTGTGTGCACCACCAAGGCCGTTGTAGCCAACATCAGAACCACCGCTACCTGTGTTGAGGTAAATCAACACGTCCGAGTTGGACAGGTCGCTGTTGGTCATACCGAAGTAGATACCGTCGCCTTCGATGTAGGTCACCAGGAAGTCGTCGGTGCCGTCGCCGCTCATCACACCGGGCATAGCGTAGCCGGATGGGTTGAGGGCGTTGCCGCCGTTCCAGTCTTCGTCAGAACCGTCGACGTTCATGGCCTCAGGTTGGAACGAAGTGGAAACGTAGGAAGCACGCTCGTCGTCCGTGGACATCAAGAGAAGGGCAACTTCACTGGTTGGGTCGGCACCCAAGTGGGTGGACTCAATGCTCATGAGGTTGGCTTCATCGATGACAGCCGAACTGGCGACGACAATCTTGCTGGAGTCCAGCGTGTTGCCGATCGAGGTCACGTGGGCGTTGTTGCCAGCGTTGATTTGAACATCCGAGGCGGACCACGTCATGTTCTCAACGGTTCCGGTAGCGTCAACCACAGACAGAGCGGTGGTTGCGTCGGACACACCACCGTCCCAGCGGAACGGCGTGTCTTCAACGTACATACCGATGGCACCAGAGGCGTCCATTGGGTAGACCCAAACATCGGGGCTGCTCTCAACGTGGAGACCCGTACCGGTGGAACCACCGTCAACATGTGCGTCGATGGCCACAACGTAGGTGTCTTCGGCGAACACACCGTAGTCAGTACCGGCGATGGAAGCATCGCCAATCAGGAACAGGTCGCCGTTCTCCTTGCTGACACCGGTGGCGTAGCCGCTGATGTCCGTACCGTTGAGGGTCAGGACCGTGTTCGCGTCGTCGCCGAGGATACCGACGGTGGAAGCCAGGCTGTCTCCGGAGAGGACAGAGTCCACGTCGCTGTAATCACAGTCCTCGATCACGATGGCGTTGTCGCCAATGTTGATGGTGTTCGAAGCGGACTGGATAGCCACGGAGTCACAATCGGTTGCGGTGATACCCACAGCGTTCGGAGAAGTTCGACCGGTGGACAGACCGATGGTGTTGCCACTCACGGTTGGACCAGTGTAGCCCGAACTGCCGCCCGTGGACTCAAGGACGCTGATGGTTGCACCACCATCGCCCCAGGAGTCGCTCACGACCAAGGTGTAGTTTCCAGCGTCCGAATAGCTTCGGAGTGGGTTGTAGTTCGTGTTGCTACCAAACGAGTAGGTAGGCCAGCTGTCCTTGGTGCCGTCAGGCTTGGTGATCTCAATGCTGATTTCGTAGCCCCAGCTGTCGGTTCCAAGGTTCACGTCTGCGGTCTTGCCGGAGGCGAGGTTCCAGGTACAACTGGTGCTTCGGCGGTAGTCGCTGCTTCCAATCGAACAAAGCGAGTTTGTTGGGGATGGAGGCGCTTCCATACCGTCGAGGTAGATACCACCGTCAGCGTCGGTCAGCGTGTTGTCCGTGATGTTTCCATCGCCACGGAAGATGTAGATGCCCGTGGAGGTTGCATCGCTGATGCCGCCAATGTCGTTTCCGTCAATGGTGAAGTCCGTCACACGGTTGAGGTAGAAGGCGTCGTCGCCGCCCTCGACCGTGTTGTCTGCAATCAAGACATCATCGGTTGAACCGGGGTAGATGGCAACCGCATGACCCATTTCTGGGTTGAACTCGTTGTCCGTGATGGTCACGCTCTGGGCCTCGTTTGAGGTGTAGAGCCAGACATCAGCGATTTCACCACCGTTGGTGAACACGTTGTTGGACACTGTCAGGTTGTCGGTACCAATCTCGTTGGAATTGTGACTCCAGTAGTACGGGGACCGCTCGGACATGACACCAACGCCACAGTCGACGAAGTTGTTGCTGTCGACGATGTTGCCATCGCCACCGTTCATGACGATACAGATGTCGCCGTAGTTGATGGCGTTGTTGAGCGCCGTGTAGCCCTTGTAGTGAACGAAGGTGTTGTTGGTCAACTTGAAGAAGTCCAACTCATAGCTGTTGTACCATCCGTAGCCCATTGCACCGTTCACGGTGGAAACACCGGAAATGGTGGTGTTGTTCATGTCAATGTTCAACGAGTAGTAGCGGTATCCGATGGTGAACCCTTGCGGCGTGCCGCTGCTGGAGACTGCGATGGCGGTCACCGAAGCGTCGTGCATGTAGAGGGTGGTTTCACCACTGTAGTACGGATACATTCGGTTGTTGCCTTCAAAGTCGTAGGACGCAGTGGAGATCCACGTGCTGCCGTTCCAGTTGTGCTTTCCGGCCTTCAGGTACATGAATGGTGAATCCATCATGACGGTTTCACCCTCGAAGTCGTTGCCGTCGTAGGTTCGCAAGTAGCCGTATTCAACCAGACCGTTCGAGTAGGTACGGGTACCGGTTGAACCCAGGCCGCTTGCACAGCGCTCTTGCTTGATGTAAGCCGTAGAGGTGTAGCAAATACGAGCCGTGAACGTGTCTTCAAGGTAAACGGTGTCCGTGTTTCCAGAGGTGTCCGTGAGGCTCATCTCGTGGAAGACGTATCGGAAGTCGGCTTCGTTGGAGCTGCTGCTCGTCCACGAGTAGGCGATGGTCGCCGAAGCAACCGCCTGGTAGCCGTTCAAGTTCTTCGTACACACCGAGGAACAGGCACCGGAGTCAACGGTTTGGGTCACATAGGTGATGTCGTTGGCGACACCGTTGGTGTCGGATTCGGCCATGCCGGTCACCGTTCCATCAGCGTCCTTCAGAATCACCATGGTGCCGTCCACGTCTTCGGCGGTTCCCGAGACGTTGGCCTGCAGCGTGATGTCAACCTGTCGGAGACGGCTGAACTCACCTGTTCCAGTGACTTCCACGGTCGTGGTGTCGATGGAACCTTCAATGAACTCCATGTTGGCCGAGCCGGTCAGCAGAACATCCTTCGTGTTGGACATGACCACATCGGTGAGGAGGAAGTCTCCATCACCGTCGGATTCAATTCCCACAGCGTTGTTTTCGATGTTCATGCTGTTGAACTCAACGTCAGCACCGGTTCGAGAACCGTACTTGAAGGCTGCACCTGTGGATCCCATGATGGTACCGGAGAGGTCGCCACCAAGGTCGGACTGGTAGTAGATACCAGCCACGGCTTGGTTCTCGAAGTCGATGTTCTCAAGGTCAAGTTGACCAGAGGCCGTGTTAGCCACGAGCACACCGTAGTTTCCGCTTGAAACGTTCACACGGTTCGCAGAAGCAGACGTTTGTCCGATAACTTCGATACCAGCGGAACTTGGGCCGACGACATCGATGTCTTCGAAGTGTCCAGCAGCGAAGGCTCCACCGACTTCAATACCGGTGGTGGCTCCAGTGATGGTTCCTTCCTTGAACAACGCTGTACCGGATTCGCGGACGTAGTCGCCAAGAGAACTTGGGTCGTTGCCTGCACGAGCCACGAAGTCGTAGCGGTCTTGATAGTTGTCAGAGCCACGGTGAAGCACATCCATCCAAAGGTAGACCTTCGAGATGTTTCCGCCGTTCTGTACGGCATTGGAAATGTCCACGATTGGGTAGGTCAACCGAGCACCGTCACCGTTGCTCATGTAGGAGGTGTAGGCGTAGTCAGCACAAACACCGT
>JBMYQB010000074.1:0-5443 GCA_049600935.1 Candidatus Poseidonia sp.
AGGGAACACCCTGCATGGCTGCGATGCAGTTCGCAAGAACTCGAGGGCGCATGGCATCCAAGCAACCCAAGATCATGTCGGTGGAGGCGAGGTGTTCAATGGTGTGCTCAACGCTCAACGTCTCGTCCTGTACCACGTTGGGCGCAGGCTGGGAATCGAACAGGTCTTCGAGATTGAGGCCGTCGTCGGAAGCCTCTTCGGGAGGGTGAGCCATGGCGTCAGTCAATTCGTACACTGTCTCGACCTGGGCATCAGGCAGTCGTTGTTCCAGCCATCGTCGCGTCGCTGCGATTTTGGTCAAACCGACGTCTTCAGGCCCGTAAATCACCTGCCGATTCAGGTTGTGCTCTTCAATTTCCAAGTCCTTGTCAAAGACGAGAAAGTGCACATCCGCCTTCTCGGCATGCTTCAGTCCTTCGACCAACGTGTGGAGGCACCAGGTCCCCAAACCTCCGGCACCAACGATGCTCAAGTGGCCGGAAAGTTGCTTGTTCAATTCAGGAAGCCAAAGAGGAAGGGTGGGGTTTCGAGGTTCAACCTCATGTCCGGGGAGTCGAACATCCAACTTCCCGATGAGGTCTTGAACCAGAGGATCGCCATCATCCAGTCGCAGCAGAACCCGCTTGTGCATGGTACCGTCGTTGGCCTCTCGTACGTTCATATGAACGGGGTGGCCGTCAAGAGAGAACTTGAGGGTTGGAACATAATTTCGAAGCGAATTTTCGTTGACCCGCACGTTCACCGACACCGAAATCTTTGGAATTTCAATGGGCTGGTAGGCATCGCTACGGCGAAGAATTTCACTCCAAACCAAACATGCGGCAACGGTCGCTATGGCTGGCTCGTACACAGCATCAACCAGTTCACCTGCGGATGAACCATCGAGGAAAATCCCCTTGACTCCGTAGCTGACATGCAGACACTTGGTTTTCGGTTCTGCCTTGGCGGTTGGCACCCACTCAATCTGGAAACCATCGGCCGAAGTGGGAGATATCCTGTCAACGATCTCGGGTGCACCGAGTTGTTCACCGAGGGTTTTCATCGCCTCAAGGAATGCTCCAGGAACTTCATCAAATTGCAGCGACACGGCGAGTTGCTTCACGGCATCCTGTCGGACCAGGCCGCGTTGTCGAGAAAATCGGTCGCTCATGGTACCACCCAATCATCGTCTTCATCGTTGCTTTCATCGTCCCACACCTCAACTTCGGGAAGGTCCCGGGCGTAGCCTGAGAAAAGATGCGGCACCGTAGCCAGTGCAGCGACGAAGTCTCGGTGTTCGAGCACAGCCACGTTCTGCCCGTGCGCAATGGCGCGTGAAACTGAATTTCGCTTAGCGGTGTTGACCAAGCCGTGCAGATCTGCACCGGTCGCCTCGTCCACCAGTTGCTTGATGAACGCCGTCCATTCGTCTCCAGAGACATCCGACAAGCAATCCTTGGTCTCGTTGGCGAAGAAATCGCTGTAGTGCTGCTTCTCAAGCGGCCCGACGTAAATCGTCCGGTCAAACCGCCCCGGACGAAGGAAAGCGCGGTCGACAAGGTCGAGTTGGTTGGTGGATGCCATGAGATAAATGTCCTCGTTGGAACCGAGACCGTCCATCAGGGTCAGCAGTTGGGCCACCACCGAGTTGGAGTGCGCCGAGGAATCTCCGCCGTCTCGCTGGCGACCCAACGCATCGAATTCATCAAAGAAGAGGACCACAGGTGCGGCTTCTTGGGCTCGCTGGAAGAGTTCTCGAACCGCACGCTCGGATTCCCCGACCCACTTGGAGAGGAGTTCTGGGCCAGAAACAGCCATGAATTGAACACCGGACAGGCTGGCGACCGCCTTTCCGAGCATCGTTTTCCCGGTTCCAGGCGGGCCGTGGAGGATGACACCACCGTTGCAGTTGAGCCCCATGGCTTCGAACATGTCCTTGTGCTGGATGGGTGCAACGAGGTGCTCCTTGAGCTCTGCCTTTGCGTCGTCATGGCCGATGATCTCGTCCATGTCGTGGAAGCCCATGTTGGTGGGCCGGCGAAGTTCGACCTGGAAGGGCGTGGCACGAACCATCGCCAGTTCAAAGTCTTCATCGGAAATTTCCAGTTCGGTCAATTCGTCCTCCGAAAGTTCCTCGGGTTGCATCAATCGCTCGATGCCGTAGACACGATGCATCGCCAAAACGGCTGCATGTCGGCAAAGGTTTGCCAGGTCAGCTCCAGTGTAGCCGTTGGTCTGCTTCGCCCAAGCGTTCAGGCTGAAGTCAGGCTCGAGGGGCATGGTGGCGGAGTGGATAGAGAGAATGTGTTCTCGGCCTTCAATGTCAGGGTAAGGGACATGGATGCGGCGGTCAAACCGTCCAGCACGAAGCAGCGCATCGTCGATGGATTCCATGATGTTCGTTGAGCCCACGACCAGCACCTGGCCGCGCTCTTCAAATCCGTCCAGTTCGGTGAGTAATTGGGTCAGAATTCGCTTTTCCAGTTGACCCTTGTTGTCCTTTCGAGACCCTGCGATGGCGTCGATTTCGTCGATGAAGATCACCGTCGGTGCTTCCTTCTTGGCTTGGGCGAAGATCTCTCGCAGCTTTCGCTCCGAATCCCCGTACGTACCCATGAACAATTCAGGGCCGTTGATGTTGATGAAATTGCATTGGGCTTCGCGGGCGAGCGCCTTGGCCAGCAGCGTCTTCCCCACACCTGGTGGACCGTAGAGCAGGATGCCCTTGGGTGGGTCTTGACCGGCCTTTTGGTACACTTCAGGGTGAATGAGCGGAACGATAGCGATTTCTTTGATCTCCTCGATGGTGTCATCGAGCCCCCCGATGTCAGCGAAAGAAACCGTGGGAATGTTGGCGCCTCGTCGACGAACCGCCTTGTTTCGTGCATCAATCGTCGTCCCCTCAACCAGCCATCCATGCTCTGGCTTCACCTTGGTAGCGCAGAGTTCAACCGGTTCACCGTTGATGTTGACCACAAAGCGAGCGTCCTTGCAGACATAGACATCCCTCAGACTGCGGATAGCTGCGTTGAACGTTTCGTCATCGAGGTCGCCAACCAGCGGTTGGAAACGGATGCGCTGCATGGCTTGAGCGGGAAGCGGGCGCAGCCGAATGGCCTCTCCCTCGTTCACGTTGGCGTTGAGTCGCATGGTGGCGCCCATCAGGACTTGACCGGATTCGGCTGCATCGTTGATCACAATTTGTGCAACGGTCTTTTTGTTGCCGACCACCATGACGGGCGACCCGGCTCGAAGGCCGTTGGGCGCACAGTCCTCAAAGGCGATGGCGACCTTGTTTTCTCCGATGTTGGCGTTGGCTTGGCAGGTTAGTTCAATCATGGTTCTCACCTCTCTGGCTCTCTCATCAACTCAGATTCTGTCAAATATGACGCAGGCACAGTTCACTCATCCAGGGCGGCTTCGAAGACACATCGCTTCGAACAACTGAGCCTTGGTGCCATTGAAGGCGTGGTAGTGCAATTCCTGCGTGAGGTGAGGCTTCAATCAGGCCGAACACGGCCATCATGGCACCGGCCCATGCGGTGGTGGTGGCGATGGAAGCGACGGGGCGAACACCTTCTTCGGTGCAAGAAATAACCTCTTCTTCACGAGCGGCCTCGTCGCCATAGCGACACACCATGCACCCTTCGTCGTTGCTGAGTCGCTCAACGATGCCGTGAACCGATTCACTCCCACCGTTGATCATGACACCGTTCTGATGAAGCGCTGCTTCGTTGAGAAGTGTCCGAGCTCGCATGTTGTCCAGGCAACCAAAAAACAGGGTGCTTGTCGAGATGGCCTCAGGCAGTGCGCTCTCAGTCGCTCCTTCATCAAGGTCGAACGAAGCCATGGGCATGGCGTCGCCCATTTCGTCTTCCAGGCTCCCCTCGACGTGCATGGGAAGCAAGTGCTCCGGATGAATGTGAATGGCGACATCGGTGTTGAGTTGCTTCAGTCGCTCACCAGCCACGTCCGCCTTGGCCTTGCCAATGTGTTGGTCGTTGTACAGCACCTGTCGATTGAGGTTGTGCAACTCGATGGAGGTGTCGCCGTCCACCACGTGAAAGGCGCCCCCAGGCACCTGTTCCATCAACAAGGGTGCGCTCCAACTTCCGAGACCACCTACACCAAGCATGACCATGTTCGTGGGTTTGACGGTAAACGGGGCATCGAGGGCGTGAGGAGGGGCGTCCCAAGGGACGAGACCGATGTCAACCAGTTCAGGTAAGTTCTCGTTGCCGTTGGTTCGCACCTCAAGGTGTTCGTACGGGTTGAGCGGTAAGGGGTAGGGAAGGCGGATTCGGGCAAGAAGAGCTAAACCATCCGCCGTCGGCGTCATGGAAACCGGCATACCACCAGAACTCGAGACCTTCGCACGAGCTTCTTCCTCGTCGGTCGTCTCAATTCGGCAGGTGATGGTGACCCATGCATCGCTGATGGGCACAGCGTTTCGAAGTTTCATTTCATCGAGCATGCGTTCGACCATAGCGGCTGCGCAAACCACACGCAGGGCCGGCGTAAGTGGATGAGGCGTGGACGCATCAATCGTATGTTGTCGAGTGAGCGGCGTCATTGATACTGCTGCCCTCGGACCTGAGACGGCACCGTAAACGGTGGTCGTGATTGGTTGAACGGTGTTGTTGAACGAGAGATGGATATCCCACCCCTCAGAAGATTGGTCGCTCGAAACCATCGTGTAAAGGTCGGGTCGAGCATTGCCAAGGGAGAGAATCTGCCCGTGATCGGGATAGGCGAGTTTCCAAAACACCGCTTTTGGCTTGTCCTCACCAATGAGTTGAACCCCGATAGAGCCGCCTGATTGAGCAGCACCGAGTTGATCCAAGAGCACCACGACATCTGCAATTTCGTCGGCTTGACCCGAAACGAGAATGTTCAGTTGAGCCAACCGAGGTTGGTTGACAAGGCCCAACTGGCGCAGATGTCGCATCGCCATGTGTTCACACCTCTCGTGCTGGATCATCGGGGTTGGGATTGTTCAGAACCATCCTCACCTGGTCGAGGAAAATACCCATCTTGACGTCGTGGCTGACCTTGGCATTTTGCCAGTTTTCAGGCCATTCTGTCCGCGAGAACTGGTTCCCTACACAAACAGCGCAGAGTTCTCGGCCAGGGGCGATGGAGAAGGAATTCCCTTGGTAGATGTTCACGTGGGCGATGTCCGCGCTGGTTGGCGTGAGCACGTAAGCCGTTGGTAAACTGGGGAAATCACGTGCATCGACCAGCAGCGTGTACATGACCTGCGTTCGATTCTGGTGAGAGTACACCCCCGGGAGGTTCACCACAAAGGCACCCACCGAAGAGTTGGTGGAGTGCTGATTGATGTGGCGCATGGAAGGGTACTCAGAGCGCTTCAACTTGCTGAGCGAGGCGGCCTTGAATGCCCCTCCTGCCACCTTGGCCACGCCCACGTAGACGGTGGCGTCGCGATGGTTGGCGACGTTGT
>JBMYQB010000075.1:0-4558 GCA_049600935.1 Candidatus Poseidonia sp.
ACCGTCGCTTAATGAAGCTGACACTTAGCGGCAAGGAGTTCACCCTGCGATGTGACATGCGCGCGCTGGCTGCGGCCAAGCGTGAGGCAGGCATCGACATCGGCAAGCTCAACGACGACGTCATCAGCGCGTTCAAGGCGGCTCTTTGAGCGCAGCGCCTCTGCCGAGCCATTCGGGACATTTCTTGCCGTGGTGCTCGGTCAGCCCTTGCGTGAAGCGATGAACGCCTCCACCTTCTCGAGCGCTTGATGCTCCAGCGCTGCGGCCTTGACCACGTATTCGTTGGTGCTCGGGCCGGATTCGGTGAACACGGGCACCATCGAGGTCCAGACGCCTTCACCTTTGACGCGAGAGTAGAGGGCGGCCACCACGTGGACGGCGATGAGGGCGTAACTCAGGTCGGCGGAGAAGCCGTGCAGACCAATCGCCGCCTCCATGGCAAAGGCTTCCTCTCCCATGCCTTGCTTGAACAGCCAAGCGATGGCCAACCCGGTCACCGGCAACAGGACGAGGCAGAGGTACATCGCGACGTGCATGAGGCGGGCGAAGCGCTTGTGATAGCGGTGGACGGGAACGACGGAGCCTTGGAAGGTCTCGAAGCGCCGCATGTAGCCGTAGCGAACCACGACCAACAGCAGAAACACGCTGGCGAAGATGATTTCAAACTGCAACAGGGCGGCGTCTTCCAGTTGCTCAAGGTCGTCGATTTGCTTGAAGATCCCGTAGGCGTAGAGCAGCACAAAGGCCCAGTGGAACACCTTGCCCAGCAGGGTGTGGTTGGCCCTCATCGGTCTTCTTTGGCTCCCCTCGGATATACCGCTTTCTCCGGTGCCCCGCCTTCGGTTGGGTTATAGCCCGGTGGGTGGACTCACGGACGAGGTTCTCCCGTGGTCTTGCTCAACCTGTGGTCGCTCGGCCATTTCGTGCAGTGGACGTTCATTGGCCGCTACCTGCTGACGAACTGGTGGGTGTTTCTCGCCCTTTCGGTGGGATGGGAGGTGCTCGAACTCTACCTGCCCTTCGAATTTGTTGAAGAGACATGGGACAACAAACTCTCGGACCTCGTGGTGAACACCGTTGGTTTTGCCCTCGGTGTGGGTCTGCGCTACGACCCGCAAACGCTGGATTAACTTGAGCAGGAGAGCATGGAGCAGCCGACGCGGTGGCGGGCCCACTCGGGGCGCTTTTGGAACCATTTCTCTTCGTGTTCGGGCTGTTCGTCGTAGGGACGCTTCAGAAGTTCGTGGAGTTCCTCGGCGATGGAAAAGTCGCCCTTCTCTTCGGCCGCATCGATGGCCAACTGCGCCATCCAGTTCCGCAGCACGTACTTCGGGTTGGCTCGGCGCATCCCGTCTCGGTCGGGTTGTCCGTCAACACGTTCCCACCAGCGCTTGAGCCAGCGATTCCAGGCGCTGGTGTCGGGCTCGCTGCCCTCGTAGAAGGCGTCGGCCACGTGAGCGACATCCGGCTCGTTGATGGAGCAGAGATGGCGGAAGAAGAGCGTCATGTCCACCTCGGTGGCGCCCAGCAGGTCGAGCAGGTCGTTCACGAGCGGTTCGTCGGCTTCCTGCAGCGTGCCGAGGCCCAACTTTTCGGCCCAGGTTTCGCTCTGGGCGTTCATGGCGAATTCCATGCAATGGTCCAAGACCGGCTGAAGCCGGCTCACATCTTCCATCAGCGGGGCCATGGATTCGAGCAGACGAGCAACGTTCCACGCCCCGATGTGGGGCTGGTTGTTGTAGCGGTAGCGTCGGCGACCGGCGTCGGTGGTGTTGGGCGTCCAGTCCACGTCAAAGGGTTCGAGCCAGCCGTAGGGACCGTAGTCGATGGTGAGGCCGTGAATCGACATGTTGTCCGTGTTCATGACGCCGTGAACGAAGCCGACCCGCATCCAGTGGGCGATCATCGTTGCCGTGGTTTCAGCCACTTCGGTCAGCCATGCGATAAGGCCGTCATCGGTGCTGGCGTCGTGGTGCGGGAAGTGGTGGCGAACGGTGTGGTCGACGAGGGTGCGAAGCGTTTCGTGATGGCCGTCGGAGACGTGGATTTGGAAGCTGCCGAATCGAATGAAACTGGGCGCCACGCGGCACACCACCGCTCCTGGTTCGGGTGCGGGGTTCCCGTTGTAGAGGACGTCCCGCACGACCGCTTCGCCCGTGGTCACCAGCGACAGGGCGCGGGTGGTGGGCACGCCGAGGTGATGCATCGCTTCGCTGCACAGGAATTCGCGGATGGAGGAGCGCAACACGGCTTTGCCGTCGGCGGTGCGCGAATAGGGCGTGAGGCCGGCGCCTTTGAGCTGCAATTCAAGGAAGCCGTCTTCGGTCTTCACTTCGCCCAGCGTGATGGCACGACCGTCGCCCAACTGTCCGGCCCAGTTGCCGAACTGATGGCCGCCGTAGCGCTGGGCGTAGGGCTGCATGCCGGGTACGGGCTCGCCACCTCCGAGCACAACGCCGACGTCGTCCGTGCGCTCAAGCCCCAGCATCTCGGCCATCTCGGTCGACCAGAGGGCGAGGCGAGGTTCGGGGGCGGGCGTGGGCGTGACCTTCGACCAGCACTTGCCGGGGACTTGGCGTGGGCGGCCACCTTCAGCATCATCGCCGGGCGTCTCGCCCAAGAAGCGGGCGTGCCACGACAGGGCCTCCAGCGACGGGTTGCTCACACCCCTTGCTGAGCGGGGGCCTTCTTCAACCTCGTGGGTTGAAAACGAGGGGGTTTGCGGAGGAAGAGAGTTGAGGAGAGTACTGTTGTAAAACCCTGCACCACTCATAGGCGATGCTCAGATTTTGACCATCTTCAAGTTCAAGTTCAAGAATCAATGGACGATTTGCTACTGTGTCGAAATATCCAATGGATATTTTCCTCTCCTTGTAGACCACGGATTTGGGTTTGTATGCTTTGGAAATGGCTACCTGTGAGTACGCAATGACTGAAACCACGATGGCTAAAATACCTATTGAGACTGACCAAGATATCGTTCTGGTGTCAATGGCTCCAACTAAGAACAAAACCAATCCTATGCTAAGCATTGCGAACCAAATCGGGTGGCGGTTATTCGACACCAGTTTGGAGGCTTCTGATTTATGAGATGAAAGGATTTCAATGCCGGTAACGCATGTTAGCGGGATTGGCTTGAACCACACATCATCAGCGATGGTTGAGGACACGGTGAATGACTCACCGGGTCGTGGTGGACTAAGGAATGTCGTGGGCGCACGGGACGTAGTCATCTTGTGCACCGTGTTTTTATTTGAGTCCACAAGAAGAAGCCGGTTGGTGGTAACCAGTGCTCTGACACCAATTTGACCACTGCCTAAATCGGCGATGGTGTTTGGATCAACAGCCTTCACTGAGCGGCACCGAAGGTAATTGGGTGAGGCGATGCTCTCACCGGAAATCAGCATTTTTGAGACCAATGTTTCACCGGTTTCTCCAGATGTTTGCTTGTTATGATTTGCTGCAGCAAGCGAGTTAGCGACTTTGATGGATTGGAGAATTCGATTTCTGAAATTTCCCTCATTCGGCGTAGAGAGTTGCTGAAACCGTCTTGATGATGAAACATCGCGTGAGAATGGATTATTGGTGTTGATTGGATTGACTGCGCTACCAGTGGTGACCGCACCGATGTTGACGTATGATTGGTTCGCGCTTTGATTGATATGAGTTGATTGATGCGTAGATGTTGGTTTTGGAAGCGGGTTTGGACCACTTGCTTGAGGGTGCGGGCGCTGGAGGGTTGGATGGGAAGGCGGGGGGCTGGTGGGAACTTGCGGCGGGGTTTGATGTCCTTCCAATTGATTCACCCAGTATGAAATGTGGAATAGCGATATAAATATCCTTCTTGGACCAAACCTCAGATGTCCTCGCCGTCTGATGACTTTGCCCGAAATGCACTGCTTTATGCACAGACGGACGCGGCCTTACATCACCATTTTCTTGGTCATCTTGCCTTGGACCTTGGTATGCCGGAAGAAGCGATGAATCAATACTTACAAGCGATTTCAAAATTGGGAGATGGTAGCAAACTTCAGGAAATAGACATCAAGGGGTCGATCGACATACTTATCGGTCTTCATCCGAATCTCGGCGAACCAATCGTCATTCGTGAGAAAGAATTGGTTCATCCAGTAAAATCAGTTTTCATGCGTGTATTCGAAAACACTGCTGTTCGCCTTCTCTCCATCTTCACAGCAGGTTTTTCTCTCAACTTTTTTGTGTGATTTTCAACCGTATCGGCCTTCTTCAACCTCGTGGGGGCCTCAACCTTGCCACTTGGACCAGTCGTCGCTCTTCTGGGCCCGCATGTAGTGAACCCCGCTTCCTTCGGGATGCTCCAACCATTCGTAGCCGTCGGTCGGGTTGATTTGGCCGTTCATGTCCTTGGGAGGTCCTTCAGTGAGGGCGTCCTCGCCATCCGATTCCTTCATCGCCAATCGTTCCTTGAGCAACCCGGTTCTCTCCGTCGCGTCAACCGTAGCGCTAAGGCCAAAGTAGGCCTCGTTGTGGGCGATGTGGACCAAGTCTTCGTCGCTGCTGGTCAGTAGGTCGTTGATGA
>JBMYQB010000076.1:0-4534 GCA_049600935.1 Candidatus Poseidonia sp.
GGGGCTTCGGATCCCTGGACCCCGGTTCGAATCCGGGTGCCTCTGCCAGTTCCCATCCATTGGGGCATGGTGTAGTGGAGAGCATATCGGTTTGCGGGACCGTTGACCCGGGTTCGAATCCCGGTGCCCCAGCCACTTCAACGCACGGCGGTGCAAAAACGCAACACAGGAGATGAACACATGAACAAGAAACACGACCCAACCAAGCAGAAGTACAACCACACCAAACCGAACACCTTCGTGGTGGAGAAGGACGGGAGCTGGTTCCTCGCCAACGGGTACAAGCACCCTGACGAATTGATTGACCACGACGCCAACCTGGACGAGCCCGCCGCCTTTTTTGGCATCTTTGCAGCCTACAATCAGCACAACATCGCCAACAAGACGAGGTGGGACACCTGGCCCAGCTGGGAATTGTGCTTGACCTCAATGGACATCGGGCTTCATTTTTTGATGCCTGAAATCGACACGCACGACGATTGGGTGCAAAGAGAGCACTGGCTTGCCTTAGCGCAGACGGTGCACGACCATCCTTCCATTTCCATGGAGGGCTACACCATCACGGTGCAGGGACAGAACGGGCACGAGTTTGCCTTTGATTTCTGCCTCGACATCGAAAAATGGGGTGCGCCTGGAACCTTTGCCGCCTACGAAGCGAGGAAGAAGGCCGCTGCCTCAAAACCGATGGCGTGGAAGTGGGCCCCGCCCGCTTACCTGTACGCCAACAACGTCGCCCATTCACTGGGCGAGTATTGGACCTGCCCCGACCACATTCCCGAGTACGGAGGCGAGACCACGGCCTACACCCACGACCACTTCTTTTGCATCGACCATTTGGCAGGGACCTTTCCTTCCAACGTGCTGTCGCTCATTCACCTCTGCATCGAGGATCACCACATCTGGGTGATGCAGTACGAGGAGGCGCAGAACATGCAGGCGTACGTGGAAGAGATGGAGAGGCAGTGGCCGGGTGGAAGACCCGAGGACTTTGAGTATCAATGAACAAGGAGATGAGAAGATGAAGAAAACCGAGAATGAATGGATGAAGCTGATGATGCTGGTGATGGAGTATTTCCAACTCCAAAACGAGTTGACCAAATTGAAAATTGAAGAGTTCAATGAATGGGAGCCGCCTGAACTGGACTGCCATGAGTGCTTTGCGAGAGCGGTGGAAGAAGCCGCCCAAATGGAGGAAGAAACCGTTCAAGGTGAACACGAATTTGACGACGCCTTCAGGGAGGCATGGGAATGACCGTCGCTTGGAGACCGAACCCCACCGCGCCGCTGTGGTACGAAGAGAGGAGGGGCGAGCCCGTGGGTCCGTTTTTCCACGACCTTTCGCTGGAGCACACCAAACAGGTGGGCCCCTCATGCGTGGCCACGACGCTGTCGATGGTGGCCAATGCCACGGGAGCGAACACCACACCCGAGGACTTCAAGGCGGTGACCAATTCACAGGCACCCCACACGTGGTCGCAGGCCCTCAAGCCCTACGGCTTGCAACTGGCCTACTGCAACAACGACGTCAGGAGACTCGGGTATTTTGTGGACGAACTCGTCGCTTACGACGACCTGTTCTTCCTTTGCTTCTACTCCGAGGACCCACCTTCCGACCCGCAAGCTTCGGGGAAACTCTGCACGGCCCACATCATCACGCTGCACGGCGACACCATCTACGACACGGCCAAGTCGGCTTCGTTGGGTGGTGTGTGCAGGGCCGAAGAATACAGCAGACTGGAGAGGCAGACCAAGAGAATTTTCAGGGTCGTCCCGCTCTATCATCCGAGGTGCATCTGATGAGCATGGCAGCCAACAGAAGAGCGCCCCAAGGGTTTGGCGGTTGCGTGGCCTACGGCCCACCGTTTGGCATCGGCTTGCCCGTTGAGCCGCCCGAAGGAAGGCCGCTGGTCATCGTCCATCCAGCCGCTGCGATGCACCATCACGCCAGTTTTGGGTTGGTCAGCGATGCAGGCCATCCCTTCATCCACGTGGTGGTGGACCACGGGGAGTACACGCCTGACGGTTGGGGCATCAACGCCAACGAGGCGGGGATGGCGACCTGGCAGAGAATTTCCGACACGTCGCAGGGATACGCCGTCTACAGAAAGGCGGCGCTGTCCACGCCACACTGGCAGGTTCACATCCAACACGAGGCCTTCTCGACCTTGACGGCCTCGCCGCCCGTGGACGTCCTCTACGTGGACTGGCTCGAATGGTTGGACCCGCACAGCACGGGCGATGACAGAACCTTTCCCCACCTCATCAGTGCCTACGTTCACAAGATCAGGGAAGGCGGTCTCGTGGTCCTCGACCTCAAGCATTCGCACTTCTTGGAGGGCGAACATCCCTGGTTTGCCTCAAGCGGTGAGGCCGTGCTTCACCTTGACAACGGCTCGATGCTGGTGAACAAAGGGCCCGTCGAGTGGATGTCACCCGACTTTTACGGCGACATGCAAACGCACAGCGCCAGCGTGTTTCAGGTTCACCACGGCGTGGAGGGTCCACTCGCAGAGAAGCATTGGGAGGAAGCCATGCAGCCGTGGTTCTGGACGACGATGCCCGAGGTGTCCATGTCGCCTGCCCAGGTCAACGCGTTGCTGGCCACGAATCCGGCGCCTCCGGTTCACCCCGACGCTCCTACCCAAGAACAGTGGATGAGGAACTGGATGAGGTATCACGACGAGCACGAATCGGGGCCGCTGTTCCTCGGTCCCACGCCACCCGCACAGCCCTGGCCTCCAGGTGCCTATGACGCCTATTTGCAGTGGCTCCTCGACCACCCGTCGCTCTTGCTCGGCGGGTTCTCGAAGAGAACGTACAGCCTCCTCGGTGAGTCTTTCAAGCTCAACATCGTCCATGGGGATGTCGTCAGGCTTGCTCCTGCCCTCCACGGCCCCAACACCGTGCTGGCGGTCAGGGAAGGCCTCAGGCAGAAGGTCGTCGGCAGGTGCGGAAGATGGCTCGGTCAAACACTGGAACTGCAGGCGCCTGAGCCGTGGATGAGCAACCCCGTCAAGAGGCTGAAATGGTCGGGCGAGGATGCGACGCCCCAGCTCGCCAAAACGATGCTCGAGTTGGCCAAATCACAACCCCACAACCTCGCCTTTCCGAGCATCAAGTCGATGCAGGTCAGGCACATCGTGACCGTTTCCCACGGCACGGCGTCGTTGGGGGAAGTCATGAGGGCCGTGATGGCCTACTACGATGACCTGCCCCCGATGATGGGCAGGGCGCCGATGGAGATGACCGTCGTGTGCCTGGACGAGAACGACTACACGGACGTGGCGACGATGCCTCATCAATTCCAATTCCTCCCTGACGACGGCTCGTGCGCCGACTGAGGTCGGTGTTCGCACACGGGCAAGCGAAAGCAGGAGTCTCGGGTTGAGGAATGGTGGAGGAGCTACGGCCCGCCCTTGGTGTACGGTGCACGCTGCGCAAGCAGAGGAGCCGGTTCGATTCCGGCGAGGGCCAACCTATGTCCGTCTGTTGAAGTGGCGAGGACGACCTCGCGAATCGACGAGCACGTTCGAAAGCCAAATGAAAGGGACCAGCATTATACGGGCCCGCACCTGTGGGGGACACCATGGGCGAATCGGGCGAAACCACCGGTCTTGACGAGGAAGAATCCTCTCCTCTTGATGAAGGCCCGCCCACTGTAGAGGTCAAGGCAGCGCCCATGGTCGAGGTGTCTGTCGAACCCGAGAAAGAAGTACCTGAAAGCAGCGGTTCCCAATTTTTGTTCGGTCTTTTGCTTCCGATTGTGGTGCTCTTCATCCTCACCAACACCAGCCTGCTCTCGGTCGGGGCATGGGAGTTCAACCGACGGGTGGAGGTGACGCTGTACAGCGACGATGACGGCGTCTTCAAGTTTGATGCAGACCCAAAGGTTTCTCACGGTATCGAAGAAACCGTCTACATCATCTTCCTCAATCCAGACAATCCGTCCTTGGCTTACCGCCCAGAAATCCACATCGGACCGTCTTGGCAGGCTTCCGATTACGACGAATTCTGCGATGTTCAAACCCAAAACAACGTCTGCATGTACACGTACAGGGCCGCCGATGGCGGCGAAGTTGAGTGGACAAAACTCGGTGAATACGACCAGCTCAACCATACCGCCGAGTTTGTGCTCAACGGCGAAGCCAACGAATCCATTGGTCTTCGCATTGATTACACCGATTTCGGGGCGGAACAGCACTACTACGAAGTGGAACAGCCTCGCAATCAGGCGCTGGTCTTCGCCTTGGTCCCTGCGGGCATCATCGGCCTGCTTGGGTTTGCTGCCCTGACCAATCGGTATTCCCTGGCGAAGGGTGTAGGCGCTTCATTGGTGGTGATTGCCGGGTTTGTCGTGTTGGCCGTTGTGTCCTTCATCTTCGAGTTGCTGAGCTACATGGGCTAACGAACCGGGTGGTCGCCTGAGGCCCGGTTGGCCGAGTCAGCACCGTCAGAAGATGCGGGTCGACCACGAGAAATTCATCGTTCGGAAGTGAATGATGGGCGCAAAGGTTGGCTCCAACCATCGCCAGCG
>JBMYQB010000077.1:0-4396 GCA_049600935.1 Candidatus Poseidonia sp.
GAGGTTGTCGAAGCGCCTCCTGCGACCCAAACGGAGAACATTGAACTCCCCGAAGTGGTGGACGAGGAACCTGAAATTTCCGAGCTTGAGGTGGAGTTGCGAGCCTTTTTCCAAGAACTCATCGACGCAGGGGTTGAGCCTTCGGCCTTCATGGACGATCCTCGATGGGAAGACATCAGCGAGCGAGCCGTTGCCGAAGGTTTGGAGACATGGCCCATTCTTTTGCAAATGACCGCCATGGGCTGAGAAGGTCTAAATCACACGTTCAATTCACAGCAACAGAGGGAGCATCATGGGATTCTGCATCAACTGCGGCCAACAACATCCCGATGGCACTCGATTCTGTCGATTCTGCGGCAATCAACAACCCGGTGAGCAACTCCTTCAGCGCCTCCGAATCGAAGCGCAACAAATCCACAGCATACGCCTTCAAATGCAATCGCAACAGCCGCAAGGCAACCCCTACCAACAACGACGTTGGTGAGGCGAATGCGCCCGAAACATCTGGCGATGTCGCTGTCAAAACTTGTGCCGCACCCGTGTGCGAATGTGACCTTGGAACAGTATGCCACGGAAGGTGATTTGGCAGCGTATTGGATGTTGGCCGTGGACCAACTCGATGGCCTGGAAGGACGGGCCGTTGCTGACCTTGGAGCAGGGAACGGAATTCTTGGAATCGCCGCTCTTATGTTGGGTGCCTCCCGTGTGCTCTTCGTTGAAGCAGATCCTGCAGCCGTTGCTGTATTGGAGGAAAACCTCGCAGGGTTGGACGATTCGTTGGCTGCTCGGGCGAGGGTGCTGGCTGCCCGTGTCGGTCGTGATGACGTAGCGTTGGATGAGACCGAGCTCATCATCATGAATCCACCGTGGGGCGTTCAGCAAGCAAAAGCGGACCGACCGTTTCTGGAACTTGCCCTCAACACGAAGGTTGAGGCGGTCCATGTACTTCACAGCGACCACGCCGCCCACCTGGAGCCGATGGCCAAGGAGGCGGGCTGGGAGGGCGAAGTCGTGCTGCGAACAACGTTTCGACTTCCGCCCACCTACGCTCATCACGCTCAACGAAAAGGAGCCACGGACGTGAAATGTTGGCGGTTTTTCCGAGAAGGTCATGCGAAATTGGCCGCTGAAACCGATGAATGAACCATATGGGGGGTTCAAAAGGAGGGAACCCTCGCCTCAATTCAGCGAACGGTGTGCGACCCATCTCGGGCCATGCCTGCACAAGGAATGAGAATCATGACGGCGAGCCTCGTCACCCCCGGAAGCATCATCGCCAAAGAGGGCGAACACGAACACGGCGAAGGAACCACCCTCGCCGACGGCAACATCGTCTCCACCGTGGTCGGCTACGTCCACGTTGACAACGGCTCCATTTCCGTTTCCGCCTCAAAACCCATTGTTGCACCGGTCGTTGGCGACACGGTGCTGTGCGAAGTGGTGAAGCTCAACGAGAAGAACGGTGAGGCCATGATCCTCGCCATCGAAGGCAAGCCCGGCTCCATTCAACCTCAGCACCTGTACGGCCAGTTCTTCGTCACCGGACTGGTTGACCGATTCATGCACCAAACCTCCGACGCCATGCGCCGACGAGACGTCTGCCGTGCCGTCATCAAGGAGGTCGAACCCGTGGTTCGCCTTGATTTCCGAGAGCGGGACGACTGTGGTGTGCTTCACGCCATTTGTCCGCCCTGCGGCGACACCCTCGTGGCGGAACTCGACGGCGACTGGAACGTCAAGTGCCCAACGTGCGGCCACCAATCCTACCGTGCCCTCGCCGACAACTTCGGCGCTGGCTGGGCTGAACTCGACCAGGGCGCCAGCGCCCTCAACAACTCGGGCAAGCGCTGGGGCGCTGCGGCCGAAGCCATGTTTGCCAAGGGTCCCGCCGGTCGTGCCACCTTCATCGCCGCCGACGTCCGTGAAGACGGTCGAGAGCGCACCTACTTCCGTTTCGAAGGCCAAGGCGGTGGACGCGGTGGCGGCGGACGCCAACGAGCCGCGCCCGGAACCCGCCTCTTCGTGGGTGGACTTCCACGGGACGTTGGCACCGACGAACTCAGTGAACTGTTCAAGTCCCACGGCGACATGACCGATTGTGTGGTCTTGACCGACGATGCTGGCGTGAACCGAGGCTTCGGTTTCGTCACCTACGCCGAGAAATCCATGGCCGAGGCTGCCATCAAAGCGCTTGACGGTCATCGAATCAACGGTCGACGAATCGGCGTGCGCGACGCCGATGACGACAAAAAGAAAGGTGGCAAGAAAGAGCGAAAAGAGCCTGAAGGCCTCAAACTTTACATCGGCAACTTACCGTTCTCCGCAACCCAAGACCAACTCAAGGAGATGGTCGCCGCTCACGCAACGGTCAACGAAGTTATCCTCGCCACCGGACCCGGTGGTAAAGCCAAGGGCTTTGGATTCGTCTTCATCGCTGAAAAGGACAAGGGCGAGGCCGTGGTCAAGGCTCTGAACAACAGCGAAGTAGAAGGCCGCAACATCAAGGTCGATATCGCCAAAGCCAAAGGCGGCAAAGGTGGAGGCCGCGGTGGAAACCGAGGCGGCGACGGTGGAGGAAAATCTGCACGGGAACTCCAAGCCCTTCGTGAAGAGGGAGAAGGCGGCAAGAAGCGCAAGCGACGCCCCCGCCCAAAGAAGGATTGAAGGCGGTACCCCTGCCCCTTGAGCCATGGTTGAATCGTCCGAGCCACGCTGGTTGGTCTTGGACGGCTACGAGGATGAACCCGCTGCCTTTGGTGTTCCACCCTATGTTGGCTTTCACGTCCGCTATGTCTGCGGCGTCATGGAAACGGCCGGACTGGCTTACGAATACATGACCGTTGACCGCTATCGCCAAGCCCTCAAAAACGACCCTGAATCCATTGCTAAGCGCCTGAAGGATTGTCTCGGCGTGGTG
This sequence comes from Candidatus Poseidonia sp., assembly GCA_049600935.1. Lineage (GTDB taxonomy): Archaea > Thermoplasmatota > Poseidoniia > Poseidoniales > Poseidoniaceae > Poseidonia. Next base: position 2,918 of record JBMYQB010000077.1, read on the forward strand.
TGTATTGCTGGTGCGGTCGTCCCTGGGAAATACCTGCGTGGCACGCCCATTTCCCTCAGGGAAACCCAGACCCTCATTCGTAGCCTGCCTCACGGGACACCGGCGTTGTTCGGTGGTTGGGCGATTCGAGGTTGGAAACAGCAAGGCTGGACACCGCTTCGCCCCAACCTCTTCCTCGCCGTCCAAGACACGGACGCTACGCTCAATCACTTCCTCGAAAAAGGGGAGTGGAAGCACCAGCGGAGAACGGCTGAGCAGTGGACGACGTGGGCACAAGCCGGTGCTGCAAGCAAAGCAGTCACCGACCACCCCGACCTTGGTAGTGAACACCAGCCCGGTCCGCTCACGTATGAAGTGGAGGTTTACCAGGGCTGTGTGCGCTACAAGCGAGGATGCAAGTTTTGCATCGAGCCAAAGAAAGGTGTCCCGATTTGGCGAACGCCTGAGGACATCATCGAAGAAGTACGGCTCGCTCACGACGCTGGCGTGCACCACGTCCGTCTGGGCGGTATGACCGACACCTACACCTACATGGCCGAGGGCGTTCGTGAACTGGAATACCCCGTTCCAAACCCCGAACCCATTGCGAAGCTGCTTCACGGGCTGAGAGAAGACGAGCGGCTTGGCATCCTTCACACCGACAACGGCAACCCTTCGATCATCGCAGAGAATATGGAACCCTCCGAAGCGATCACCAAGACGCTCGTGGAAACCCTGTCCGACGGCGCCGTGCTCTCGTTCGGTTTGGAATCGGCCGACCCGAGCGTTCACGAAGCGAACTGGCTCAACTGCGACCCCGCGCAACTCAAGACGGCGATTCGACTCATCAACAAATACGGCAGCGTGCGTGGTGAACGAGGCCTGCCCAAACTGCTCCCGGGATTGAATTTCATCGCCGGCCTCAACGGCGAGACCGAAGCGACCTACGGCATGAACATGGACTTGCTTCGAGACATCCGTAGCGAAGGCTTGTTGCTTCGTCGCATCAACATTCGTCAGGTGGAAGGCGAGGGTTTCCAAGAGGTCCCTTCTGAGGCCTTCACTTCGTTCAAAACAGCGTGCAGGGACGAGATCGACAAGCCACTCTTGGAGGAATTGTTTCCTCTAGGTCATATCATTCACGACGTTCACTGGGAGTCCCACGACGGACGAACACGCCTGCCCGTTCACGAAACGGAACTCCACCGCGCCCCGGAGGTTCACGGGAAGGCCGGCATTACCTTTGGACGGCAAATCGGCGCCTATCCCATTTTGGTGGGCGTGGAGTACAAGATTCCGCTCGAAACCCAGTCCAGCGTGATGATCACCGGTCACGGCGCCCGCTCCATCACCGGCGTGGAAGTGGGGCTCGACCCGCTGACCGTCTCCGAAAAACAACTCGAAGCGATTCCGGGCATCGGCAAAAAGTCGGCGTGGGCCTTGGTCGGCGAGCGTGCCAAACTGCGTTCGAAGGGCAAAGCAGTGGAACTTGAACCGTGG
>JBMYQB010000078.1:0-4291 GCA_049600935.1 Candidatus Poseidonia sp.
TTGTAGCCGCCACCCCCTTCGGCTCGACCGGATATTTTCGGTCAGTGACTCGTCAGCATTTCGAAGACGGCTTTGGTCTCATGGTCGCAATTGATGCCAAACCCAAACAAGACGGCAACACGGGGCTGCATCAAACCACACCCCCGGTTAAATCAAGCGTTCCTTTCCACGCCGTCACAAGTTGATCAACGGGTAGAGATATGAGTTCATCTACACCGTCCAAAATTTCGAGTGTTTTGGTTGCGTTGACCTCACCAAGAACGGTGATTGCGTGGCCCTTCATTGAATCCAAAAACGAGGGTTCGTGGTTCTTCGGAACGGCTACGACGATCCTTCCAAGCGATTCGCCCCACAACCGACCCCAAACATCGCCTTCTCCGGTTCCATCAATGTCGATCGTGGCACCAAGACGTCCGCCAATGCACATCTCCGATACGGCCACGGCCAAGCCACCTTCACTGCAGTCATGGGCTGTTCGAACCCAGCCCTGCCGAATGCATTCAGCAAGGGAACGGTACCTGTTGAGATTGGTAACTGGGTCCAGGAGCCGTGGAACCTCGCCGCCAATACCGTCGGCCAATCCTTGCTCTTGCATCATGTAAGCGAGTTCACACGCACCAAGTTCCTGCATGGACGCCCCAACAAGGTAAATGCTGTCACCGGGCTGTTTGAAATCGCTGGTTGCACTGAATCGGACATCGGGATGGTCGCCAAAGAGGGAGAAGAGAAGCGTTGGAGGAATGGAAATTTTGTCCTTTCCAGTTCCATAATCGTTTTTCATGGAATCCTTTCCACTCACACAAGGAAGACGGTATGCTCGGCACACCCGCTCCAATTCACGGTTCGCTCGGACCAATTGAGCGAGTTTGAAACGGCCGTCTGGTGTTTTGACTGATTCAATGGGATCTGGCCAGCAAAAATTGTCGAGGCCGGCCATTTTGTCAACGTCAAGCCCGACACACACGGCATTGCGGACCGCTTCATCAATGGCTGCTGCTGCCATTGCGCCAGCATCGAGGTCCGAATACCGTGGGGCGATACCGCAAGAAATCACCAACCCGTGTGGATTACCGTGCAAAGGTGCAATAACGCCGGCGTCGCCCGGTCCATCTCGTTCAACACCAACAAAAGGTTTGATGGCGGTTTGGGCAATGACTTCATGGTCGTACTGGCGCACCCAGGTTTCTTTACTGGCGATGTTTGGTCGCTTCAGCATCGCATGAAGCAAGTGATTGTGGTCTGCATCGTTGGGTGGGATGAACGGTGTTGGTTGGGGGCGCACCCACTCCGATTCAAGCTCAAGTTGTGGAACGCCGTCGTGAAGAAATTCGATGGGAAGGTACGCCACGGTTGCGTCACCGAACCGAACATGGAACATGCCGGTTGACGTGAAGGTGGCGACGGCGGTTGCTTCTACCTCATGAAGGGATGCAAGGGCTTCGAAAGCCGCTTGGTCTTGTGGCTTTACAGCGATCGTCATGCGCTCCTGGCTTTCAGAAACGAGGATTTCCCATGGCGAAAGGCCTGCTTGCTTTAGGGGTACTTTGGCCAAGTCAATTTCACACCCGTTCGTGTATTCTGCCATCTCCCCGATGGAAGATGAAAGTCCTCCTGCGCCGTTGTCTGTGATGCAGGTAATGAGGCCGGCATCCCTGGCTTCAAGCACCATATCAAGCATCTTCTTTTGTGTAATGGGGTCACCAATTTGAACAGCACTGGACGGAGACTCCTCGGTTAATTCGAGAGAAGAGAAGGTTGCGCCATGAATTCCGTCGTATCCGACGCGACCACCCACCATGTAGACGATGTCGCCGGCTACGGGGGTTTTGATGTGCGAGGGGCGTCCATCGGGGAGGGTTCGTGGCATGATACCAACCGTACCACAATACACGAGCGGTTTGCCGATGTAGCGGTCATCGAAAACGATAGCTCCATTGACGGTGGGTATGCCCGATTCATTGCCTCCCACCCGCACACCTGCATGCACGCCACGAAGCACACGCGAGGGGTGAAACAGGTTATCGGGAAGGTGTCCTTCCCAGTCGGGTGGCCCAAAGCAGAACACGTCGGTTTTGGCGATAGGGCGAGCACCCAATCCAGTTCCAAGAATGTCCCGGTTGACGCCAACAATACCGGTCATTGCTCCACCGTACGGGTCGAGAGCAGAGGGGGAATTGTGGGTTTCCGCCTTCATGCAAACGCTCCACTCATCGTCCCAAGCGATGACCCCAGAGTTATCGTGAAACACCGAAAGGAGCCAATCGACTTCCTTTTGCATGTCGTGTGTGGGCTTCATGATGTGGGTTTTGAAGATTGAATCAACGATGCTGTCTTCACCCGTTTCCCGATCAACATGATGTATTTTTGATGCGAAGATCTTGTGTTTGCAGTGTTCACTCCATGTTTGTGCTAAGCACTCCAACTCGACATCGGTCGGTGCATTCGTAACGATGCCAACGGCTGCTCGATGGGTTTGAACAGACGGTTGACGATAGTGTGCTTGAATGGCGCGCATCTCGTTGAGGTTGAGTGCGAGGAGGCCTGTCTCAGAGATGTGTTCGAGTTCCTCATCGGGGCATTCCAGGTTTACGGATTGTGGCTCAATGAACACTTGCTCTGGAGGGGTTGGGAAATGAAGTTCGGGCCATGCTCCAGCCTTGCAGGCGTCAACATCGGCAACCAAGGCGCGTTCAATCAATCCGTTGTGGAGGGTGTCTGCGAGCCAGATGGCGTCGCACGAGCCGGGCACGGCGTAAAATGCGTACGTGGTGTAGGTGGCGATGCGTGCGTTCACGTCCCCTGGAAAGAGGGTGAGGAACCCGTCGGTTGCAGCTTTTCCGGGGTTGTCCGTTACACCTGGTTTGAAGCCTACGGTAATCACGATGTCAGGCGTTGGAAAGGCGGGTGAAGAAAGAAGGTTGGTGTTGGTTGCGCCGATTTCGATGATGGGGTCTGCAAAGAGGTCGTCGACCCGTTCGTTGATGTGGTCTGATGGCGTTTCACCATCAATGAGGTAGCCACAAATCGATCGAACTTGTCCGACGGTGACCCCATGATCTGCCTGCAACTGACGACGAACAACATCGCCCCGCACATCCCGCATACCTTCGCCTTGACGTGGCGTGATTTCTACCCGTGTAACTGGCATGTGGTGCACCGTGACCTTGAGGACGATGAGGGGTTGTCCCATGCGCTCTTTGTAGTTCACGCTCTCATCTGTTCAGCATGGAGGCAAGAAATTGTCCGGTTGGGCTGTCAGAAACAGCGGCAACATCTTCTGGGGTTCCGGTCGCAATGACTTGCCCACCTCGCTCTCCGCCCTCTGGCCCAAGATCAATGACCCAATCGCATGACTTTACCACGTCCAAATGATGTTCGATGATGACCATCGTGTGCCCTTTGTCCCGAAGTTGTTGGAGGACGCTGATCAGTTTGGCGACATCGCTGAAGGACAGCCCCGTTGTGGGTTCGTCCAGGATGTAAACGGTGTGTTTGTTCGGCATGCGTCGCAATTCACTTGCGAGTTTGACGCGTTGGGCTTCCCCGCCCGAGAGGGTTGTTGCAGGTTGACCAAGTCGTATGTATCCCAAGCCAACAGCGTCCAATGTTTCCAGTGTTCGGTGAATTTTTCGATGATGTTTGAAAAATTCCACGGCATCCGCAACCGGCATCTCAAGGACATCATGGATGGTGCGTCCTTTCCATGTCACCTCAAGGCATTCTCTCGTGTATCGCTTTCCGTTGCAAATATCGCAGGTGATCCAAACGTCGGGGAGGAAGTTCATTTCCAGTTTGATGGACCCTCCTCCGCTGCATGCCTCACAACGGCCACCTTTGACGTTGAAGCTGAAGTGGCCGGGCTTGTAGCCTCGCTCTTTCGAGAGTTTGGTATCTGCAAACAACTTCCGAATCTCGTCGAAGACTTTGGTGTATGTAGCTGGGTTTGATCGAGGTGTTCGACCGATGGGAGACTGATCGATAATGATCGTCTTGTCGACATGTTCAAGCCCGTCGATGGAGGTGTGACGGCCGGGAATGACCTCAGCACGATGAACCGCCCGTTGCAAAGCATTCCGGAAACAAGAGAGGATTTTCCTGAACCTGATACGCCCGTGACGGCGGTCATGCACCCGATCGGGAACGCGGCATCGATGTTTTGCAGGTTGTTGTGTCGTGCTCCTTTCACGACGAGATGGTGTTTTCCCGGGGGTGTTCGCGACGTGGGCCACGGGATGGTTTTGCGCCCGCTCAAGTAGGCTCCAGTGATCGACGCATCGCATGCCATCACCTC
>JBMYQB010000079.1:0-4269 GCA_049600935.1 Candidatus Poseidonia sp.
CATCAGCGGGTCAGCAGCAGGTGCGTCAGGCATTGGAGGCATCGGCGGCATCTCGGGTGGTGCTGGAGGTGCGGCGAGCGGGTCCATCAGCGGGTCAGCAGCAGGTGCGTCAGGCATTGGAGGCATTTCAGGAGGTGCGGGTGGCGCATCAGGCATGGGAGGCATCGGCGGCATCTCAGGCGGTGCGGGTGGCGCATCAGGCATGGGCGGCATCGGCGGCATCTCTGGAGGAGCAGGAGGTGCATCCGTCATGGGAGGCATGGGTGGCATTTCCGGAGGAGCGGGAGGCGCATCAGGCATCGGGGGCATGGGTGGCAACCCGGGTGGTGCAGGAGGTGCTTCGCCGGGTGGCATGGGCGGCATGGGTGGCATGCCGGGTGGAGCGGGGGGCGCTTCGCCGGGCGGCATGGGTGGCATGGGTGGTAGGCCAGGAGGCATAGGTGGTTTCTCATCGCTCATCGTTAATTCCTCAGCATCGCTCGGGTGCGACGAGTTCTTGGACACATGTTGAGCACATAACCATTCTCCAACGATGATTTGAACGAAACGATGAGGACCGCTTTACGGAACGCCGATTGAAAGGAGGTTTCTTGTAGGGTCGGCAGAACGGACATCCATGGTCGGTATGGACAACAGTTCCCCGCCTGTTCTTTTCGTGGTTGGCACGGCTGGAGCAGGAAAATCATCCCTCGTCACATCCTTTCAGCGCTGGTCCCGTTTTCTCGAGACGGAAGTCATTGCTGTCAACCTTGACCCCGGTGCTGAACGTGTGCACTACGACGCCGAATTTGACGTGCGGGACCTCATCTCGCTCACCGAAGTGATGGACGAATACGACCTCGGCCCCAACGGTGCGCAAATCCTTGCTGCCGACCTTCTCGCTGCGCAGGCCGGCGAAGTGGCCGACCAACTTCACAGCCTTTCAGGTGAAATGATGATCGTGGACACACCGGGCCAAGTCGAACTGTTCGCCTTCCGAGAAGCGAGCAACCATCTCATCGAGACGCTCGGTCGTGAACAATCCGCCATCATCTACCTCTTCGACCCCATGCTGTCCAGGTCGCCTTCTGGATTTGTCTCCCAGATGTTGCTTTCATCCATCGTGGAATTCCGTCTCGGGCTTCCAACCAAGAACTTCCTCTCAAAGGCCGACCTGCTCGACCCCGACGATTTGGAACAGATTCTCGAATGGTCCGAACGTTTGGAAATCTTAGAACTCGCCCTGTACGACGAGGCAGGTGGGCAACGAACCGAATTTGCCATCAATCAGCTTCGCATGATGCAGGAATTTTCCCAAGCACCTGGGCTCACACCGCTCTCATCCGAACTCGAGGAAGGACTGGCCGATATTCTGACCTTTGCTCAAGCCCTGTTCGGTGGAATGAGCGACGCTCGTGATGGCTTTGCGTCCGATATTGAGCACGAAAAGAACTGAGCGCACAACGCTTAGAAGCCGCCTTGAATTGGTATCGGCATGGTTGAACACCTGCTGGCCATTGATGACGTAGACGAAGATTTTGAAGGCATTCTCAAGTGGGCCATTGAATTCAAGCGGCTCTGGAAACAGGGCGACGATGTGGCGTTGAATTTCCTCCCACTTGACACGCTGGCCATCGGTTCCATTTACGAAAAGCCGTCCACGCGTACCCGAGTGTCGTTTGAGGTGGGTGTCCAGCGTCTGGGGGGAAGCGCCCTCACGCTTCTGAAAAACGACATCCAACTCGGTAAATCTGAAACGGTTGGCGACACGTCCCAAGTCCTCTCTCGCTTCTTGGGCGGCATGACCTACCGTTGCTTTGCTCACGCCGATGTGGAAGAACTGGCCAAGCACGCCACGGTCCCCGTCATCAACGCCCTTTCCGCAAAACACCACCCGTGCCAAGCGGCCGCTGATTTGATGACGGTCATGGAACATCACGACGACACCGAAGGACTCACCGTGGCTTGGGTGGGCGATGGAAACAACGTCCTTCACGACCTCATGTTGGCCTGCGCCATGCTGGGCATCGACATCCGGTACGCCTGTCCTGAAGGCTATGAGCCGGCAGAGGACGTCGTTGAACGCACCAAAGCCCACGCTGAGAAAAACGGGAGCAACGTGATGCACACCACCGACCCGGTCGAGGCTGTTTCGGGAGCGCATGTGGTCTACACGGACGTCTTCATCTCCATGGGCGAAGAGCATTTGAAAGACAAAATGCAAGCCTTTGATGGCTATCAGGTCAACGAGGAAATGATCGCTCACATGGACGATGCTTGGTCCTTCATGCACTGCTTGCCAGCCCATCGCGGTGAGGAAGTAACGGATTGGGTGATGGACCACGAGCAGAGCATCGTGTTCGACCAGGCTGAGAACCGTATGTGGGCTCAAATGTCGCTCATGACCTACCTCATCAACCGTGGTGCATGGGACGCCATGGGCGAGTTCATGGGTCTTGTCTGATTAAAGAACGCCCGCAAGGACGAACCCAACGAGGCCAAGCAACATGGCCACACGTATTCGACCAGCGACGAGGGCATCCTCACCCTTGTAGAGCGGCCCGTTGAGCGTGATGAGCGTGAGAATGGCCGGCGTTTGAAGCACCAACTGACCGAAGGCAAAGGGGCCTTTCCAAAAGGGGACATAGAGGCAAACCAGAGCGCCCATTAACACAACGTAGGCCGCCATTCGAACCTTGTCTTTCCCGTAAACCATCGGCAATGTCTGGCGACTTCCCTCATCGGATTCCATGTCCATGCAATCCTTCACCATCTCACGGGCAAGGTTGGTCAAGAACACCACGCCGAAGATCCACCAAATCACGCCTGAACGAATGCCACCAACCGCCGCCGCTCCGTAGAGAATGACGGCAGCGACCAACAACGAGATGACGATGTTTCCCGATAGACCTCGGTTTTTTGTTGCTGGACCGTGGTCGTAAGAAACCATCAAGACAACGGCCAGAATGTAAATCATGACCGTAGGTAAGTAAATATCAACTTGGGACTCAACGGCCAGTAAACCAGCAACGTGTGCTGCCAGGCTCAATCCCCAAAGCAGGGTGGTAAAGCCTCTGGCTTGTTTCAGCGTTAAACGTTCAGAGGGAAGCGGGCGTTGTGGATGCGCCGTGCGGTCGATATCGGCGTCCTTGATGTCGTTCATGGCGTTCCCTGCACCGGTGAAGAAGATCACGGCAAGGGCGTGGAGTGCCACGGCCAAGATGGGGAACGGTTCGCCATCGCTCATCAAAGCGAAGTAGGCTCCGAGCGGGACCGTTGCTCCTGCGAGCACCAGATTCTTTGGTCGCATCAATTCCACATAGGCACCGATGCTCCCTGCCATGGGTAGGGGCAAGGCAAGCCGATTCTTGATTGCTTGGCCTCAAGCGGTCGCCATGGACCACACACAAACACGCATGCGAAATCCGCCGATGTCGGTGCCTTCATCGAATCCAACTTTGACAAAGCGGCGGTCTCGCGCCAAGACATTACCAAGCTGGTTCATCGTAGCACCCCATCGAAATCGCTGATTCACGTGGTCGAGAATGGTCGTGGTGTTGGCCTCGCCCACTTCGGTGAGGAAGGAGAGGATCTCGGTTCTGAGGCGTTGTGTGCGACTCATCAAGCCTCACCTCGTACAACACGACGACGTAGGGAACGCATGCTGGTCGACATCGGTCGGGCGGATGGTGCTGCGCCCGGTCCGGCAAACGGTTGCCATCCGATCTGCTTGGCTCGCTCTGGCAAGCGTCCTGTCGTATGAGCGAGGGTTGTTCGGCTGTTCTTCGCCCACACGGGCGTCGTTCGTCCAGGGGCCGAAGCGACCATGTCAGCAAATCGTTGGTTGGTTGGAAGGTTTGGTTGTTCCATGGTCAGCATTCATTGGCGGTGGTATATGAAGCGACGAAAGAGGGGTCAAGTTGAAGAAAATCACGATACAAGGAGCAGTCGCTCGTTTTTCAGTTTTCATTTTCAGTTAAACTGAAACGAAACCTGCTTCACTCGTCCGTAAGCGTACGTGGCGAGATGGCTAAATAGGAAAGGCAAGTCGGGAAAATTACCACGCTCGTATAGTGTAGTGGCCCATCATGAAGGACTCTCATTCCTTCGACCCGGGTTCAAATCCCGGTACGAGCATCCATCAATCATCTTATCTCATGCATCGTCCGCATCTTTCTTTCCTTCACGGTAGGCATCGATGGCGGCACGAGCAATCGCGAGCGGATCGTTGATGATTTGCGAATCAATTTTTGTCGAACCAAACAGAGCGTCACCCACCAGCACAGAATC
>JBMYQB010000080.1:0-4064 GCA_049600935.1 Candidatus Poseidonia sp.
TGGGAGGTTTAACCGGACACCAAGGAGCCCTCCGTGCAATGTTTCTCAAGCAACGGTTACCGGACAAATCAGAGTACGCTGCCACTGCAGCCGTCCTCGCCTTGGTCGTTGATATGACCAGAATTCCGATTTATCTGTGGCACGATGTGTCGGTCTTGACCGTGGACCCCTTCTTGCTTGTTGGTTTCGTCCTCGCTGCCCTGCTCGGGGCTCAAATCGGGCGAATCTGGCTTGAAAAATGGAAGAGCGACGACATCCAAAAAGGCATCATGGTTGGGTTGGTGATCACGGGTGTTCTGTACGTCCGAGAGGCTATTGAGGCTCTTTCAGTTGCGTGATTCAAGCCACTCGCGAAGCCGGCGCACGCCTTCGTGGATGTTCTCCAGCGAGGTGGCATAGCTGACACGAATCAGACCTTCACCGCCCTTCATCAGCGAGCCAGGGATGACTTGCACCTGGGCTTTTTCCAATGCTTCGGTGGCGAATTCCATGTCGGACATGCCTGTCCCGGTGATGTCGCACAGAATGTAGAACGCTCCTTCAGGTTCGGGCACAACGATGCCAGGCAGCGAGGAGAATGCCTCGTGAATCGCAACACGACGTTCGGCAAAGGCGTCTTCCATGACCTCAATCTCTTCACGCAATTCGAGCGCCTTCTCTGCAGCGGGCATCAGGAAGGTTGGAACGTGCGTTGCAGCACTGACGTTGACCTTCTTCACGCCGTCCATCACGTTGCTCGGCCCGGTGACCCAACCCAATCGCCATCCCGTCATGGCCCATCCCTTTGACCAGCCACCGATGGTGATGGTTCGCTCAGGCCCGCCTTCAAAGGCGCAGGGTGAGGTGTAGCCACCTTCGACCCACACCAGCGTGGAATAGATCATGTCGTCGAGAATCCAAAGGTCGTGTTTGATGGCAAACTCCACGATGGCTTTGGTTTCTTCTCGAGTGTAAACGGCCCCCGTAGGATTGTTGGGCGAGTTGAGGATGATGGCCTTCGTCTTCGAGGAAACGTGTTGCTCGAGAGCGTCAAAATCGGGATGGTAATTGTCCCGACGAACGGGGACGTGAATCGGCGTGGCGCCCGTCAATCGAACCATGCCGTCGTAGGAGGGCCAGGCGGGTGAGAGGAGCAGCACTTCGTCGCCGGGGGCCATGGTCGCCATCATTCCGTAAAGCAGCGCTTGTTTGCACCCTGGCGTGACCACCACATCTTCAGAATTGACGTGAATATCAAACTGCGTGAGGTGAGTTTGAACGGCGGCGCACAAGGATTCAGACCCCTGCGGTCGAGTGTAGGCTGTTTCACCACGGTCAAGCGCAGCTTTGGCTTCTGCGACGATGGGTGCGGGGGTATCAAAATCAGGTTGGCCTACCGTGAATCGCACCACTTCCGGTCCGGGCGGCGCGAGGAACGCAGCAAATCCAGAACCGACCTCGGCAAGACGGGGATTCAATTCAGGCATGCTTTTCCCTCCAGAACAGTGATGCAGGCTCGCGTGATTGGGCTTTGAAGGCTCGTATGATATTTTCAACGTGAGAAGGGTTTTGGAGCACGGACGGAGATTCGAACTCCGGTCTCAGGATCTGCAGTCCCGCTCATAGCCACTCTGACATCCGTGCTGTGTTCACGCCCAGCGGCACGACCTATTTCAACGCGCCTTCGGCTTCCGTGGCAACCTCAGAGGATTGTTTAAACGGCTTCCTAACGAGGGCAAAGCGTGGCAGAAGACGACACCCCTTCCCCTTCTTCGAGCGGTGAAAAGCCGTTCTTTGCCATCGATGCCAAGGATGTGAGTGAAGCATCGGGTGAATCCACGGTCCCACCAACGCCTCAGATGGTAGGGAGTTTGGGCGCAAACAACACCGCAGCTTCGGCGCCCACCAATGCGTGGGGCGCACCAACGCCTCAATTAACGGGCGACATCACGACCATGTCCGGTCAACAGGTGTTCGTCACTCCACAACCAAGCAACAACGAAGGGTTTCGGTGGGGTCAATTCTTTTTCGGTCTCTTCGTTCCGTTCGCCGTGTTTGGGGTTGTTACCATTTTGGCTGCTGCCTTGGAGCCGGAGTGGGAGGACCCCTGGCGATACGAAACCGTCAGGGCGGAGAGCGAAGACGCCGTGAATTATTCCGTGCAGGTCTCGCCAACACAATATGAACGGTTCGAGTCGGCGTTCGGACTCATTGAACACGAAGGTCACACCATCTACATCAACGTCTGGAACGAATACGGGAGCATGACATCCACCATCTATCAAACGAACGAATCAAATTACCAATCGGACGATGCCGACATTGGCACCTACTACGTGGCAAACCAAACGATGGTGTTTGCGTTGGAGGATGCCTCTGCAGAATTTATCTCGATTGAACTCAGTTACTTCGATGAGCGCTTTGAATACGAGGAAAATCCAGTTGGGATGGCGTTCTGCCTGCTTCCTGTTATCCATCTTATTGCCACCATAACGGCGTTTGTCAAAGGCAAACGTTCGCTCGGTTGGGGACTTGTGACCTCGGCCTTCGTGGGTGTGGTCCTTATCCCGCTCCTGTTCTTCTTGTTGTTGGCACTTGCCTTTGGCGCCTTTTGATTCCCATGATGTTCTCTCTTCACGGCATGCCTCATGAGGCGTATTTTCAGACGAGATACGCCGTTCTTCGTCAACCGCTCGGCATGGTGTTGGGCAGCGAACGTCTTGACGACGATGCGGAAGCCGTTCACGCCTGGGCTGAGCAAAACGGGAAGGTCATCGCCGTTGGCCGAGCTCACATCATTCCAGAACATGCTGACGGTTCTGGCATGGACCACAAAGGACCGGGCGCAGCCCAGATTCCAGCATTTGGGCCGCTTGCGGATGATGCCGTTCCACGGCCCGCCTTTCAAATTCGACAGATGGGGACTTTGCCAACGCATCAACGTCAAGGGCACGCAGCAAGGGTATTGCAGGAACTTGAACGACTCATGTCAGATGAATTTGAGTGCAAAACAGGCTTCTTGCAAGCACGACAACACGCCATACCGTTCTACCAATCGCAGGGTTGGGTCCTTATCGATGAGCCATACGACATCGGCATCATTGGGCCTCACAGGTCCATGATGAAGCGTTTTTGAGTAACCAGAGTATATATTCACTCACTTGCACATAGAATCAGCGGCAGTTTCCATGAACGCCCATTGAATGTAAAAAAAAACGCATAAGACGGTACAATAAGATGGATTTGCGCCCGAAAGAGGGACAAAGATGAGATCAACACAACACACAGAAACAAAAGAACATATAACGACGACGGCACAGGGTCAAAACATGAAAGACTCTCGTTCAGAGAGAAGTTACGCAAAATCAAAACCTGATTTTGATTATTACGTAGCGAAAAAATACAATTCAAAATCGGATAAAGAGCGAGAATTGTATTTCCAGAAACTCCTTGAAGCCTTCCGCACACTCTCAGAGGAAGCTCCAGAAGTCTTTGACTCGATTGCACCCGAAATGCTCCAGCGAAGCATTTGGTCGTGGAGAGGCGCCGACCCCCTCCTCTCGAAGAAATTCAACAACTGGCTACTTGCCGATTACCAATGGACGCCGTTTGATGATATTCTTCCAAAAGAAAGCACGATGACGCCACCCGTTGATGTCCCTCCACTCAATCCGGACCACCTCGATGAGGCTCACCACTCGTTGATCGAAGCACTTCACGACCGATTTAGGGGCGACCCACACCGTTGGGATGCATCCCGACGAGACCAGTTCATTATTCTGGGCGTTATGGCGGCCGCAGGCGGTTATGGCGTGCGGCAGGGGAAACTCATTCACAGCCTCGGCATGGGTCTCGCAGAGAGCGGTGTTCGTGGTGCCAACACCGTCCGTGCGGCAAAGATTGCGCTTTCCCGCCTCGCCAAACCTTTCGGCTTGCAACTCTTCGCACCGGCGGTCGGCAACGGCCAAGAGCGCATCCACATGTTCAACGATGAAGAACTCGCTGAAATCATTGCTCGGTACGTATTCAACCACGATGCATCGATCTTACTGCCTGCAACCAATTTACCCAGTCTTTCGTTGTGA
>JBMYQB010000081.1:0-4058 GCA_049600935.1 Candidatus Poseidonia sp.
AAAGGAGCCCCTGAACGGTGCGTCTACAATCTGTCGGGGCGGCGTGCATGGTCGATTGAGGATACGTATTCGGAGTTCGCCGCACTCATGCAACGCACATCGGCAGGGCAATCGGGCGACTTCAATATTGAGCATCTCGTTGCCACCGGCATCCCCACCGTCAAAGTGGTCGAACTTGAAAGGACCACAGAAGTAAACCAACGACCCTCGCTCACTACGATTCACGCCTTCCTTGAAGCATCAACCGGGGAAGGGTGGAGGCCAAGAACACCGCTACGCCAAAGTCTGATGTTCACCATCGCCATGCTCGAAAGCGATCACGCCTTGTAGGGCTCGCTGAACAAATCAGCCCCGAGCAGAGGAAGGAGCAGGCTTGCATCTCCTTCAACGCAGATATGGGGCGCCTCTGGTCGCATTTTCCCCCATGAAATGGCCTCGCGAAGGCGTGCGCCAGAAAGACTTCCGTCGTGCTCTGGTGCCGTGGTGATGTAGACTGCGCTGTCAAGACCTCCGCGGTACTGGTTCCACCAAATGACGTGATGTTTGGAAATGCCTCCGCCCACCATGAGCGCGTTCGAAGTTTCAACGTCCCAGGTCAAATCACTCATGATTTGCTCATCAGCCAGGGTGTCGAGGTGGAAATCCCGATGTTTTTGACGGAACATGAACAGTTGAGCGCCGATGGACCCGTCGGTGATGCCAGGAATGCACACGGGAATGCGATGCTTCGCAGCCCAATAGATGAGTGTATCCGGCGTGCCAATGCGTTCGCCAAGCTCCCAGACAAGGTGGATGGAGCCAAATCCAAGCCACGCATCTGCGCCTGTTTTCCCAGTTTGCTTCAGACGGTCGTTGTAAATGTCTTCAAGCACAGGAAGGACAACGGCTTCAATGATTTCCCCGTAGGATGCATTGGGAACGATCACGTTGCCAAGCCGCATCAATTCGTGCTCACCCAATTCAACATCGTCAAGGTCAAATGAACCGTGATAGTAGTGCTTGTACGCTCGTGCAATGTCGTGATCGAGCGTTCCGCACGTGGTTGACACGACGTTGAACATCCGTCGCTTCATGGCCTCGACAAAGAAACCACGAGTGCCCGTTGCACACAGACAGGCTGGGAAGGACAACCAGTTCGTAACCTTGGACGCATCTGCGTCCACGGCATCAATTTCAGCCTTCATGTCGGAGAGAATTTGGCGGGCTTCAGCAAATTTTGTGGCGGTAAATCCACCGGCCTGAGCCATTTGGTCAATGAGTGCCCTTGGGCTGGTCGCCTTGGAGAAATCATAGTCCACAACGGGCACATCAAACGCTTCAGGGTCCACTGCCATGACGGCGACTCGAGGCTTTGCTTCATGAAGGTGGCCCTTGAGGCCTCAGCGTCAATCGTTCCAGCGTTCGAGCTCGTGCAAACGGTCTCGCAAGCGAGCCGCCTGCTCAAAGTCGAGGTCTTTTGCCGCTTCGTTCATCGCTTTTCGCAACTCTTCCATGAGCGCAGCACGCTCATCAGGTGAAAGATGTGCCGCTACATCGTCAGGTTCATCATACGTCAATTGGGTATTTGAATTTTCAATTGAATTTTCTGTTGCTTCTGTTGAGCCCCATGCCCCTGCTCCCAAACGAAGACGTTGGGCCCAATCCCCGTCCTTGCGTCCACCTTTCTTCGCTATCAGGCGGCGCTTCCCGTCGCTTGAAGTGGTCGTGCCGCTGATGGTGTCGTTCTCGGTATCGCCCATGACCGGGAGGGCCTTCACGATGGTTTTCGGCGTGATGCCGAGGGCCTCGTTGTTCGCATGTTGACGTTGCCGCCGTTCCAGTGTTTGGCGGATGGCCGCCTCCATGGCGGGAGAGAACCCGTCGGCATACAGGAGGACCTTGCCGTTTTGATTCCGTGCAGCTCGACCGATGGTCTGGAGAAGGCTGCGCTCGTTACGAAGGAAGCCTTGACGGTCTGCGTCGAAGATGGCGACGAGGCTGACTTCAGGAATGTCCAATCCCTCTCGAAGGAGGTTGATGCCCACGATGACGTCGATGTGACCAAGACGGAGTGCATTGATGATCTCGGTGCGCTCAATCGTATCAATTTCAGAGTGGAGATGATGCGCCTTTACGCCCATTCGGTTGAGGTAGGCAGCCACCTCTTCTGCGAATTTGATGGTCATCACCGTGACCAAACACCGTTCCTGTCGCTCAATTCGAGCGTTGATTTCCGTCAATAAATCATTGACTTGGCCGGCCGTAGGACGAACTTCAATCTCGGGGTCCAAAAGGCCCGTTGGCCGGAGTTCCATCTTGGCGATGCCCTGAATGCTCTGGAGCATGTCGTACATCGATTCCGCTTCGGGATGTTTCTTGGCCAAATCAGCCTCACCCGCACCGCCTCCTGAAGGCGAGTGCAAGAGCCCGTTGGGCACGGACTGACCGGTGATTTCACACAAATGGCGAAGTTCACGTTCGCCAGGCGTGGCAGAGACATACACCATTTGTGGCACCAGGCTTTGGAATTCGGGTAATTTCAGCGGCCGATTGTCGGCAGCCGTTGGCAGACGGAATCCGTGCGTGATGAGGCTCTCTTTTCGTGAACGGTCACCGTGGTACATGCCGCCAACTTGTGGAAGACTGACGTGGGATTCGTCCATGATAACGAGGTACTTCTTCGGGTCTCCGTGGAATTGGTTGGCGCACGCAGCGAAAAAGTCGAGCAGGCAGTACGGACGCTGCCCCGGTTCACGGCCATCAAAGTGCAGGGAGTAGTTTTCTACCGATTGACAATGCCCGATTTCCCGAAGCATTTCAAGGTCGTACTCCGTTTTCTGCTCAAGACGATACCGTTCCAGTTCCTTGCCCTGGTTCGCAAACCACTTGCTACGTTCGTTCAATTCGGTTTCAATGGACTCGAGAGCGGCCTCAAAGCGTTCAGGGCTGGTCATGAAGAACTCCTTGGGGTGAATCCACGCCTCCTCGAGCGTGTCCAAAGCATCCCAACTGACGGGATCGCAAATTTGGATGCTCTTGATGCCGTCAAAGTCGAAAACAATACGCAGGGGGTCGTCCCGGCTTGGCATCCAGATGTCGACCACTTCCCCACGGACCCTGCACTCGCCACGTTTGAGGTCAGAGGTGGTTCGCCGATACTGAAGTTCAATCAATTCCCGAAGCAG
The DNA here is from genome assembly GCA_049600935.1 of Candidatus Poseidonia sp. Taxonomy (GTDB): domain Archaea; phylum Thermoplasmatota; class Poseidoniia; order Poseidoniales; family Poseidoniaceae; genus Poseidonia. The sequence goes on from JBMYQB010000081.1 coordinate 3,165, forward strand.
GTCACTGGTTTCGATGGCCTGGCCAACATGACATCGCAGATGGTACTCAAGGAAGGTCTCTGGCGGGTTCAAACCGTAGATGCACGATACTGAGGAGACGACAACACAATCGGGGCGAGAAACAAGCGAGGCGACGGCAGCGAAACGTTCCTGTTCAATCCGCTCGTTGATGCTGAGTTCTTTGTCGATGTACAGGTCTCGCTTGGCGAGGTAGGCCTCAGGCTGATAGTAGTCGTAATGTGAAACAAAATATTCCACGGCGTTGTCCGGGAAATACCCGACCATTTCCTGATGTAACTGCCGTGCAAGCGTCTTGTTGTGGCTCATGATGAGGGTGGGGATGTTGAGTTTCTCAATGATGTGCGCCATGGCGAAGGTCTTCCCGCTCCCCGTCACGCCGAGCAGCACACAGCGTTCTTGTCCATTTTCCAATTGAGAAATCAATTCCTCAATTGCATTTGGCTGGTCTCCTGCAGGTGAAAACTCGGCATGCAATTGAAACCGTTTCACGGAGGGATTGAGGGCCTCAAGCGCAGCCCCTTCGAGTGCCTTCGAGAGGTCAAACGGATTGCGTTGCGTCAGGTCAACCTCAAGCAGCGGTTGGTCGGCCAGTGCCTCAAACGAACCATCGTCGTCCCAGTCGTTCACCATGGATTCACCCGCATGAACATCCGAATCAGGGGAGATAAAGTCCCCCGTTCACGTGAAGGATGGCTCCCGTGATGTAGGCTGAATCGGGACCGACAAGGAAGGATACGGTGGCCGCCATGTCATCAGGTGAACCCACGCGCTGGAGCGGAACTTCTTGCTCCCGTTGTTGGCGCTTTTCAGGACTGTCGCCGGCGAGAATGTCGGTGTCGACATAACCCGGTGCGAGGATGTTGACTCGCTTCC
>JBMYQB010000082.1:0-3948 GCA_049600935.1 Candidatus Poseidonia sp.
TGGTGTAGAATCGGGGCCTGTTCAACATAACTGGAAAAACCCGGATCGAATCTCAAAAGGGAGTAAGGGTTTTCCAACAGGAGGCAATACTCGAACCATGGGAGGGAGTGGACAATGATGGAATGGAAACGATCAATACGCCGTGAAGCTGGATTTCGACGATGCTTGATTTTATACGGAAACGTTCGGGATGTTTGGCAAACCTCAGACGGACGAACCCTACGCCTCGCAGAAGCTGTTCGTGAGCAACTTCAGGACATGTTCACTCTTCAAGGAACCTGGGACCGCATTGACGGACTTTCGTTTCCAACCAGCTCACAACTCTCCACATTCAACGACCTTGTCCAAGGAAGCTCGCTGGTTGAGGAAGAAGGAGATGACTACGACATCGATTTCGGCGATGAAACGCAAAACGATGGAGGGGTAGCAGCAGGCGCCTACACAGACCCCAACCAAGCATTTCAAGCCATGCGGACAGTGCTCACAGCGAACACGAATCAGCGTTCAATGTTTATTGTTGATTGGTCAGAGAACCTCATCACAACGTCCAATCAGCAAGACGCAGAAGAGAGGGAGCAACTCACAAACCTCTCAAAAGCCATCGCAGAACCAAATGATTTCCAAATGAGTTCAACAGCGTTCAACCATCCGACTGGTTTACTGGTGGTAATCACGCCAACACTCGGGGCACTACCCCCGAAATTCTACAACCATGATAGCCGTGTGAAAATCATCAACATTCCCACGCCAGGATTAACTGAACGGCGTAGTGTCTTGGGTATGATGGCCAACGATTTCATCGTTAAAGACGACTCAAACCATCAGGGGGCAATGGAACTTCTTGCCGAGGTCACTGACGGCATGACCACCGTTGATATTCGAAACATGGCCGCTCTGTCGCGACAAAGCGAAACAACACTCAGCGTGGACGATATGGTCAACTTGTACCGATTTGGAGAAAAAGAGTCTCCATGGACACAACTCGACGAAGAAAAAGTCGCCAAAGCCCGAGATATCATCAAAAAACGAGTCAAGGGACAGGATGAAGCCGTTGAGCGGGTGGTGACGATGATCATCCGAGCCTTCCTTGGCCTTGCGGGTGTTCAGCATTCACGCCACATGACCAAACCCAAAGGGACGTTGTTTTTTGTTGGACCAACAGGTGTTGGGAAAACGGAACTTGCCAAATCTGTTGCAGAATTCATTTTTGGAGATGAAAACAACTGCATTCGTTTTGACATGTCAGAGTTCAGTCAAGAACACGCAGATCAGAGACTCATTGGAGCTCCTCCCGGTTATGTCGGATTTGAAGAAGGTGGGCAACTGACCAACGCGGTTGCAGAAAAGCCGTTCAGCGTGTTGTTGTTTGACGAGATTGAGAAAGCACACCCTCGTGTGCTTGACAAATTTCTTCAAATTTTGGAAGACGGTCGTTTGACCGATGGGCGCGGGCAAACCGTTCACTTCTCAGAGACGGTCATCATCTTCACCTCAAATATTGGAGCAGGGGATGCAAATCCAAGCAAATCTTACAACGAAACGAAGGCTCATTTCATGAACGCTGTTCAGTCCCACTTCAATGACACTCTTGGACGACCTGAGTTGCTGAACCGTTTTGGAGACAACATCATCGTGTTTGATTTCATAACCGATTCAAGCATCCGCTCAAAGATCATGAACGCCAAACTCACGGGTATTCGCCAACATCTGCTCGAAAATTTCAATCTTGAATTGGAGTTGGATGAGGAGTACGTTCAGAAACTCGTCGGACAAGGCAAAGTAGGTCACGGCGGCCGTGGTCTCATCAATATCATTGAACAAAAGATCGTCAACCCAATGAGTTTGTTCATCTTTGACCGCCTTCACCAGATTGGGACGCGAAAGCTTACCCTTTCCATTACAGGAGATGAGAACGGACAAACTGCATTTTCATTGAGGGAGTGAGGTGAATGACCGATGCTACTTTCTTAAACATCTCAAAAACATTATCGCACAGCCGTGCCAACGGGCCCGGCATCCGGTGCGTGATTTGGGTTCAAGGTTGCACAATTGGATGTGATGGATGTTACAGCGTCGCTACTCACCCGCACAGGAAGGTAAACATCGTTCCACCGGAAGAACTCGCTATTTGGATTTGTTCTCTAGACGGAATTGAGGGTGTTAGTATAAGCGGCGGGGAGCCGTTTGAACAAGCGCATGCAGTCAAAAAATTGCTTCAATGTATTCGCGGGGAGCGTCCTGATCTGAGCGTATTTGTCTTTACTGGGTATGAGGTTGAATTCCTTCAGCAAGCTACTGATACAGATGTTCAAGCGTTACTTGCGCAAATTGATTTGCTCTGTTGTGGCCCGTTTGTCCCTGAGAAACATGACATAAACTTGCTTTGGCGTGGATCGTCTAATCAAAGACTGATTTATCTTTCCGACCGCTATTCGATAGAAGAAGAGGGAAATTGGGCATCAGATTCACCGATAGAAGAAGTTCTCATGGCGGACAGTGCTCTAGAATACACTGGTTTCAAAGGGAATAACGGAATTATTTACAATCATCTGCGAAACCCAAATCTGATTCAGTAGGAAGTGGCTCATGCCTCGGTTCGACTTTTGTTATATCCGTTCATTTACAATGGGTCAGTAGCGACTGGTTTTCAAATGTAACGAAAGAATATGTGCTATTCTCCGATATCCAAAGCGATTGAACGCTCCATTCGGCCCAAACCAATACCCATCTTTCTTGATGCGCGCTTTGGTCATGATGATTTCAAGTCGGTCATCGATGTCAGGGTGGTCGTATCCGGCGTAGATGAGCGCAGCTGCGATGATGCCTGTACGATCCTGGCCACGGAGGCAGTGGATGAGCACCGTCTTTCCTTGTTGTAGTGCATCGATGGCCTCGTTAGCAATCGTGCCCATAGCATCCATGTTGAGCAGGTCGTACCCTCCGAAATTCCTGAACAGCCACTCGCCCTCATACGCCACCTCCGGGAACGCAGGAGGCTTACTGCTCATCGTAATGACGACATCCGGCTGATACCGATTGAAGGTGGCCTGGAAATCGTGTACATCAGCCATGACGAGCTCTCCGTTAAACAGTGAAATCGTATAGTTGGTTGAATCCTGTGGGATGACGACTTTAGGTGGGTCGCAGGAATAGGTGACTTGTGCGAGCTCAAAGGTGCCTGTTGCATAGTTCCGGAAGGCCTCAGATGAGGCGTTGAAATCGTAGCACTCGCTGAGGAGCAACTCGACTTGCTCTGGTTCCATGACGTCGATGATCTGCAACAACTCGTGAAGATCAGTGCCCTTGTGCAACTCGGTTCGGATGTAGGTTTGAATCGCAGCATTCCAGTACGGCCAATTCCACGTACTCGGTTGACCGAGTATTCGGTTGGTACCTGTTTCAATCAGGTCGAAGCAGTAGTCCACTGAGGATGCATACTTGGCAATATTGAGCACGGTCATGACCTTGACCTTGACCTGCTCCCAATCTTCACGCATGCTGGTGTCCCTGCGAGGTTGTCCCAGTGACCATGTCCTCATGCTGTAACTCGCTTCGCTCTCGTCTGGTCGAGGGGCTGCACGTTCAATTTCGAGCTGAGCGATGCTCCCCATTGGGAATTTCAGCGATTGGAATGCCTGTTCGACGGAGTGCCATGTGATGCCATCGTACTCGAAGCCACCTGATACAACCTGGAAGTTGTCCGTGCACGATGGACACAAGCGTTCCTCATGCTCGCCATACGGCGGGCGCACGTACTGTAAACACGGCCCTCCCATTCAGGCCACCTCCATACTGGCTGGTTGGCTAACAGGTGCCTCCTCAACCGGCTCTGGTCGCTCGTAGCGTGGCCGCACCATGGTGGCATGGTCGATGTACAGGGTGTACCCGATGTGCTTGTAGGCGAACTGCAACGTAGCCAGGAATCGCATGGCATGCTCGTCGTCAATC
>JBMYQB010000083.1:0-3808 GCA_049600935.1 Candidatus Poseidonia sp.
GAGGCATTCTTCGATATTTGGGGCAAGCACATGGACAAGACAGGTTTTGATGACCACCGTGTAGACGACAACCACGAATTCCTGATGTACCTCAACACTTATTCATACGACGATCAAAACAATGTCGTAGTGGATCCCAGCACGCGGGAGCAGGTCTACGACTTTGAGAACCTCATCCTTGAGGACAGGCAATACATCGAGCTCGTCTACCGTGCCATTGAGTGATCAGGGCGTGAACGTGTCGTTGAACATGGCGGCGTTGGGCTCGGTTTCAATTTCTTCCATTCGCAGAACCGTGACCTCGATTTCCGTGGCCTCGGTGTAGGTGGACCTGAGCTCTTGCATCAGCATTCGCTGCACGTCCTCCATGTCTTCGCCGTGAAGGATGGAGAGGTGGTGCGTGGTGTCGGTCCCGACCTTCGCGTAATATTCCACCACCCATTCCTTTCGGGGTGTCTCGGTTTCCCAAGTGACGTCTTCCCATGTGTTTGACATGATACTACATTGGCCTTGCAGTTTATCAAACCTTCTTCCTCATGTGAGGTTCTCTTCCAGTTTTCGGAATCTTTTTTCCGATTTCATGGAAGACCTCGGCCCTAAATTTAGAAAATCTTACTTTTTCCGAACAATTGAAGCAACGGCCAGCACCAGGCAGGATCCTAGGAGAACGGTGCTGAGGACGTTGCTCTCAGCATCGTATTGGGCACGGTCTCTGTGTGCCAATTCCACAGCGCCCAGCGACGTGTGTTCTCCTCCGTCGCTCAACACTTCTTTTGTGGTTTCGTGAACGAGCAAGACACTCCAAGACGTTATGGCCTCAAATTCGATGCTGAAGGAAGATTCGCAGGTTGTTTCCACCGTGGCAGAAAGCAGACCAATGTTCGCCGTGATGTTTTGATGGTCCACGGAACATTCAGCGAGACCAACGAGGACACGGTCTCGATGGTCGCCACCCGGATTGACCACGCCCGTGGGCATGGTTTTGCCGTGCTCGAGCACCATGAGTGTGAGTTGCGTGCCTTCCGTGGCGACGAGATTTGCGTGGGCGACGCTTGCACGATAGCCATTATCGGTTTTCACCACCTCAACGTCGAGCTCGCTCACGTCTTGGCGAGCAAGTTCAGCGTCCAGAATATCTCGCTGAACCTCTGGCCATGCATCATAGCCCCGGCGAGGCTCACCGGATTCAACCACGAAGGTCGGTGTGGACTGTGCGACATCGTCGATCACGGTCGACAATCGGTCAATACGGTGCTGGCTGGCCGGAGGCTGGAAGGCGTCCTCGCCGTCCGATGGATGCAAGGCAAGAAGCGCAATGCGTGAACCATGGCTGTCGGCAACCTGCAACAATTCCGGGTCAATTTCGGCACAAGACGGGCACCAGGTCGCCGTGATTTCTTCGACAAGCAGTGTTCTTCCACCGCCTTCGGTAGCCACGGGTTGGTCGAAGGTAGAAGAGAGGCTCACGACGGTGGCCTGAACGCTCAAGTTTGCGAGCAAAAGGGCCATAACAACGCTGAGAAACGCAGCTGGGTTGACCTTCATGCACAGCACTCCGTGGTTAAACCGGCCACATCAATCAACGCCTTGATTCCTTGCTTTCCCTCGCTTTTGAGAAAAGCATTGATGAGGGCGAGGTCGGACCAGAGCGATGAGGACCTTCTGATGGCGGACCACTGGGTGGAGAATCACAAACGTGATTCGTGGCGCAAACAGGCCAAAGCCAGCGGCTATCGCGCTCGTTCCGCTTTCAAACTCAAGCAAATTCAGGAGCGATTCAATCTCGTCCGTGAAGGAGATTATGTCCTCGATGTAGGTTGCCACCCCGGAGGTTGGGCCCAGGTAGCCGTTGAACTCGTGGGCGAGGATGGAAAGGTCATTGGCGTTGACCTTCAGTCCTGTGTCCCCGTGGAGGGAGCGGTGCTTCTGACGGGCGACATCACGGACCCGATTACGCAGGAACGAATTCTTGCTGAATTGGAGGATGAACCGCTCAACGTCATCGTCTCCGATATTTCCCCTCACATTACCGGAAAATGGGACATGGACCAGTCGGTGGCCATGACACTCGTGGCTGATGTGTTTGATTTCGCCTTGCCTCTGCTCAAAAAAGGCGGCGGTTTCACGACCAAACTCTTCCAAGGCATCGGTGTTGAGGAACTCATCGCAGCCGTTCGCCCTCATTTCTCAAGCGTCCGCCGTTTTTCTCCAGATGCCTCTCGCAATTCTTCATCGGAGGTCTACCTCGTGTGCAAGCACCACACGCCTTGGAAAGCACCCAAAGCTTCGGTCCGTGAGCGTTATGAGACGGCGGTCGACAAACTCGTCGGTGGGAATGAAATCGAGGCAGACCCCGAACCCGTGGCCTCCTCGTTCCGTGTGCGACGAAAGAAATCCAACGATGGGCTTGAAGAACATTGAGCAGATGTTCACGGGGCATGAACCAACCACCCGGACTTGTCTGGCCGACACCTGCTAACCGCATTGAAAACCTGCGACCGAACACACCCGTTCGACGACTTGAACTCGTCGTGCTCAGGATGTATCCACGACGGATGATCGTCTCTTCCAGCTACACCGGACCGGTGGCCGCCGCTTGCGGGCGTGACAACACGGGTTTGGTCGGGTTGGTCTTTTGGGGCGAGCAAGTATCATCCGTCAATGTCGGCGATATTATTCGTATTGAATCCGGGTGGTGCAGGTCGAGAGACGGTGCCCTCGTGGTGAGCACGGGAAGGCATGGGAAATTGAGCATCGTCAAGCGATTTGACGCCTAAACTTCTGCGGGCATCTCACGCAACCATAAAGAGGGGGAGACCGTGGGCGAATCCGTTAGGAGCCATTCCCATGAGTGAACGAGCACAAGCATGTACGTCGTCAGGCATCCCTCTTGCTGAAGAAGGTTCAACCACCTTCCCATGCCCTGGATGCTTCCAACCCATTGGCCGAAGCCCCCGTGTGCGAAACCAAGGCGTGTTGTACAAGTGCCCCAACTGCGGGTTTGTTGGTCCCTGAGGTGATTGCATGGGCATGGTAGTAATGACATACAAGGTGAACCCTGACTCCGACCTTCAAGACGTCGACACGGACGCCATCGCAGAGACGATTGGCACGCTACGAAGCGACGATTACGACATTCAAGCCATTGAGACGAAGCCGTTGGCCTTCGGTCTCAAATTTGTCCAAGTTCACGTGAAGATGAACGATGGCGAAGGTCTTGCTGATGCCTTTGAAGCCAAGATGGCAGAGATCCACGGCGTTGGCGAAATCGAAGTCCTCTCGATGGGCCTGATTTGAAACCGACAACGGATTGCCCGCCGGCCCTGCCTGGCGTTTCTTTTCTTGTATTCATACAACTGCAAGGCATCTTCATGGGTACCCTCGATGTCGTATAGGAGCATAAGGGGACCCCTCGTATACACGCTTGTTCAAGTCGTATGATCCAAGAGGCGTATCACCGAACAAGACCCAAGGGCCATCGGCGTACCATCAAGCAATGTTCACGACGCATTTGCCCATGGCACGTCCAGAGAAAGAGCGATTGAAGGCCCCCTTCCATCCATCGTTTTCATCCTCTGAATGGAAATTCCAAACCCCGTCGAGAACAGGTTTAATCGCACCGCTGTTGAGGTGTTTTGCAAGCGTTGAGAGGTCCTCTTGACTGGGTGAAAGGAACTGATAATTCCAGTCTGCATTCTTGGATTGAGCCACTTTGTACTCCTCTCGCTTCATTCTTCGTTTGACGAAGAGTTTGAGGATCCAAGCTGTACCTCCTATGCGACGAAGTTCTTCGAGGGTTGCCATACCA
>JBMYQB010000084.1:0-3531 GCA_049600935.1 Candidatus Poseidonia sp.
CGATGACGACGTGCTGAACGCAGCCGAGTTGGTCCAGGTCCGTCAGGACAAGGGTGTTCAGCCCGATGCAGAGGAGCCCGATTGGGAGCTTATCGAGAAACTCGAAGAGATCGCCGAGAAGGAGGAAATCGTTCTTCCAGACGTGCCCGAGGCGCCCGACTTGGACGCTGTGGCCGCTGAATCCTCCGAAGAATCAGCGGATGCTCCAGCCCCGAAACCTAAAGCGTCGTCCGAGGAGAACGCAGGATGGAACATCGCCGAGGGCGAGGACCTGTGGCCTCCTGCTTCCTCGGAAGAAGAATGACCTAGGAATGGCGACGATGAAGCGGCCATCAGGCGAAGAGGTCTTGAAGCCTCAACGGCACGCTGAGGATGATGGTGCAACGACCGCGCGGGACCCGGGACTTCACGCCCGCTGTCATGAAGCGTCGGTTGGCGCTCGAGCACCTGCTCGAGGACGTGGCTCAGCGCCACGGATTTTCGAGGGTCCAAACGCCCGTGTTTGAATCCCTTGAGTTGTTCACCGCCAAATCAGGCCCGGGCGTCATCAACCAGCTCTATGCCTTCCAAGACAAGGGCGAACGAGACCTGACCCTGCGCCCCGAGTTGACGGCGCCCGTCATGCGCATGGTCGCCGAAGAAATGCGAATGGACACCAAGCCGCTTCGCCTGTCCTACTACGGTCAGTGCTACCGCTACGAGGAATTCAAGACCGGGCGCTACCGTGAATTTTTCCAGTACGGTGTGGAACTCATCGGTGTATCTGGCCCGCTCGCTGAGGCCGAAGTGCTCGCAACGGCGGTCAACATGCTCCACGCCACCGGCCTTGAGGGCTGGGAGATTCGTATCGGCCACGTCGGCGTGCTCAAGGACGCGTTGACGGGTCTTGGGCTCTCCAGCGAGGTGGACGGCACCACAGGTGAGCCGCCCATCGCTAGCGCCATGCGTTTGCTCGACAAGGGTGACGATGCCGGTTTGGCTGAACTCTTCACCGCCCACGGTCTTGATGCGGCCAACGCCGAGCCCTTGCGAGCCCTCGCCACGCTTGAGGGTGGCATGGAAACGCTCGGACCGGCTCGTCAACTCCTCTCGAGCATGGACGGTGTCGCTCTGGACGCCCTTGATGAATTGGAATTGACGCTGACGGCGCTTGCGGCCCTTGCGCCTGCCCCGCCCGCTTTGACCGTGGACCTGACGGTTGCACGAGGGCTTGACTACTACACCGGCATGGTGTTTGAAGTCAAGGTGGAGGAACTCGGTGGCGAAGGCCAAGTGCTCGGTGGTGGTTCGTACAAATTGCTCCACCTCTTTGGCCTGCCCGATTTGGACCCGTGCTGTGGGTTCGGGCTTGGGTTTGACCGTGTGCTCTTGGCGCTCGAGGCGCAGGCTGCTGCGGCCGGCCGAGAGGAAGCGGTGCCCGGCGAGGTGGACGAACGCCCCTTCATCGCCATCGCTCCCAACAAGGCGGACCACATGGCACTCTTGCCGCTGGTCGCTTCGCTTCGTGAGTCCGGGGCTCGAGTCGAACTGTTGCTTTCGAAGAAGAATTACGGTCGCATCATCAAGTGGACCGAAGGCATCGGCGCGAGTCATCTGTTGATGGTCAAGCCTGAAGACTTGGAGGCCGGGACAGGGCGACTTATCAATTTCAAAACAGGCGATCGGGCTGATGTTGAACTCAACGCTTCCTCAGTGCTGGATGCGTTGTGAGTATCCCTGAGCGAGCGTGAATCACGCTTCGTCTACGTTTTCTCGTCGCTGGTTGACAAACAGCGCCATACCGAGGGCAGCACTGGCGACCACGAGGGTGAACCCGGGGGTGTCTTCCATGTCGTCCATCATGTCGTCATCAACGATTTCGAAGCCCTCTTCCCAGGTTAAGGGGTCGATGGGCATCTCGAGTCGACTTTCCGTACCGAGTTTGATGGCGAACCAAGCGGGGTCGCCTTCAAGGAATACGCCACCGGGGCCGGTGTTTTGCTGGTTGCCCTTGACCTTCATCGTGACTTCGATGATAGGGTTGTCGTCTCGGCCGTCCCATAGTTGGTGGTCTTCTGTGACAGCGAAGGCGAAGGGCACGTTTTGCTCACCTTGCTGGATGCCGGTGAACTGGTTGGTCCACACTTCGGCACCGCCTCGGAAGACCGTGATGTTGAGGTTCTCACAGTCGTTGTTGCACGGTCCGTTGTTGTCGCCGTTGGTCCAATCACCGCCCACGTCGATTTTGAAGTTGCCACGGAATTCACCGTTTTCTTCCATTAAGAGTGTCTTTTGCAGGTCGGGCTTCATGCGGAATCGTAGGTTGATGTTGATGAGACCGTTGTCCTTTTCCTCACGGTATTCGCCTTCAGCATTGGACTCTTCGTCACTGCCGTTGAAGTGGGACCAAGCATCTGCAAATCCATCGTGGAAGAGGTACATCGTGGTGTTGTTGGCGTTGGGCTGGCGCGGGTCTTCCTGCTGTTGTTGTTGAGCGGTCACATCGCCTGCTTGCACGGGAACGAGCAGCATGGCGACGAGAATCAACGCAATCACGGCGGTGCGACGCATGGTAAATCCACCAGAGGGCTTGCATTTGAAGCCTTCTTTACCGGGTGCAAAGGCGAATCAATCGTCCCAACGCTGGAAGTCCATGTTGTTGGGACGTTCTCCCTGCTGTTGGCGGGTGAGTCGCAGCGCCTCTCCCAAAGCGTCAGGTTTCATGCGTGCGGTGTTGAGGTCTGTACCGCCCACACCGGTGATGATGGCCATGACCTTGATGGTATCACCAAAGCCAGCGTCTTGACGGGCACCCCAAATCACGTTAGCGTTCTCGCTGACCTTTGCGGTCAGCAGGTCAACGACCTGATTGGCCGATTCGAGGGTCATGTAGGGTCCGCCCGTGACATGAATCAGCACGCCGGTTGCACCGGTGATGTCCACGTCGAGCAGCGGATGGTTGAGCGCCTCGTGAACGACCTCCTCGGGACCGCGGTCGGACTCACCGTAGAGCATCATCGTGACGCCGCCGTTGGCCATGATGGCTCGAATGTCGGCGAAGTCCAGGTTGATGAGCGAAGGCAAGGTGATGGTCTCAACGATGCCCTTGACGATCTCGGCCACGAGCTGGTCCATGATGGAGAACGCCTCGTCCAGCGGCAGGTTCGGCACGAAGTGGAGCAGGCGGTTGTTGTCGAGCACGAGCACGGCGTCGGCGCATCTTCGCAGCGATTCAAGTCCTTCAAGCGCTCGAGCCATGCGTTGGCGTCGCTCCACATGGAAGGGCGTGGTGACAATACCGACGACCAGGGCACCAGCGGCTTTGGCTTCTTCAGCGACGATGGGGCAGATGCCGGTGCCGGAACCGCCGCCAAGTCCCGAGGCGATGAACACCAAATCCGCACCGGTGACGATGCGCTTGATCATTTCACGACCGGCTTCGGCGCAGCGTCGGCCTGTGGACGGGTCGCCGCCTGCACCCAATCCACGGGTGATGTGGCGGCCGACGAGGAGTTTTTGCAGGGCTCGCGTGTTGTCAAGGTGCTGCTTATC
>JBMYQB010000085.1:0-3350 GCA_049600935.1 Candidatus Poseidonia sp.
ACTTGAACCAGCGACCTCGGCATCTTCAGTGCCGCGCTCTCCCAACTAAGCTACTGACCCGTGCAAGGTTGGCCAAAGCCCTCGCCATATCAAGCCTTCCGCTCACGGCACCAGCGCTAGCTCACCGGCCAAAAGGCGAGGCATGAATCATTCAGCGCCCTTGAGGGCTTCCTTTTGGAAGGCAAAGAGGGTCTCAAATCCGACGTCGGCGCCCTTGAGCAAGCCCGTCAATTCGTCAGCAGAGAAGGTGGATTCTTCACCCGTTCCCTGGACTTCGACGTACTTGCCGTCGCTGGTCTTGATGACGTTCATGTCAACGTCGGCGTTTGAATCGAGCACGTAGTCGAGGTCAAGGTAGACCTCGCCGTCGATCAGGCCCACCGACACGGCCGCCAAATCATGGGGGATGACCGTGTTCTCGTGGTTCTCCCGTTCGAGGGCGTCCAAGGTTGGCGGCGTCCAGCCCTCCTTTCGCTGCTCGGGGGTTGGCCGCAGATCAACGGGGAGGCATACGCCTTGGGCGATGAGTCGGCGCACGGCGAGGCGAAGGGCGATGTTGGCCGCCGTGATGGAAGCACAGCGAGTGCCGCCGTCGGCGTTCAGGATGTCGCAGTCCACGTTGAGGGCAATGGGTCCAAGCGCCTCCAAATCAACGGCGGCGCGGAGGGAGCGGGCGATGAGGCGCTCAATTTCCTGCGTTCGACCCTTGGCGCCACGGCGCTCACGACGGAAGCGAGAATCGGTGGAGCCGGGAAGCAGGGAGTACTCGGCGTGAACCCAGCCCTTGGTGGCGTCGCGGGGAAACCATCCGGGGAGGCGTGCTTCTTTTGTGCAGCAGGCCAGAACAACGGTGTCACCCTGCTTGTAGAGCACGGAAGCAAGGGCGTTGGGAGTGAAGTCCAGCGTCACTTCGGGCGTTCGCATTTCATCGTTGGCTCGGGAAAGGTTGAGTTCGGTTTTGAATTTCGCCATGGTGCGGGCTACGGTGCGGGCTTCATCAAGCCTTCTCAAGCGCCAAACGACGGCACGGGCAGGTTGAAAGTGTGTCTTCCACTCCATCTTTTCATGCCTCAACCCCAAGCTGTGATTTGTGCTGTTGCGAGGACGCCCATCGGGAAATTCATGGGGGCTTATGCCTCCATGTCAGCCGTGGATTTGGGCGTCTTGACCGTCAAGGAATTGCTAGCACGGGCTCAGGTTGACCCTTCCTCGGGCGTGATTGACGAGGTGCTGTTCGGCCAAGTCCTTCAGGCCGGCGCCGGCCAAAACCCGGCTCGTCAGGTCGCTCTGGGCGCGGGATTACCGGTTTCTACGCCGTGTGCCACCATCAACAAGGTCTGCGGCTCATCGCTTAAAGCGGCCATGATGGCGGCCAACAGCATTCGAGCGGGCGAATACAAAGCCATCATCGCCGGCGGGATGGAAAGCATGTCCAACGCCCCGCAACTCTTGATGGGGCAGCGAAAAGGCGCCAAGATGGGCAATTCTACGCTCGTTGATTCCATGATACACGACGGTCTGTGGGACGTGTACAACGACGTGCACATGGGCACCACCGGAGAAACCGTCGCCAAGGAGTGCAGCATCGACCGAGCCACCATGGACGCCTTTGCCGCTCGAAGCCAGCAGCGGGCCGCACAAGCTTGGGCTAACGGCTGGTTTGATTGGGAAACCTTCCCCGTGGAGATTCCGCAGCGCCGAGGCGACCCCGTCGTTTTGAGCACCGATGAAGGCGTTCGTGGCGGGACCACCGCCGAATCCCTCGCAGGGCTTCGTCCTGTGTTTGACCGCGAAGGAGCGGTGACCGCCGGCAACGCCAGCACCCTCAACGACGGCGCCAGTGCTGTGCTCATCGCCGAGGCAGACTTCGCCAAGGCCCAGGGTTGGGAGGTCATCGCCACCATCGAGGACTACTGCACCTCCGGTGTTGAGCCCGCTCGCGTCATGTCCGCTCCCATCCCTGCTGTCAAATCGCTCTTGGAGCGCAACAACCTCGATGTGCTTGACGTGGATGTCTACGAGCACAACGAAGCCTTTGCTTCAGCCTCGTGCGCTGTGGCTCAGGAGGTTGGCATTCCAGACGACCGTTTCAACCTGCACGGCGGGGCGGTCAGCGTGGGCCACCCGCTCGGTGCCAGCGGCACGCGCTGTTTGATCACCATGCTGGGTGTCATGCGCCGCCTCGAGGCAGCATCGGGCATCGTGACGTTGTGCCTTGGCGGCGGAAACGCCGTCGCCATGTACGTTCGTAGTCCAGAGTGAGCCGTTGCTTACTCAACGAGTTGAAGCACGTCTTCAGGCGGTCGCCCGATCACCGCTTGGCCGTTTGCTATGAGAACGGGACGTTCGAGCACTTTCGGATTGGACTTGAGAAGCGCCGCCACGTCGTCCACGGAATGAAGCGCAGCCATCGCATCAGCACCGGCTTCTTTCTTGCGAACGATGCCCTCCAGCGAGGCCAACAGGTGCAAGTCCTCTTCCACGATACCGACGTCCAGGTAGCGGATGATCTCAACCTCAACGCCACGCCCTTCGAGCAGGGCCAGGGCTTGGCGGGATTTTGAGCAGCGTGGGTTGTGGTAGATTCGCATGGGAAGGCCACATGACCAACGTCAATCAAACCATTGGTGCAGGCCCATCGGTGGAATCACAGGGTACCCAAGTGACATACACTCCATGTAAGGGTGTTGGCTTAAAAATTATACAAAGGATTGGATAGGCAACAAAGGTTCCAATGAGTGATTCATGGCAAGATAGAGATTTTTCCTTCGGGGTTCTTGAGGAGGAAGAAATAGAAAAACCGATTCGTAGCAAACGATTTGCTCGAAGCGTTTATTCTAAAGAAAATGGAGTATATATCGGAGAAGTTACACCTTTTATCCCTGTTATCTGTACTGTATTCGGACTTCTCCTTTTCGGCTTTGGAATATTCGGATTTCTCACTATGAATGGTGATGATAAAACTGTTTCACTAATAATCGGGTTCTTTCTTGGAGGAATCTGTAATTTCTTTGGCTTTATTGGACTCTCTGCTTACTTTACTGGGATTACTTATGCCAAATCTAGAAGAGGTGGTGGGAGCGGAGGAGATGCTCCAGATACCGACACTAGTACTGATTGAGATTAAAGAAACACTAGTATTGATAAATTATTTCAGATAAGTCGCAAGGGTTTATCCGACATCCCTTTGAATTTTATTTGCCGATACAAAGGAGATTCAGTTGGTCGATACAGACGCTAGCGAACAAACAGACCCACTGCAACCCCTTCCAACCGATTTTGAGAGTTTGATGGATAATCGGATAACCCCAAGCAATCTATCCGAATTATTTTGTTGGTGGATTGTGTTC
>JBMYQB010000086.1:0-3066 GCA_049600935.1 Candidatus Poseidonia sp.
CATTGAATTTGATTTTGCTGACCTAAAATTGATTGGCGAGAGAATAATGCACTTGAGCTCTTTGCACAAATACGTCATAATCTCGATCACCTACCTGACCCCAAAGCCCGAGAAGGCCTGTTTGGGATCGCAATCGCTTCGGCTTTGCATCAGGGAGGATGGAGACGGTCATTGTCCGAAGACTCTGCCCCCAACGCCGTTCCCATACGACGCAAGCAACCAAGCCACATACAACCTGTATATGAACATAACCGCCGTGAAAGCGCCCTCAAAATGAGGCACTGCGAGCCAAACCCGGGCACTTCAAGGGTTCTGAGCGTCGTCAAAGGTCCAAAACGAGCCCGTGGGGGCATCGGCGGGGTCCTGCTCGTCTGCATCGCCGGTGTCAGCTGATTGTTCATGTTGGGTCACACCGTAGCCCCACACACCGCCCTGGTCGACGCCGACCGGTGCCTGGGTGGCTGCGTTAACTGGTGCGACCTCCACCTTCTCGTCGCTGCCTGCGTTGACGTCAAGGGCCTTGCCTGCCTCTTTTCGGGTAGATTCAGGGTATCGCAGCGCCAACACATGGTCCAAGAGGCGCTGGGCGTCCTCGGTGGACCGCACGGTGGTCAAGCCGGCCCCTTCGTAAAGCGGACGCCGGTACATCTCCTTGAACGGACGGTTGCCGTGCGGCTCCAGCATGAATTCGGGGTCATGCTCGGCTTGCGGGTACTTCTTGATGAAATCCGGGTCGGATTCGTAGTACCACCCAATGATGTAATTCGCCGATTGGTCGTCCCACTGCCTGACACCGCCGTTGTATTCAGCGAGGTAGTCCAATGTGGGCCGTGCATACAACGCCGCATATTCATCACGCCCGTTGTACTGCTCGGCTTGGAACTCGAGGCCGATGGCAGCCATGAAATCGCTGATGGTTTGGCCGTGAACGTTGACGTCGCCCCCGTCTTCGAAGAACAGAAGCACTTCTCGAAACGGCCCATAACTGATGACGATGTTCAGCCCGGGATGATCGGTGGTCCAATGTTCGGCAGGCGAATGTTCCGTTTCTGCCGTGCTGTGGTGCTTTTGCCTCACGCTTCGAATCACGGACGTCGCTGAGAAGTTGACGTCGCTCCACGTACGGGAAAACGAGGGATACCGCCCTCTGCGCCGCCTGGTGATGGTCTTGGCTTGCTGGTTGATGACGAACACACGAGGTCGCTGGTCTGCTGCAAACAGGAACAGGAGCGTAATGGGGACGGTGCAAAACAGCGGCCCTAACCCGATTTCACCCTCGGCCTCCCACTCGGCACGGTCCTGCTCAATGTAGCTCTTGGTGATGTATTGGCGCTCCATGTGTCCGGTTTCTGAGGTCTTGTGTGTGTACAGGAAGGACGACATGGCCCCTACATCGTCTGCCTCGTACATCCACACGTCGTCGTAAGGGTGGGCCCCCTCTTCGTACACTCGGTCCTCTTGGCCTTCCGCCGAAGACCCGCACCAATCGGGGTACTCGAATGCGTCGTCAATGTCCGCCGGCACCCAATCTTCTGGGAGAGCGAATTCAGGGACATAGCGGACACAGAGGTATCGCCCACCTTCGATGTGACCGTACACGATGGAGTCGCCGCCATCTTCCCAACGGTATTCTTGCGTGTAGGTGTAGCCGGTTTCCCAATCTTCGACGCGTTCTCGAATGTGCTGGTCCTCACTGACTTCAATCGATTCAATCACACCGCTGATTGTTCCGTCAAAACAATACGGGGGATTCCCACCAACGATGATTTCCGTTTGCCAGTTCCAGCATCCCGATGCACTGGGCTCATCAACGGACTGAGCCTCGTTGTAGATGCCAAGGCTGAACAGCGCGGTGATGGACGCCATCACGAGGAAGAAGACGGTTCCAGCGACACGGAGTCCCATGCTCTTGGAGGGCTCCAAACGAGTGCTGTCCTGGTCAGCAACCATCCGGTAAGCATTGGGTTTTCTTTTGACCCAAACAACCGGCGTGCCTTCCACCATGGACGGAAACGCGTTCTCCTCCTAAATGAAGGATTACTCGGCACCATCAAAGGACCAAAACGAATGTGTGGTCTCGTCGCCCTTGCTCTTTTCGTCCTCTGAAACGACGGGCGGCTTATGCTCTCCTTCACTCTCAATCCTGACAACCGCATCGATACCGAGGGCTTCAGCAAGGTCCACGAGGAACGGGTCTTGATGAACATTCAACGGTGGACCAATGAAAAACACAAGGTCCTGTTCAGCACCACCTGCATCAACACTCAAGCGGTCGCCCCATTTCGTTTCATAATAGCCATCATTAACATCGTCAGAATGGTTTGAATACCAAACCTCTTCGCTTGTTCGTTTGACTTTGAACGTGTTAAGGTCGGCATCCTCCCAAGTCCAACCCGAGAACCTTGTTCCAGTGAAGGCTTTGTGCCACTGGATGGAGTTTGACGGTCGGTTGAAGGTCAGTTGAAAATTACGGAAATCATTCACGCCACGAAGCATAAACAAACCAACGCCGCTGAAAAATAAAGGAAACAAAACACCCATGAGACCATCGTTTGCATCAACGAGGTACCCTCGGTGAGTCACCGTGGTGTTGGTAAATTCAAGATAATACACATCGCTGTAGGTCATGTCAAAGACTCGGTAGAGCCGTTCCCCGTCAAACGGAGCGGATTCCGTGGACGTGAACTCCTCATCGTTTCCAAGGCCGATATTATCGCACCAGGGGGGTCTCGCACTCCAGAGGTTCGGGTACGTCAGGTCTTCTGTAGACCATTCCACTGGTAGCGTAGAAGCGAGGCGATAAAACTCACAATTGACATAACCGTCTTGTTGGATTTCAGCAACGACAATGTATTCTCCTTCAGCTGACCAACGGAAGTGGCTGATGGCGTCTCCGTTCGAATAACGGAATCGATCTTCGGACGCTTCCAAGCGTTCAAACATCCGCTCTGAGTTGTAGTCGAGACAATGGGCTGTTCCATCCCCGGTGAACAACGGTTCGTCATCTGAAAAAACGCAGTGTTCTTGCCCTGCCATCCACCATTCGTAAGCGCCGACGGCCGCACC
>JBMYQB010000087.1:0-3017 GCA_049600935.1 Candidatus Poseidonia sp.
CTCTCGGCCATGTTCCTGGTCTTTGGAACGTTCACCATCGCTGCCGGTGTGCTGTTGTCGTTGACGATCATCATGCTGCTGGCGGATGTCCGGCGAAGCGAGGTCGCCACCGTTCGAGCCCTTGGGCTGCGCAGAAGCGATGCTCGTGCCTTGTTCCTTCTCGAGGGGGCGACGCTGGCCTTCGTCGCGAGCGGGCTTGGTTCTGTGCTGGGTCTTGGCCTTGCTTGGATCATCTCAGCAGGCTTTTCATCGATCTTTTCATCCGTTGATGCGACGAATTTCGTCTTCGATTGGACGGCTGACTCCTTCCTCGCCGGGTGGATTTGGGGGACGTTGTTGGCCTTGCTTATCCTCTGGTCGAGCGCACTCTACAACGCTCAACTGAACATTGTCCGTGCCCTCCGTGGTGCTCGAGCGGTCATCAAGAACGGGGTGCCTTGGGGCGTCTTTTTGCTCCAAATCATGGCCTTGGGTTTGGTCGGCTTGTGCGGGCTCTCGCTGCTTCTTTCCGGCCTTTCATCTCCCCTCGCCTACGGTGCCTACCTCCTCTTGGGCAGCGGACTTATTCTCCTGCTCACGCCCCTGCTGACCTGGGAACTCCCTGTGTTCTTCAACAAGGGCCGTCCCGCCAATCGTTGGACTCGCTACGCAGCCAGAAACACCCTGGGGGCGGTCGGCCTGTTGTTCCTCCTCTGGACGCTGTTCCTTGCCCCTGTTGACCCGTTGCGCGCACGGATGGAAGCCAACGAGCTGGCGTTCATCGTGTTGGGTTTGCTGCAAGTGCTTGCAGGTGTGATGGTCCTCACCAGTTTGGCCCCGCAGGTCGTGGGTTGGCTGGCCAAGCAACGGTGGGTGTTGAGGCGGACCGGGCCGGTGGGTTCGGTGGCCCTCGCCCATCCACTGGCACACCCGTTGCGAACGGCGGTGGTGATGGGGATGTTTTCCATCACGATGTTTTCGGTGGTGGTGCTCGCTGGTTACACCGAGCAGTTTGACACCTATTCCTCTGATTTCGTCGAAGAAGCAGAAGGTGAATTTGAGCTTCTTCTGACCTCAACGAGGTCTCGGCCCATTGATTTGGGAGAGGATTCGGCCACATGGGGCATCGATCATCCTGCGCTGGACAACATCGACGCTGTAGGGGCGGTGTATCGGGCGCCGGTTCATCTTGAGGACATGAGCGGTGAACGAATGCCCTACCTGCTTCGGGGTGTTGATGACGGGTTCATTCAGCACGGCGGCCTGCCACTTCACGCATGGGATTCTTCCCTCGGTAACTCATCCGAAGAGGCGTGGATTGCCATGGCTGCCTTCGACAACATCGTGTTCCTCGATGCCTCGTTTGGCTTGGAATCAACCGCCGATGGCACCACCCTTGTACCTCTCCAATTTTCAATTGGAGATTCAATTTCGCTTATTGATTTCTCAAATCCAAAAAACACTCGAAATGCGGTGGTCGGCGGCTTCCTCAAGCAGTCCTCCTACATCTTCTCGCCTGGCGTTTGGATGAACGCAGAACCTGTGGAAACGCAGTTTTCCGGAGCCATCACTCGGATGTACGTGAGCGTCTCATCCGATGCCAAAGCCACGCCTGATTTTGACGGGAGCGTAACCGCCGCCCAAGGAAAGACGCTGGATGAGCGACGTGCAGCTGCAGAACTTGAGGAGGTGCTCGATGTTGAACTGGCCGGCCGGAACATCAACGTCCAAACGGTAGCCGATGAAATCATGATCATCCAATCCTTGGTGCTGGCCATCCTCTCGCTGTTTGAAGGCTACCTCGCACTCGGGTTGTTGGTCGGTGTTGCTGGCATCGGGGTGGTGACCGTTCGAAACGTGAGCGAACGCAAGACCACCATTGGTATGCTCCGAGCCATCGGGTTCAGGCGACGGCATGTCCTCCGTCTGTTCTCCGTCGAGGTTTCGTGGGTGGCGGTGTTGGGGTTGCTCAACGGCTTGGTGATCGGCTACGGGTTCCATGTGATGCTCTACAACGCGCTCTGGAAGGCTGAGGGGGCGGCGTTTTCCTTCCCGTGGGTGAGCACCATGCTCCTGTTTTTGGTGGCGTGGGGCGTGGTGTTGTTGACCACCTTCATTCCGGTGCGTAGAGCGGCAGCCGTTCCGCCATCTGCAGCGCTCAGAGCGGTGTAAAAATAACTTCGGCCTGCTGATGTTCGCTGTTGTTGAAATGAAATGCCGCTTTCCTGCTCATTTTCGCGCTCAGCCTGCCGAATACCTACGCCAAATGGCGAGATTGGGTCATTTTTTCCCGTATTCATAGGGCCCATAGTATAAATACGACGCATGGCGTGGGGAGGGATACCGAACCTTCGGGGGTATTGACATGAAGAATATGACACCTGTAATTCTCGTGTTGTTGATGTTGACGAGTTTCTTCGCCGGCATGGACATCCACGAGCTTGAAGAACAAGTGGTAATCGAGGAAACCGGCGCACGTGCAGGAGCAGATGCGTCGGTGGTTGCCATCACAACGCCGAAAGAAAGCACGTGCAACATCGCTGGTTGCCGCAACACGCTCCAAGTGGGTGAAGAGGTCACGTTCTCGGCCTTCATCAAGAACGTGGGCGATGCGGACATCGACGAGTTGTCCTACTCGGTCACCATTTACCTGACCGACTCTTCCCAGGCTGTTGGCGGCATCGCCAAGGACGCCTCCGGAAACGACCTCGTGTGGGAAAACGTTGACGCCATGTGCGACGACGGCACCATCTGCGACTTCGATTCCTCCACCAACCCACTCGCCGCAGGCGCCTTCCTCGGCGGCGGTAAGTTGACCCTCCAGCGCAGCGGTGCCGACATCGTGTGGACGCCCACGCAAGGCGAGTACATGGTCGAAATCGCCGTGGACAGCCCGGTCGACGCTGACACCTCCAACGACGCTGAGCTCGTCTACGTCATCGTTGAGGACTGGTACGACATCGAAGTCGACCTCACCTGGCTCGACGGTGCCGGCGAAGAGATGGACGCCTCCAGCCTCGATGCCAGCAGCCTTCAGA
>JBMYQB010000088.1:0-3007 GCA_049600935.1 Candidatus Poseidonia sp.
GGAGGTCATCGGCTGGGTCTTCAACCAGCAAAAACGCAGCCATGGTGAGAATCATACCTAACTGAGCGAGGAGGACCCATGGACGTCGGCGTCCCATGCGGGGGAATCGATATCGGTCAATGACCGGGCCAAGAACGAGTTTTCCGATGATCCACGGAAGCATACCTGCAGAAATGAGCGTGAGTTTCTGGTCGTCGCTCATTGAGTTGTTGTCAACGAGGAACGTGACCAGAACGGTGGCCACGAAAAACCAGGGTACGCCTTGCGCGAAATACAGCGCACAAACCGTACCAAACCGTGCAACCTTGTTCTCTTGCATGTTCACTGCCATATCGGCTGGTTTTTTCCTCTGAATCTAATACTTATCCCCGCATAAGGTTTGATTTTTGCTCAAAAAACCACCTTTCCCGATGAACCGAATTCATGGAACGACCCGCCCTCATTTCAAGGCAATGTCGGAGGCGCGATTGCCTTCGAGATGGTCCAACAACCAAAACAATCCAGCCCAGATGGAATCTTCGCCCTCATCCGATTTGTTCACGTTGACCATCATGAAAATCTGAATCACACGCCGCCAGCGACTGGCAAACATGCGCACATAAACACCACAGAAATCCTCAACCAAATCGATGGAAAGGTGGCCGTTTTTCGCAAGCACACCGATGTTGTTCATACCGATCATCAAGGCGTTCATGGCATCTTTTTCTTCCCGAGTCAACGCCGCAAGTTCCTGCGGCGTGAGTTCATCGTGGAGTTTTACGGTGCTGACTGAGAACCCTCGGTGGACAAGCGGGTTGTTCATGTGAGCCGCCAGGTCGCGCCCAATTTCATAGCGACGATTTTCGTTCCAGTGCTTCATCTGACGAAGGCTGAACAACAGCGTGAACAGAATGGCGATACCGCTGACGGCCTCACCAACATTCGCTGCGGTTTCAATGTCCATTGTTACGAGGCAGTAACCTCGTCTTCATGTAGATTATGGCCCCACCAGCGGGTCCGCCCAATCAGCAACAGGACGAGTCGCCACACGAGGTGTCGAGGGCATCCTGAGCACAGAAGCAGGTCTTGGCAGGAACGATGTCGGCACGAGCGCTTCGCTCGTTGAACAGGGCCGTGACGGCAGCGAGTTCATCGGGTGCATCACCGCGAGCCTCGAGACAAAGTTTCAGGCCGAGCAAGCCCCACATGTTGTCCTTCCAGAGGTCAATGTCGGCACGGTAGACTGCCTCAGCTTCCTCAATGTGGCCTTGCTCAAAGAGCAACGCGCCCAGGATGTGACGAACCGGTTGCATTTGGCCCCACGGTTCGTTGTAGGCAAGGTTGAGCGAGAGGTCAACGCCGCGGCGCAACTCATCAAAAGCAGCGGTGAAATCGTGGGCCTCACCTGCTTGCTGGGCAAGGAATTGGCGTCGGTATTCGATTTCAGCCTCCAAAATGGCCGCATTCACGTTCAGAATAGACGGTCCTTCAGCGGGGTCTTGGTACATGAAGTTGTTATGCATCATGCGACCAGCAAGAGCAGGATTGGCGAGGGCTTCCTTGAACAGCACCTGCTCAGCCTCGGCTTCAGGCACCATGCCCTTGGAGGCGTAAGCGACACCACGAGCGTAATGCTGAGTGGCGATGGTGGCGGGGAAGACGTCCTTGTCGGTGTACATTGGCTCGGCGAGGATGTCGTCCCACTTGCCGAAGCGAATCATGACGTGCCAGGGCATGGTCACGTAGGATTCGAGGAAAATGGCACCCATCGGGATGATGCCTGCGAGCATGAACTGGGCGCCGTGGTCGGCGTCGCCTGCTGGTAGCGTGTCAACGGCTTTGCGGGCGTACTTCAACGCCGTCTCGTACTGACCGTCAAACATGGCGCACCACACAACGAAGTGGTGATTGTGCATGCGGTAGAACTTGTAGAATTGGGATTCGTTTCCGGTCAACTCAACGTAGCGATCGTCAGCCTCAACAGCGGCAATGTTGCACTCAATGGCTTCCTTCCACTGACCGACCCATGCGTCGATGTGGGACGGCATGTGCACGAGGTGCCCGAGGCCAGGCATGCGGGTGCGCAGGACATCGGCGGCGGGGAGAGCCTTTTCGGGGAACGGCGACAATTCAAGAGCGTGGCAGTAAAGGTGGCAAAGCGCCGGGTGAACTTTGGCTTCCTCGCTGCTGTCAAAGGCGTCTTCCATGATCTTCACGAGCAAGAGCGTATTGTCATCAGCGGGCGTGATTTCACCGGTTGCGGTGTTCTTGTCCCAGAGTTGCCACGCCTTGAGGTTCATCAGCGCCTCAACGTAAATGGCGGTGACATCCAAGTTGCCTGCGTACTTCTCGTACAATGGAGCCATGGCTTCGGCGAAAGCAACGTTCAATTCAGGGTCGTTGCCCATGTTGAGAACGGTTGGGTCGGCAGCGTCTCGTGCTTCAGCAGAGTGGCGGGTGGAAAGGGCTCGGATGAGGTCCTGCTCAAGTTCGGTGCAGTGGTCCATCACTTTGAGCGCTTGCTGGATAGGGTCGTAGCCAGAACCGAGTCCGGGCGACCAGTTGTAGTTGGAGGACACACAGTAGGCGATGCCCCACCAGGCCATGGCGCAGTTGGGGTCGAGTTCGGTGGTGGCGCTGAAACAAGCAATGGCTTGTTCGTGGTTGTAGTTCAGCATGTGGCCGTAGGCTTCGATGAACATTTTTCGTGCTTCATCGTTGGCGCAAGTAACATTCTCAGCAAATTCGTAATTCGATGCTTCTCCAAAGTCGTAATCGGTTGGTGCAAGTGACATATGTTCATACCCAAAAATACATTTTACTTAAACACCAGTCCGCTTATCATTGGTTTCATGCATTGTGCATGGCATTTTCCTCCCCCTGTCGGGTAAACCGTTATACCATCGGCCATCGATATTCAATCATGGCAAGCGCAGGAATCCTCGGTCTTCTTTTGATATCGTTGATGGACCTCTTCTTGAATTTGCCGCTGACCTCGACAGAGATTTTGGGTGCGATCGCAATTATG
>JBMYQB010000089.1:0-2992 GCA_049600935.1 Candidatus Poseidonia sp.
ACCAGTCGAAAGCTGGAAGAGTGAGCGGAAAGAACACCACGGTTCCTGTCTGCCATCTCTCCGAAATGGTGGCCTTTGCCTTGGGTTTCTATCCCGACCGATTGGCTCAACTGCGAACCCGTGTTCGCCTCATTGGCTCGTGAGTTCCTGATGAAGAAGGGCCACAACTTGCGCTGCGAGGTCAGCCGAGCATCCCGTTTCTGCAGCGATGTCTTCCTTGCTTGCAGAGAACAAGCGTCCCAAATTCGGTGTATACGACATCAACAGGTCCTCAAGGTGGGGCGACTGTTCGATTAAGGGCTTCAGCGCTTGCTCAAAGCATCGTTCAAGGTGTTGGCTTCGGTTATCGAGCCAGGGGTGGGTGTCCTCGGGGTGGTCCTCGATGGCTAGGAGTTCATCTTGCGCCTGCTTCAACGCTGCGTGGACGGCGCCATCGTCCTTCTTCGTCGTTGATGCGTAGGCGTGCCAACGCTCCAGGGCATCGTGTTCTCTTTGGGCGGCAACGGCAATGAAATGCGCCGCTTCGAGCGGTCCTTTCACCATCATCACCGGCAAACCGAGGTCGAAAGTGATGTGCGCAAGTGCTCCGAGAACGGCGTTGGGGTGGACGCTGTATTGCGCTTCCCCACCGGTTTCGATCAGCAACAACGGGCGCTGTGCACTCGCTGCAAGGCTGCGACACTGACTGAGCAACCGTCCTGACTTCACCGATTCCAAAAGGTCCCTTGCCGTTTTCCGCTCGATGAGGACGCGTTCAGAAAGACGAAGGTCGCCCACGGGAAGCTGCGTGAAGACGGTTTGGAATCCCAACCCGTTCAGATACCCCGGCAGGGTCGAGCGAGACTCACGGTGGTCAATGTAGACCACATCGCCATGACCGTTGATTTCGTTGAGGTCCGAAATTTCCTCTTCGGCAGCGTTGAGCACCACGCGAATTTCTTCACGCACAGCGCTGGATTCTGCCGGTGAAGGTGCCGTTTGGTCGAAGTGAAACAAGCTCGCTTGAGATTGCGGTCGAATCTGGTCAGGGCGTAGCGGTTCAGCGACGTTATCGTTTCGCTTTGCTTTCTCTACTCCTTTTTCTATAGAATAATCCGGTCCTTCTTCCTGCGCCGCAAACCGCTCCAATTCCTGTTCCAAAAACGACTTTGCGGTCATCGTGTCCGACGATGTCTTGACGCTGAAGGCACGCAAAGCCTCGTCGTTGACAACATAGGTCTCGTTGAGTTGCTTTTGTCGCACGAGCCGTGTCATCAAACGGTGCATGTTTTCCTCTTGGCGTTCCGATGCTCGGTGGACGTAGGCGTCTCGGGTGTTTTTTGCGAGCAGGACATGGACCGAACCCGCACGTTGCCTCGCGGTTCGCCCACGACGCTGAATCGCACGAACAGCGCTTGGTACCGGCTCGTATAACACGACCAAATCTGCAGCGGGTACGTCCAACCCTTCTTCGCCCACCGAGGTTGCAACGAGGATGTTGATCTCACCGTTGCGAAATCGGTTGAGTTGCTCAAGTTGCTGTTTTTGCGTCATTCCACGCTGCGTACCTCGCGAGGATTGGCCGATAAATGCGTCTGGAATCAACCCTTCATGACGTTGCAGGACGTCAACAATGCGCTCAACGGAATCCCTGTATTCGGTAAAGATGAGGACCTTCCCCTCTGGTTTTGAGGCAAGTTCTTCCTTGACGAGACGCTCAACGATGGAAGATTTTGGATGGAGTTCTTCAACATCGTTGAGGGCTAATCGAAGTTGGTGGACCACGGGAAGCGCCAGCATGCGGTTGGTTTTTCGCCCCGTTCTTCCTTCTTCTTCAGCCCTGTTGAGGAAGGCTTGAGCCACCTTGGTCCCTTGGGTTTGCATCAGGTTGATCAAAATATGAATGCGACGCAGGTCAGCCACACGCCTTGCAGCATCGTACCCGCGAACATCACGCTGCTGAATGGCGCGACTCGCACTTTGTTGGGCTCGTTCAATGTCGTTGGTCCCGATATATTCCTTCGTTGGCATGAACCCGAGACGCTGTAAATGAGCAACCTCGTCTTTGAAGTGCATTTGGAGGGGCGAAATCAAGGCCAGCAACGTTTCCGGGAGGTCGACCATGTGGGTGTGGATGTTCATGTCGACATCGTAGGCGTCGAGCAAAGGATCGGTGCGCTTGCAAAGGTCAAGATTGTGAGCGTTGAGGTTGGTCCGTACCTCGTTGATGTTTCGAAGCGACGAGCCAGGACTGGCCGTTGCAGCCAGCACCCGACCGTTTGGGTTGGTGCGTTGATAGAGTGTTCCAACCTGTGCGTACGCATGGTTTCCCGTGGCGTGATGAGCTTCGTCCATGATGAGAAGGTCGACCTCCGTCAAATCGATGATACCACTCATCGCATCGTTTCGAATCACTTGTGGCGTGGCCATGACCACCGTCGCTTGTTCCCAGAGGACCTGCCGTTTGTCAGGACTCGTATCGCCCGTGTAGGATACGATGGTTTCCTCCTCGATGTTGAGGTGCTCCACGGCCATGCTTCGTTGCTGGTCCACCAATCCCGTGGTGGGTGCGATGAGGACGATCTTCTGACTTCCAGTTCTGAGAAATTCGGCCATGGCCATCCATTCGACGGCAGTTTTTCCAAAACCCGTCGGCATCACCATCAGACTCGAAAAGGAAAGAATGCGTTCGAGGGAGCGAAGCTGGTAGCCTCTTGCTTCAACCCCATCGCTCAACAGAGGATGGACAACATGAGGCATGAAATCCACCTACGGTCTAGGGTTCAAAAGGATGATGTGGGGTGTTTCCTGCAGGGTTAAACAAAACCATGACCGATTTCTGAGAAATGTTTGAAGACCTTCAATCTCCATAGCGTCCCACGCAACCCATCGCTCGACTGCACCGAACCGCATATATACGGGGTGTAAGTCGGAGGGGTGCTCAAAGGTGAGTAGCCAGACACAATGGGCCATCCCCCGAGGACCCCAACTGGCACGTTCCCCGCTCGTGGGA
>JBMYQB010000090.1:0-2927 GCA_049600935.1 Candidatus Poseidonia sp.
GCTGGAGCCCCATCGATTGGCCGCTGGCCCGTCTCCTCGAGTGGGTGTGGAACGGGGCCTGGCGCAGCGGCATTCAGAACGGGAAGATGTTCTTCAAGGACGTCCCGGAAGCCAAAGCCAGCTTGGATTTCGTCGGCCTCAACTACTACACCCACGTGCTGGTAGGCCCCGCCTCAGTCTCCCTGCTCAAGATGAAGTTCCCCAAGCGGCGCCAAGAGGTGGCCACCGAATTCGGCTACCCCATGTACGCTGAAGGCCTGGCACGTGCGCTCGACTTCCTGAAACCGCTGGGCGTGCCGATAGAAATCACCGAAAACGGCGTGGCCGACGCTCATGACACGCTACGGGAAGAACACCTCCGACGCCACCTCTGGGTGCTGTCCAACGCCCTCCGGGACGGCCACGATGTCCGTTCCTACCACCACTGGTCGCTTTTGGACAACTTTGAGTGGGCCGAGGGCTACTCGATGCGGTTCGGACTGCACCACGTTGATTTCGAAACACAGGAACGCACGCTTCGGCCGAGCGGTGAAGCCTACCGACACATCGTTCAGCAGCACTGAACGGCTCAGATCCATACGTCGTTTTCCGCCGTCAGTTCACCGTCTGCTTCGCCGGTGTTGACCACGCCACGGGGCTCGACGAGCATCACCTTGCATTCGTGTTCGGCGTAGGGCTTGTGGCGGGTTCCTTTGGGAACCACGTGCATTTCTCCAGCGTTGAGGGTGATGGTGCGGTCTTCGAACTCGATGTCCATGCTGCCTTCGATGACGATGAACACCTCGTCGGTGTGGCCGTGGTCGTGCCAGACGAATTCGCCCTGAATTTTCACCAGTTTGAACTGGTAGTCGTTCATCTCGGCGATGACCTTGGGCGACCAGTGGTCGGAAAACAGGGCGAATTTGTCCGTGAAGTTCACGACGCTCATGGTCCGCCCACGACGACGGCTTTACTTGGCTCTATGCCTCAACGAGGGGGCCGCCACGTTCCGGCGTTCCGGGCGAAATCAAGCACGTGGCAGTAGAGCGTGGTGATGGCTTGCTTCGGGTCTTCAACAACAGACAAATCGTCGGCACCGAGCAGGGGCGGGGCTCGCCTCCAAGCGGGTTTGGCGTTGAGCGAAAGCGGGAACTTGAACAGCGCTGGGCCGTTGACGGGCAGCGTCCAGCGGGTAAGCCACGACCGTTCCACCACCCCGGCCTCATCCATCGCGTCAACGACGCCGTTCCACGTGGAACCACCGGCTTTGGATTTGACCAACCACGACGGGTTCACCGAGCTGTCAACAAGGTAGCCGGCCTCGGCAAGCACGGCCGCCATCCACGGGGCAATGTAGCCGTTCGGGGCGCGGAAGTACGGTCGAAATGCGGGGCCAGCATGGGTCTTGAGCAAGGTGGTGGAGGTTTCCAACATTGCTCGAAAACCTTCGATGTCTTCGCCCCATGCAGACCACGAACGATGCGTGTGACCGTGGCAGCCGACGGTCAGTCGACCGGAACAGACCTTCAGTGCGTCCCGGAGGGCGCTCGCAAAATCAGGGTTCTCCAGCAGGTCGGTGATCACAAACAGGGTGACGGCCCCTTGGTGGGAGGCCATCCAATCCACGAACCCGGCCCAGCCTTGTTGAAACTCAGGTGAGAGTTCGTCGAATGGTCCCGAGAACGGTTGGGTGGATCGGGTGGGATGGCCTTGGTGTTTCGGTAAATGCCTCAGGTCGTCGGTGTCGACGGTCATCCATGTTGGCATGTCAGGCCTCCGGGCCCAGGTCAACCAAATGGAGGTGGTGAGGTACCGTGCGCTCGTTGAATTCGATGCCGATGAACTCCGCCAACCGTTCGCCGTTCCAGCGTTCGCAGATGGCGCTGGCCGTGGCCAGCCCTGCTTCGTTGTGAGGATGGACGGCGATTTCCACGGTGGTGGTGTTCGCCCGTTGATTCAGCCAGGAAAAGATGGTGTCAACGCACGCCGATGCAATCGATTGGCGACGGTACGCTCGACACACCCAATAGCCCAGGTTGAAGTCGGCGTGAAGCGATTGAAGTTCGTCACCCAACCCCACAAGGCCGACGAAGGTCTCGGAATGGACGTCGTGAATGGACCAGAAGTGCAACAGGTCCGTCCCCGATTGGGCCTCAATGTCGTAGAGCATGTCCCTCAGTTGGCGGCGAACATCATCGTTTGGGTCGAGCCAAGGCAGGGCGGTTTGTGCCGCTTCGGCATCCTCTTGGTACGCTTCAAACATGGAGACCAACACTGCGTTGGTCGCTGGACGGAGAACGATGCCGTCGTTGACCCGAAGTTCCGGTGTCTGAACCATGGCCGTCCCTCATGTCAAAAGTTGAGCCCTTGCTTGTTGAACATGTGGGTCGGTTGGATGAACGTAGGCCGCCATGTCAAGGGTCCACTTCATGTGCTCGTGCCGCCCGAGATGTTGCATCAACACCGAGACGTGAAGCAGCATGTCGAGGTGATCTTCCAGATGCGGGCCAAGATGGTCGAGAGCGTTGGCGGCTGCTTCCATGCGTCCGTGCTTGACGTGCTCCATCGCGCTGACCACCTCTTGGTAGACTCGCGTTGGCGTCCAAGCCTCACCCTTCGGCCAGGGCCAGATGCGTTGGCTCTGCTCGGGTGCGGGTTCGGCCACGTCAGCTACCGCAGACTCGTCCTCCGGGAGGTCGGGAAGGTCCGGCGTCTCGGGAGCAGCAACATCAGCGGACGGCGATGGGGGAGGGGATGCTTCCACAGAGGCAACAGGCACAGAGGCAACAGGCACAGAGGCAACAGGCACAGAGGCAACAGGCACGGAGGCGGCAACATCGGCGGTTTGCGGTGGAGCAGCGGTTGGAGTTTGACTGGCAGTGGCCTCGTCGGGGAGGTCAGGAAGGTCGGGTGTTTCGGTCGCCATGGCTTGGGCCAAACTGGCGCCT
>JBMYQB010000091.1:0-2801 GCA_049600935.1 Candidatus Poseidonia sp.
CAGAGGAGTAGACCGTTTGGTCGCCAAGTGTGTTGGTGATTTCAACGGTGAAGGTATAATCTCGAGGGCCGTCATAAAATTCAGACTTGTCGAGGTAGTAAACACCGGCATTGTCCGTGCCAGACCCCGTCAAGCCGAACCAACCGGCCGTGGAGCCGCTTCCGGTACCACCGCTTTGCGGAGCCCACGTGGCCATGTCGCCATCAACGGTGATAAGACTCTCCGTCCACGTGTCGCCACCACTGACGGTGACCTGAACCTGATAATCTGCACTCATGGGACGAAGCCCGACAGCGGAGAAGCCGCCACCGTTCTCGGCGTCCTCGTTCGGGCCGAGCAGACCAACGAGAATTTCCATCGTGATACCAACGTACTCGTCTGCGTCGTTGCTGTCATGGAGTTCAGCAATTCGAACGCCGGCATCCTGGGCCTCACGGGTTGTGAAGCGGGTTGGAATCTTGATTTCACCCTCTTGACCGTTGGAGCCTACGCCCTTGATGACGTACTCCACGGCTTCATTACCGGCGTAATCTTCACCGTTACCGGTAAAGAAATCCGCAAGTGGAACCTTGAATTTCTTCATGTCGTTGCTGACATCGCCCGAATCCGTCCACATTTCGACACCGTCTGCCTCGATGGAGACATCTACCGAGGACATGGTGCCTCGAACCTTGAAGGACAATTCGTTGGTGTCCTCGTTGAGTTCAACCTCCGAGATGGCCATGGAGGCGTTGCTGGGGACAAGCATGACGGCCGCATAGGGTGTGGTGGCGATGAGCAACGCAACGACGATGCTGGCACCGAGCTTGACCTGGTTGATGCTGCCCGTCATGCGTTCGGCTTGAACAATGGCACCAATACCGACCACCAACACGATGGCTACGACGGCCAGGCCCCACGCTCCACCCTGAAGGGAGAGAATGGCACCGACCAAGATGATGACCCAACCGGCAAGGCTGATTTTCGTGGCAACGTCAGGTGAACCGGAGGCGTCGGACGTTGCCAGAATGCTGCCAACTTGAGTGGAGGTGGTTGGTGCCGCTGCGGCTTTCACAGGTGCGGGCTCGGCAGCAGCCTCGGTTTCAGGTTCTTTTGCAGCGTTCGCTTTGTCCAGTAATCCACCCATGGTCAATCCCCGTTAACGCTGTGTTTCACGAACGGTGTTATCAATCCAACCCCTGTATGTGTCGCAGGGGACCCTTTTGCAGGGGGTGCATCAAAGGCCGGGAGCAGACTCTCGCCATTCCTCTTCGTCGCCTTCTTCGTCCGTGTTGAGGAAGCGTCGTCCGGCAACAGCGCCAGCGAGGGCGATCATCGAGATGGCAGGAACCACTTCAAAGCCGGGGAGGTAGACGCCATGGACGTAGACCGTGATCATCTGGGACTCTCGGTTGCAGCCACCGTTCTGGCAGGCAAACTCCGACTCGGCGTAGAATTCGAGGACGTGGTAGGCGTCAGACCAGCCTTGGTTCTTGGGCGTTCGGACCATGATACGGGCGGTCTCAGGAGCGGTGTTGGGCTCAATGGTCACCACGTTTTGTGGGAGGTTGACGGTGAAGCCGGCTTCTTCGAGGGTGTCTCGGGTGTTCTCGGTCACACCGATTTTCATTCGGTCGATTTGGTTGCCGAAGTTGTAGACCTTGAACTGGAAGTTCTTGTCGGTCTTGGGCATAAGTTGGACGAACGGCTCAACGGCCTCGACCTGAACGATGCTGAACTGCATGATGTTGATCAGAGCGTTGACCTGAGAGGAAGCGGTGTTGGGGGGTGGCAGGTTGTTCAATTCCTGAACCTGAGCCGAAACGGTCAGTTGACGAGACTGCATCTGCATGTAGGGGTTGGCCCGAACGACGACTTGGAAGTCGACCTCTTGTCCGGCACCGACGTACATGTCGCCGGGAGCAGCGGTGGCGAGGCCGTCGCTGGTGACTTGGATAGCGACCTTTTCGACATAGGCCGTCGGGTTGGACACCGTACAGGTGGTGTATCCGGTGAGGGTTGCACCTGGCTTCACCTCAACCTGAATTTGCCCGGGTGCGCAGGTCATGGAAACCGCAGCACCGGAGACTTGTGCGGAGGCAGGGACAGCCACCATCATGAGAGAACAGAAGTAGATTCCCAGTAAGGCCACGACTCGATTCAATGCCGACATTGTCTCACCTATCGTTCTTCCCAACCCCCCCCACCTCATAACCATTATGGGTCCGTTGTGCGAAACGAAGGCAACCTTGCGAGCCTGCCATGTGTGGGCCCGAAGGGAGTTGAACCCCTGACCTCCCGGTTATGAGCCGGGCGCTCTAACCAACTAAGCTACGGGCCCTTAAGGCGGGGTCAAAACCACGCATGATGAACCTTCTCATGGTCAGTCAAACTGTGCAAGGGACGATTGAGAGGGTTTGATCCACTCCCTGACGTTGCGCTCCAATTCATCCCGAATCGGTTCAGGGACAAAAATCAGGCACCGTTCGTTGGGTTGAGCAAGCGAGCGAATCAGTGCAGAGTGTTCCGAAGCGTCTCGGCCGTCCTCGAGCACGATGCCACCGTTGTACGGCAGGTAGCCTCGCTTCCGAATGGTGGCCTGAATCAGATCCATCTCGCCGTCGTAGCCAGCAGCCACGAGTTCCTGAGCGATGCGCGGCATGACGATCTCGCACATTTCAACGGTCAACGGTTCGATTCGCAAGGACTTGTGGAACCCCTTCCGGGAAAGCAATCGATTGGCGTACCCCGAAAGCCGAGGGTCGGCGTGTTTGGCCCAACCGGGCAGCGCCACTTTGATGTGGGCATCGTTCAACAACACG
>JBMYQB010000092.1:0-2754 GCA_049600935.1 Candidatus Poseidonia sp.
CGATGTCAAGTGTTTCGCCCAAGACCCTGTAGCGGCCATTAAGTCTGGCAATCACCTGTGTATTTCCACCAGAGACATAGAGCAAGACTGGATCGTCACAGCCACATTGTTGACGTCCAATTTCAATGTGGGCGACACAGTGATTTACGCCAATGAGTGGGACGTCCATGCGTGTTGCCAGGCCTCGAGCAACGGCAGCACCTACACGGAGACACGGCCCTAAACCTGGCCCCTGTGAATAAGCAACAGCACCAATGTCGGAGATATCAAGGCCGTGCTTCTCAAGCACCTCGGAAAACAATCCAG
The DNA here is from genome assembly GCA_049600935.1 of Candidatus Poseidonia sp. Taxonomy (GTDB): domain Archaea; phylum Thermoplasmatota; class Poseidoniia; order Poseidoniales; family Poseidoniaceae; genus Poseidonia. Next base: position 307 of record JBMYQB010000092.1, read on the forward strand.
CAGCCACATCTTTGTGGTGGTCTGCTGCTTCCCGCGGATGAATTCCACCTTGGTCTGGTCGCAGCGTATCGCTAGCTGCAGGATAGGGGATGCCATCGGCATCGACCAGGCCAAATGACAAGGTGTGCGCCGTGGTTTCAATGCCTAGAGTCCATCCTGACATGATTTGGCCACAGACCGATTGTTCTTCAACCCTCTTCTCATCAGGGGTTTTATGCGAGCCGTCTACTACAACATTGGTTCGCTTGTGGGGTTCCATTCAAAACCACTCAGCCATCATGAGGATTCAATAATCATGAATCAAATGGGAATTGTTGTAAATAAAGGAGTCATTGAATCTATTAAAAGTTCAATGGAACTTGTTCAGGAGTATTCCATTAACTCCGGGACTACTGCACCTCATGAAGACATCAAATTCCATGATGTCGAGGGTCAAGCCGTCGTGCCGGGTTTAATTGACGCTCATACACATCTTCTTTGGGCCGGAGATCGTTCCAAGGAAGTTGCATGGCGACGAGACGGGCTGAGTTATGCTGAGATCGCATCCATGGGGGGCGGCATTCAGCACACGGTACGAGCCACCCGTGAAGCGAGTGATGACCTTCTTTTTTCGCTTGGATATCAACGGATGCGTGAAGCTCTTCGCACGGGAACAACTCATATGGAAGCAAAGAGTGGTTACGGCCTTGACACCTCTTCAGAACTTCGTTTAATCGAGATCGCTGCAAAGTTGAGTGATGTCGCACATACGCCTTCACTCGACCTTACGTGGATGGGGGCGCATGATGTTCCGAAAGGATTGGAAACCAACGAGTATGTTGAGCACTTGCTATCTGAGCAACTGCCTGCTGTGAGAGAGCAAGGTCTCGCACGTTCTGCCGATGTGTTCTGTGAACCTGGCTGGTTTTCGTTGGAGCAGAGCGAAGATATCTTGCGCGCTTCACGCAAAGAGGGATTGTCACTGCGCATGCATGTGGATGAATTCTGTGACGGCGGCGGTGGTGCTCTGGCGTGCGAACTTGGCGTGGAAACAGCCGATCACGCCTACCACACACCGCTCGAAGTGCGTGAGGCCATGAAGGTTCGAAACGTCAACACTGGATTTCTTCCCGGCACACCCTATGCGATGGGCGATCAGTGGCCTGATATGCATCAGGTGGTCGAATCGGACATCCCGTTTACGCTTGCCACAGATTTCAATCCCAACTGCCGGACATTGAGTCTACCGTTCATGTGTTCCTTGATGGTCCAGCGCTGCGGCATGCACCCACTGGACGCATTGGCCGCCGTGACCGTTCGTGCGGGAAAAACCACGCCTCATCCGTCCGGTCGACCTCATGGCGTCATTGAGGAGGGAGCAGTTGCAAATTTCAACATCGTCGACGGCCCTCATTGGGAGTCGATTGCTCTGCGACCATCAACGACACCGTTCTCCGGTACTGTCCTGGACGGTCAATTCATCGCCCATTGATTTTCGACTACTCATCATTTGGAACAATTTTTTGTCAATTTTTATTTCTATAAGTTTTAGGTGAATTTCATGGCGTGGGTTGAAACGATTGTATGTTCGGGTAAGAAGGGATCCGATGCTCGATTAAGGAGAATGCTGAAAGTGCGTCAGGAATACAAACGCCGACAAAAAGGCTGCATTGGTGCTTGGATCGGTTTAGGTGCAGAATCACAAAGCATGATGTTGGTCCAATCCGCGTTTACCACGGCTGCGGATTGGAAACGGATTTCCGAGGAGATTCAATCTTCCCTCGACGTAGAAGACGGTGGAATTGAGGGTCTGATGTTGGGCCCACCCTTGGTCGGTGTATTCGAAATTCCAGATGATGAGCTCAATCAACTCAACTTCCCGGATAATTCGTGAAATTCCGACTCACATATCGTCGCATAATGTGAGTTATGCGACATCGACTTGGAATAGGGCTCTGGTCACAATTTGATAACCCATCCTAATTGGCTCGCAGTCCAGCGTTTACAGGCATATTACGATTATCTGTTTCCATTTTTTGGAATAAATCGGCCTCCAAACCCCCCCTCAAAGGATGAAATCGGGTGGTTTTTGGAAATCAGTATGGAAAGTGTTCAATATCCCCTTGCACTCGCATCGTTTGAGAATCATGTCAGCTATCGAAGGCTACTGTATGAAGTGCAAAACCTACGGACCCATCAAGGATGGCCAAAAGATTGCGATGGCCAATGGAAGAACGCGTATGGCTGGATTTTGCTCCCAAGAGGGGTGCACCGGAAAGATCTCCAAAATCATCGCTTGACTGCACCACCTAAAGAAACCGAATTGGTTTAATAGAAATGTCCGTTGGGTCAGTTTACCTAGGGCTCGTGGTCTAGGGGTTTATGACGTTGCCTTGACATGGCAAAGATCGAGAGTTCGATTCTCTCCGAGCCCACCATTCAATTGACTCGAGTAGACATGAATATTAG
>JBMYQB010000093.1:0-2695 GCA_049600935.1 Candidatus Poseidonia sp.
CTGGCGGGAATTGTCCCCCTGTTTCAGCATTCACGGTGATGCTCACGCTGTGGTCCCCAAGGCCAGCACCCATGGAGTCGATTTGAGCCTTGATTTCGTCCATGGAAAGTCCTGAGACAACTGAACCGACCATCGATTCATTGTACCAAGTGGCCATGGCTTCGTGCGACCCTGAACCACCGTTGTTTTGCCCGTCAGCTGAACCCGTGAACTCGAGGTGACTCGCTGTACCCGTGATGGTGTCGGCTCCATCGCCACCGGTGCATGCAGCAGAAGACGTTTCGTCTTCACCGTAGGACATGCTGATGCGGACACCGACGATGTTGAGGTCGTCTGCGCCGTTGATTGTATCGGTGTTGAACGTGTCCGACCACGTGTCGCCGTCAGCAATGGGTTCGGAGCCAGACTCGAGGAGCACGTAGGTGATTTCACCGTTCACCTGATAGTCGGCCACACCGCCTCCAAGGCTGCCGTCAGCGTCGCCAGCGGCCATGCCGAAGTAAATCGGGAACGCCAGCAGGAAGAAGACGATGCTACCGACGGTGATCTGAGCATCACGGTTGGTTTTTAGGTCGTCAATGGTGTACACAACGCTCCCTCTGATGCTTCCGAAGGGGTGGCATTCTCTATGGCTTTCGGTGAACTTCGGACCCCATGCTTAACCAAAACATTTATATAGGTGATAGTGCAATTTCACTTGTCGTAACGACAAGGAGATTGAAAAAATGGAAGAAAGAAAAGCAACACTGAGCATCATTAACTGGATGCTCCAAACTGGCGACGCTGGTCGATTCCTGCGTCTGCTTGAAGAACAGGCAGCACGAGAGCGAGCCGAGGAAAAAGAGAACGAACAACACGGCGAGGAGGAGGAATGATGCACGTGGATCCTGACCTACAGCTTCTTTGCGAAGAGTGCGGTTGCGAGGTGCTCTATGAAATCGAATTCACCGGGCGCTTGGTCTTGACATCCAACGGCCCTGTCATCCGATTTCCTGTTCTCCAAAATCGTCGGTGGGTTTACCGTTCTGCACCTTTGCTGGAGGGAGACATGGACATCACCTGTCCGCATTGCCACCACAGCATATTTTTGAGCGATGTAGTCAACGATTTAGGACCTGCAAACCGTAAGAAGTGAAGACGTCATTGAGAAGCCATGAGGCGGCTTAGTCGCCGCCCTCATCGCCGCCGCTGTCGTCCTTGTCTTCGTTTTCATCGTCATCCTCATCGTCGTCTTTTGCAAAGGCGAGGAAGTTGTTGATGGCGGCGACGCCCAACAACGTCAGGATGAGAAGCAGCGGGAAGCACAGCCAATACATGTCAAAGGATTCCTCTTCTGGAGGTTCGGGCAAGACGAACTGCTCAACCTCCGTTTCATTGCGTATTGATTCAACCGTGAAGTTGGCCTCAGCCCGAACTTCGATGAGGACGAAGAGTTCCACCGGCACCATTTCGCCCGTCACCGTGATGGTGTAGTTCGTCTCGTTGGACGGCTCGGTGGGGGTTCCGGAGATACGACCGTTCTCAAAGGCGAGGCCTTCGGGCAGTGCTGGACTGATCTTCCACGTGGGGTTTTGATTGTCGCCGAAGTAATACAGCGGCGCAAGGGTCGGCATCGTTTCGTTGACGTTGAGCACGACACGGGTCGTTGCGTAGCGAGCGTAGAACGTTGGTTGGTTCACGGTCAAGTTGAACGTTGCAGAAGCCGAACCGCCGGAGTTGTTGGCCCAGACGGTGTAGGTCGTCTGGCTAAGGTTCGTGGTCGCCAAGCCGATGATGTAGCCGTTCACGAAGGTCAAGCCAGGTGGCAGGGCAGGTTCGATCGACCAGTTGTCGGCGACACCGCCGCTGAGAACAGGAACAATGCGGCCACGGGACACGCCGTTGACCAGAACGACCTCGGCCTCAGGATAGTCGATGATGACGACCGGTTCAATGACCTCGAGCGTGAACGTGATGTTGGCCGAGCCACCCGAATTGTTGGCCCAAACGGTGAACGTCGTTTCAGACAGGTTCACCGATGGTGTGCCCCAAAGCCAACCGTTCCACAGACCCACGCCTTCGGGCAGGGCGGGTTCAATCTCCCAAGTCGCCACCATGCCGCCCGTGTTGTTGACGGTCGCGTTGAACAGGGTCTCGCCTCGGGTGCCGAGGAAGCTCTCGTTGAAGGCGAGGATAGCGACCGGCTCGACCACGGTTATGTTGAGGAAGGCGAAGGCCATGCCGCCGCTGTTGAGGGCCATCACGGTGTAGGTCGTGTTGGTGCTGTTCACCAGCGGCACGCCCGTGATGCTGCCGTTGTCGAAGACCATGCCTTCGGGCAGGTCGGGGCTGATGGACCAAGAAGCGACCATGCCACCGCCGAGGATCGGCACGATGCTGGCGTTGTCCTCGCCGCGGGTGAGCGTGATGTTTTCCGGGACGTAGACGACCGTGGCCACCGGCTCGAGAACGGTGATGGTCAGGTAGGCCACGCCCGTGCCGCCAGTGTTGTTGGCGTAGACCGTGAAGACCGTCGCCGTCATGTTGACAAGCGGCGTTCCCGAAATCGTGCCGTTGGTGAAGTTCAAACCTTCGGGCAGCGACGGGGAAATGCCCCATTCTTCGGCTGTTGCATCGTTGCCAAAGACCGGCGATGTGGCGTTCATGGTTTCGTTTCGGGTGAGCACCAGGCTGTTCGGATTGTAGATGAAGTCGA
>JBMYQB010000094.1:0-2678 GCA_049600935.1 Candidatus Poseidonia sp.
CTTTCCCATCGTCAAAACATGGACGTTTGGGTGCGACGCATTCTCGAGGAGTTGCCACAACACGAATTGGGTCGCTTTCTCCAACGGGTTCGGACGTACGGGGCGTGGTTTGAGCGATGGGCAAAAGGGTGGTTATCATCGCCCTTGGAAGGTGTCCAAATCGGCATCGTTGAAGCCTCAAAGCGAAACATGGCGGTGAACCACGGCGAACTATGGCTTCCGCTCATGAAGAACGGTTCGGGTGAAGTGAAGCGTGTTATCCTGTACGGGATGCGCGACATCAACGACGAGGACGCTTACCGCTTGGTCGACGAAGTCTGGTATTCCCCTTGGCGCTTTGTTCTGCGAGCTGCCTACATGCTTGTCCCGCACAATTTCCCGAACTATCCGAGAATGCGAGAGATGTTTGAGGCGGGGCTCGATTCGCCGCACGCCCGTATTCGAATCACGGCACAAAAGCGCCTCGACGCCATGGACGAAGCGAGCGGTTCAGCGAACTGAATCAGACACCCATCTTGCTTCTCACTGAATTGAGAGCAAATCAAACCGTTTGGGCGTTGCCAAAGGTGTAGGTTTGCATGCCGTTGTCCTGGTAGATTTTGGGCATTTGACCGTCCTTAGCATAGCGGTAGAGCGCCGCAACAGCCACCTGTTCAGCAGCGTTGGCCCAGGCGATGAGAAGGCCGATGGCGACGGCACCAAAGAGCAGGCCGACCGGGCCAGCCACCGTGATGAGTCCGATGGTCACAATCACCAACGGAATGCCGATGAGGAAGGCGATGAGCCCAATGCCAAGGCCAGAGGTGATGTTCTCGCCCCAGGTTGAAAAGAAGGTGGTTTTGCTCGCTTTGAGGGCATCACCAAGGGACTTGCCTTCCAAGATGAGGTGTGGAATCATGAAGAAGGTCATGACCCACCACGCCAGTCCACCGAGGAAGTGGATAATGGAGGCGATTGCGCGAGCGGCTTCGTTGTCGCTGCTGCGAGCGGCTCCCTCAAGCGCCTTGAGCAACAGGCCGACGGTTCCAGCGATGATGCCCCACATGATGATCAGAGGCAGGCGCTTGACGGCCGCACTCACGCCGTCAGCGAACTTGGGGTCGCCTCCTGTCAGGCGAATGTTGGCGTTGGCGATGATGGCGCAGTTCCAGAACACCACGATGATGCTGAGCACCATGTAGGCTACGAAACTGAACACGAGGTAGGCGCCGGTGAACGAACCGTCGGGATTGACGGCCCATTCCATTTCGAGAAATTGCGGGATGCTCATGCCGATAAGGCAGGCCAAGCTCATGACACCGGCGATGATCATGTAGACCAGCAACTCCGGGTCTTTCTTGACCACAGCCATGCTCAACTTACTCATTTCCCAGCCGCGTCCGATGGTTGCAAAGAAACCCATGAATTCCGCTCGGATTCGCCGCTTTAATTCAGTTTCCCCGAGATTCTCGCTGTCGCAGGGCTTCCACGGCCAGCACGCTCACCGCCACCTGCAGGTTGTAGGATGGGACGAACCCGTCCATCGGGAGTTTCACCACGCCGTCTGCCGCCGCCAACACCTCCGGGCTCACGCCGTCGCGCTCGGCCCCCACCACCAGAACGACGTTTCCCGTCATGTCCTCGTCCCATGGTCCGTTGGTGCCGACGTCCTCAGCGGCGATGATGCGAAACCCGTTAGCGCTCGCCGCTTCCAACACAGCGTCCGTTGTGGTGTAAATCACGGGAATGAACCGGTCGGCTCGCATGCTCGCCCGTCGAATCGTACGGCGTTCTTCGTGCGTTTTGGCGACGTTGAGCAGAACGGCGTCCGCCCCCGAAACCTCAGCGGTTCGGATGGCAAATCCGAGGTTGGTGGAGTATTCCACGCCGTCAAAAAGCCAGACGCATCCGCCGCCAGCCATGACGTCCTCAAGCGTATCGTGCTGAGCGCGACCGGTCAAAGCCAGGGCGACCTGTGCGCCGTCGGCTGACATGCGCCAGAGGTCGTTGGTCGACCCCTCTTCAAGCGGGATATCAGCGGCTTCGCACAGGGCGCGAAGGGCCGAGGTATCATGGTCGCGGTCCACGAGCACCCGGTCGATGGCAACGCCGTTCTCGAGCGCCTCCATGACGGCGTTGAGGCCCGTGATCTGCCCTGCCATGCTGGCGGCTGGGGCGATGTGCTCAAGAGGCTAACCCATCTGCGAATTTCATGGCCAAGAAGCACAGCCCACGGTTCCTCGCCATCGTCGAGGCAGCACGGAGCGAAATCGGCGAGTGCGAAGCCCACGACCTCCGGGAGATGATGGACGACGGAGCACCGCTGGTGGTCATCGACGTGCGAGAACGCCACGAATTTGAGGCCGGCCACCTGGAAGGTGCGGTCCACATCGGGAAAGGGGTGATTGAGCGGGACATCGAGAAGCAGGAACTGGCGGACGATGTGCGCATCGTGCTCTACTGCGGCGGAGGTTTCAGGAGCGCCATCGCTGCAAAATCGCTGCAAGACATGGGCTGGACCAACGTGTCCTCCTTGTGGGGCGGATGGCGCGGCATTCAAGCGGAAGGCCTGCCGATATGGACGCCTTGAAGGGTCTCAAACCGCGTGGGCAGGCTCATAAAGGGGAGATAGGTCGGCAAGACGCTGAGAAGCAGAGGTGAACATCATGGCACAAGGATTGTACCAACACGTTCGAGAC
>JBMYQB010000095.1:0-2595 GCA_049600935.1 Candidatus Poseidonia sp.
GTCCTCGAGAAGTTGAGAGAGTTGGGCGTAGGCGCCAGGACGGTGAACGTCGGCTTCGATAACGGCAACACGAAGGCCGTGCTTCTTTCGGTACCATTCGGCGAGTTTCGCCGTGGTCGTCGTCTTTCCTTGACCGTAAAGACCCACAAGGAGGAGGGTCGCACCTCGCGGCTGAAACTCCGTGGGCGGACCGAGGATACGCACCAATTCGGTGTAGAGGATGTTCATGGCATGCGTTTGCATGGTCAAGCCAGGTCGAGGCTCTTCCTCTCGCATCCGTGTTTCCAAACGGTCAACGATTTCCTTGGTTTGACGGATGTTGAAATCCGCTTCCTGTAGGGCTCTTCGGAGGCTGCGGGTCATTTCCCGAAGCTCTTCTTCGTCGAGTTTGCGCTTGTTCTTGAGCAACCCAAGCGAGCGGAAGATACCCCTCGACAAGCCCTCAAGTGCCATGGAAGGGCGTCATGGTTGACCCATTTCAAACCATGCCCTGTTGAGCATGCCGGCCTCTACTGTGAGCCACGAGGAATCAAGAGCGACAGGACGTCGCCCTCAAGCGAGGCTTTGACGAGGCTGGATTTGACGTGGGTTTCGGTAGGGATGGCTTGTTCTCGTCCATTCACGCCGACAAAGAGCACGCCGTCTTCGCTGCGAAGGGAAAGGTCCGAGCGTTCCAGGCCGGGGAAGTGCAGTTGGATACGTTCCACGTCGCCGTCAATTTCGCCCACCATGCCGCGGTGGACTTCGTGGTGGAGGACGGCGCCAATAGGGTGGGGGCCGATGGCGTCTGGTAGGGGCGTGGGCTCACCATACAATGTTCGTCCTACGGCACGCAGCGCCTCAACGCCAACAATTTCGGAGTCGGCCAGTTCGAGTTGACCGACATTCACGCCGGCAAGCCGTTCACCGAGTTCACCGATGCGGTCAAGTTCTTGTTGCCGACGTGTGGCGAGGAACGGATGATCAAACTCCGGCGTGATTCGATTGACGAGGCAGCCGCCAATGGGGAGGTTGTACTCCACGAGTGAATCGTAGGCTCGCATGGTCTCGTTGATGCCCATTCGCTCTGGAATGGTCACCAGGGTGAAGGAGGAGGTGGCTGGGTCGCTCAACACTCGTCGAACGTGGAGGACACGTCGACGGAATCGCTCCAGCTCCTCCTTCATGGCGTCGCTTTCTTTTCGTCCAAAAAGCATGGAGCGAATCCCGCCCGAGACACGCATCAATCGGAGCAATCGGCCCGACCACGCTTCAATCAGCTCGGGCAGGGAAAGGAATCGAAGGGTGTGGCCGGTGGGAGCGGTGTCGAACACCACCACGTCCCAGGTGGGGTTTTCCATGTGCTTCAGAAGTTCGTCAAAGGCCAGCGCTTCGTCCAAACCGGGGAGGATCATGTCGGCCGTTTTGATGTCCGACTTGACGTCGGCGAGTTCTTCCTTCGCCGAGGGGTCGAGCATCATCCCGAGACCAGCAAACCCTCCCATGTTTCCTCCCATGTTGTTCACGGCTTCACCGACTTTGGGAAGGAGGTTCGAGAGTTTGGCCTCAGGGTCCATTTCAAGTCCAAACAGCCCGGGTACGCCCTCCACTTCAACGGGAACCGGTCCGAGATTGACATCCAGTGAATCCGACGTCGAGTGAGCCGGATCGCTTGAGACCAACAGTACTCGGAGTCCTGCATCAGCCAGCCAAACCGCGGTGGCCGAGGACGTGGTGGTCTTTCCAACGCCGCCTTTTCCGCCGAACAGGAGGAGCCTTGCCATGGCGTGGGGAATCCGCCGGGGTGTTTGAATCCCTCCCCTCGCCTCATTGCGGCCAACGAATTCATGAAGGGAGGCACGCAGGGCCGTGCATGGTTTCAGAACTCGTGCTGTTTCAGCTGTCGAGTTTCTGTGCCCTCATTGGGATGACCTTGGGCTGGCGCGGTGTCATGACCAAGTTCGCCGGTTTTTACGACCTTCCAACCGCTTGGAGTCAGGTGTTTTGGGGCATCGTCCTCGGTGGCGTGTATGCTGTCATGGCCGACGGTTTGCTGTTTCAACCCTACTTCATCACGGTGGAAAGCGAAGCGAACGTGTATGCGGGGCTCAACGTGTTCTCGTTGCTGTTCGTTGCGCTCATCGCCTCCGTGTTTTCCCACCTCTTGCTGCGACGACCCCGTGTACGGAAAGGAGGCTCTCAACCTTCGAGTGGGTGGGCCCTCGGTCTTGCGATTGGTGGCATGACGGCCATGGTCGTGATGTTCCGCATGTTTGAATTCGAGGGCATCTTTTCCGTTCAAGGCCTGGCCAACATCACCTTAGTGTCCTTGGTCACGCCGCGTGCAGAGGCGCTGATCACCTCCCGACACGGCTTCCTGATGCTGCAAGACCGGCGCTGGGGGGCTGTCCTTCGATCGACATTCTGGCGCTCGGCCCTGTTGGTTGGTGTGTATTCAGCTGTGTTCAATCCGTTGGTCTGGCTGTTCGTTCTTCCCTTCATCATCTTGGCTAATCCGTATGCAGAAACATGGATTTGGGAATCCGTCCCAAAGGAAGGCCGTCGCCGCCTTCGCCGCCTCTGGGCCGAGCAGGCTCGGGACCGTTCATCCGTCCC
>JBMYQB010000096.1:0-2562 GCA_049600935.1 Candidatus Poseidonia sp.
AGCGTTGGAGACGAAGATTTCCTCGCCGATTTCACATTCATTCAGGGCACGTGCTCCATCCTCTTGGTCGTTGATGGTACTGCAGATGACGCCGACCACAACATGGTCTTCGATGTCGTAATAATCCCAAGCCTTTGCGCAGTCAAGGGTGGCCACACGTTCACTGATGTCGTCGCCGTCGCCATCGGTGATGCTCAACGCGCCCAGTGCATCGCATGCGTCAGGTACACCGTTGCTGTTCTCATCGGCCTTTGGGTCGCCAGAAATCATCAGGTACCACCCCATTTCGCCCGCATTGTCTTCGTCGGTATGGACGAGTGCTTCCTCAGGCACATGGTCGGAAGTGTAAGGCCCAGTTTCAATGCCTTCAAGGGTTTCTTCCAAAGCCGAGCCCGCAATACCGCTGATCACCAAGCCAAGAATGCCAATGACCAAGAGGATGGCACCGGCGATCATGGGCACTTTTGGTCCCTTTTTCCCACTCACCACAATGCTCTGACTTGCCTTGCCAGGTTGGTATCCCCCAGCCACCATTTCTGGCGTGATTTGTTGCATCATGGTCGGGGTCGGACCCGTGATGTCCGCTTGAGAGGCCGACGGTGTTGCGGAAGATTCGGGTTCGCATTCATCGGCGTTAGCGATGGCACCCCACGGGGTCATGTTGGGTTTACTCATGCTCAAATCTCGCCCCTGTCGTACTTGATGTTTGTCTCAAAACCCACCGAGGTCAGTTTCTTCTGCCTGCCCGCTCGACCAGTCGTAAATCCCCTTTCCTGTTTTCTTGCCGAGCCGTCCCTGGGCCACAAGGTGCTCCAGCAGCGGGTGGGGTGCGTAGGCGTCGTCATTGAAGGAACGCTGGAGGTTGAGCAGAATATCCCGGCGAACATCGAGCCCCACGAGGTCGGTCAAGGCCAAGGGGCCCATTGGGTGCTTGTAGCCCAGCACCATGGCGGTATCGATGTCTTTGGCGCTGGCGACGCCGTCGGCGAGCATGCGGATGGCCTCGTTGCCCAACACCACGCCAAGTCGACTGGTCGCAAATCCTGGGACATCTCGAACGACAATGCTCGTTTTGCCCATTGCTTGACTCGCTTCTTGGGCAGCAGCGACAGTGCTTTCTGACGTATGTTCATGGCGAATCAGTTCAAGCAATTTCATGATGGGTACGGGGTTGAAAAAATGCATACCAATGACCTTCTCCGGTCGTGAGGTTGCCGCTGCAATATCGGCAATGGAAAGCGAGGACGTGTTCGTGCCAAGGATGGCATGAGCAGGAGCGAGGTTGTCGAGTTCTGAGAAGATGCTGTGTTTGAGTTCCGGAAGTTCAGGTACGGCTTCAATGACCAAATCCGCTTCACCTACCGCTGCAGCCAGGTCGTCGACCGCCGTCAAGTTGGCTGCCCAGGAATCCCGTTGTTCTGGTGTGGTCTTGCCTCGTGCGATGCCCTTTTCCCAAAACGCAGCGATTCGGTCCATTCCACGTTCAAGTCCTTCAGGAAAGGCATCGTAGAGGTTGGTTTGCCATCCGGCTTGGGCGCATACTTGTGCGATACCAGCGCCCATGGTCCCTGCTCCAATCACGGCGACGCGTTCAATGGCCATGCTTCGTGGAGCAGGGCCACCTTCATGATGCTTGCTCGGCGCCTTTCTGTTTGGATTGTGCCAGCACGACGCCGCCAACGATGAGGGCAAAGGACACAAGCAACGAAGCTCCAAGTCGCTCGCCGAGGAGGAGCCAGCCACCAAGAATACCAAACGGCGGCACGAGATAGACGTAGAAGGCCGCCGGCCCAGCCCCAATGACCTTGATGCCGTCGGCGAACCAGACATAGGACAGCACGGTTGAGAACACGGCGAGGAACACGATGCCTACCCAAGCGTTCGTACTCGGGTTGGACCAGCCAGCGTTGAGGGACTCAACGCCCGCCCACGGCGTAAGGATCGCCAACCCAATGACGGAGGACCACACCGTGAGATGCAAGGGGCTCAGCGGTTCCTTGGCATCTTCTGGGACATCGGTCATGACCCGCTTCATGATGATGGTCGAGGTCGCCCAAGCCAATGCAGCACCCGCAATGAACGCATTTCCAATCCATCGGTCAAGCGTGGGAATGTCCGTATTGGGTGAGGCCAGGAAAAGAACAGCAACCCCGGCAAAAGCGAGGGCGAGACCAAGAAGCAATCGCCACGACATTCGTTCGTCCAACAGGAAAACGGCAAGGAAGGCCGTGAACAACGGGTTGAAGGTGATCATCAACGAAGCATCACCAGCCGCAGTGTATCCCATGCCGTTCATGAACAGCACCTGATACATGAACGTGGAATAAAATCCAATCCAGCCGACTTGCTTCCATTGTTGCTTGGATGGTAAGGTCCACTGGTTGGTCCATCGTAGAAATCCAAGGAACAACCCAACGACCATCACATAACGAATCCAAGCGGCCGTGATGGGTTCAACGTCGGCAGCGACCACGCGGCCAGCTGGCCAACCAAGCCCCCATATGGCGGCCACGATGACCAGTCTGGCGTGAATGCCGGCGTTGTTCATTCAAATCGCTCCAA
>JBMYQB010000097.1:0-2531 GCA_049600935.1 Candidatus Poseidonia sp.
GGGTGAGGAATACCACCACCACCGCACGGGGGAGGACAACGGGGATGCTCATCTGAAGCGGCAATTGTTGGGCCAGCAGGTCACGATGCCGGTGCGGGACGGACGCTTGCATTTGGGGACGTGGGAGCAGATTCACTACGCCGAATTTGACGGTCAGCGCAACAAGCGCATTCTGGTGAAGGTCGTCGGGGTGATGGCCCAGTGACGCTCTCTTCGCCGCCGGAGATGATCGGCTACATGGCTGAACTGGGCGTGGAGCGCACCCTGTGGACACCCGGGGCTGCCCGGTTGGAACTCACGCTGACCGAGGACCACCTCAACAAAGGCGGTGTGGCCCACGGTGGCATTCACATGATGCTGCTTGATTCGGCCCTGGGCAGTGCGCTCGTGGCGTCCCTGAAGGTGGAAGAATGGTGTGCGACGGCGCAACTTTCCACGAGTTTCCTCGCGGCCGCACGACCGGGCGAACGTTTGGTGGCGGAAGGGCGCGTCGTGCGCCGTGGAAAGAACGTGGCTCACCTGGCGGGCGAGGTCAAGGTGGGCGAGCGGCTTGTGGCGAGTGCGACGGGGACCTGGGCCATTTGGTCGAGTCGGCCGCCCTCGCTTTCATCTGGTGAGCGTGGCCTGGACAACAGGGACGAGGGCCTCAATGAATAACTCGGGAGTGATGTCGTACCCAAGGTTGGCCAGCGAGGTCGTTGTATCGGTGGTGAGGCCGCACCCGGCCACGCCTTCCACTCGTCCTGCTGGTGTGTTGAGGTTGACAGAGAATCCATGGCGAGAGACCCAGCGAAGGAAGGAGAGGCCGATGCTGCAGACTTTACGTCCGTCAACCCAAACGCCCTGCATCCGGTCGTCTCGCTCCCCCTTCACACCAAAGGTCGCCAGCGTCTCGATGAGCCAGCCCTCGATGATGTGAATGATATCGGCGACCGAGGCTTCGCCCTCACGTTCGCCCCACTTCACAATGGGGTAGCCCACCACTTGGCCGGGGCCGTGCCAGGTCAGGCCGCCGCCTCGGTCCACGGCCACGGTCGTGTAGTCGTTTGGAGGCCGAACGCCATCGTTGCGGGCACGGGGTCCGATGGTGACCACTTCGGGATGTGACAAAATGAGCAACGTATCGGGGATGGTTCCCTCAATGCGCTGGTGTTGCAGTTCTTTCATGAGCGTCTGCGCTTCCTCGTATGGAACTTCGCCGAGGATGCGAACGTCCAACATTCCACCACGTCCTCAGAACTTGCCCGACGAACCAAATCCGCCCTCGCCCCGGTCAGTTTGGTCCAATCCTTCCATGGTGGTTTCCCTGAGGGTCACAAGGGGGACAGGGGCGAACAAGAGTTGGGCCACGCGCTCGCCGGCTTTCACGGTGAACGAATCGCCTTCGCCGATCCACGTGGCCAGGACCTTGAGTTCGCCTCGGTAGTCCGAATCGATGGTGCCCAGCCCGTTGGGCATGATCATGCCCTTTTTGCCGAGGGAAGAGCGACAACGAATCTGACCTTCCCAGCCTTCGGGAATGGCCGCCGCCCATCCCGTGGAAATCAGGACACTCTTGCCTTTTGGCACGACCGTTTCCTCAATGGCGTAGAGGTCCCAGCCCGCCGCTTGGGCTGAACCTTGGGTCGGCAGCACGGCGCGTTCGTCCATCCGGGCAAATGGAATTTCAAGCGAAATCCGGTCCATGAGGCAACTCATCATACAGCCCTTTTTGACTGTTGGGATAATGTAAGATTTCACCGACATTCGGTTCCAGTGGAAAAGAAGGTGATTTCGATATGAAAAATGCAATTTTGAACAAAAAAATAACATCGGTGTTCTCTCACTTAAATCGTTGTACTGCGTCCATGCGTGAACCCCCTCAACCACTCCAAAAACCGTTCATTTTAATCTCGCCGAGGGGGGATAGATTATAGGCGTCCTACGAAGGAAGGGAAATTCCAGCGCGTCTGTAATTCACGGAGGGTATGAGTATGGTTATTGAGCACAGCAAGGACGACGGCCTCAACATTGACTTGACAAAGGAGCACGTTGAACCCATGCTCCAAGAGAACCTTGACCGTTTCGTCTTGTTCCCCATCGAGCACGATGACATCTGGGCCATGTACAAGCAGGAGCAAGCTTCGTTCTGGACCGCTGAAGAGATCGACCTGGCCGAGGACCTCAAGGACTGGAAGAACCTTAACAAGGACGAGAAGCACTTCATCAAGCACATTTTGGCGTTCTTCGCTGCCAGCGACGGTATCGTGAACGAGAACCTCGTCATGAACTTCTCCAACGAAGTCTGCTGGCCAGAGGCTCGTGCTTTCTATGGATTCCAAATCATGATGGAGAACATCCACGCTGAGACCTACTCACTGCTCATCGACACCTACATCGACGACGAGAAGGAGAAGGACCACCTGTTCAAGGCGCTCGAGACCGTCCCCTCGGTCCAAAAGAAGGGCGAGTGGGCGCTCAAGTGGCTCTCTCGAAAGCGAGGTTCCTTCGCCGAGCGCCTGGTGGCTTTCGCTGCCGTGGAAGGCATGTTC
>JBMYQB010000098.1:0-2432 GCA_049600935.1 Candidatus Poseidonia sp.
GTTGAGAAGATTGCCGAAGCCCGCGACTTTACCCAAATCACGCCATACTGCGACCGTCTTTGCTACGTGAGCGCCATGACATGGGCCAACTCCTACATCTATGCGGCCGAGGACCTGCTCGAAGTCGAGGTGCCAGAGCGAGCCGAATACATTCGCTTGATCGCAGCAGAATGCCAGCGTTTGGCCTCTCACCTGATGTGGCTGGGCGCCTACGGTCCGGACATTGGCAGCCTGACGCTGATGACATGGTGTATGCGTGACCGTGAGATGTTCCTCGACCTACTTCAGGAACTTGGCGGTTCTCGAATGCACTACAATTACCCCCGAGTCGGTGGTGTCAAGCGAGACATTCCCGTTGGCTTCGCCGACCGCTTGGTGGCCAAGGTCAAACTCTTCGAACACCGAATTGATGAATACGAGATGATGCTCGATGAATCCACCATTTGGTTGGTTCGACTCCAAGGCGTGGGCTATGCCAAAGCCGAGGACATGGTCAACGCCGGTGTATCCGGACCCAACATCCGAGCCGCTGGCGTCAATTACGACGTTCGATGGGCCCATCCCTACTCCGTTTACGACCAAGTGGATTGGGAGCCCGCTGTGGAAAAGCCCACCTCGGTGAAGGGCGCCGACTGCTACGACCGCTACCGTGTGCGAATGGAAGAAATGCGCCAATCCTGCCGCATGATCCTTGACGCCATCGAGAAGATTCCAGGTGGAAAGAACACCAACTACGCCAACGGTGATGAGATGATTCTCGCCAAAGCCCCCACTCGTGCCCCAGAGGGCGCAACCGGGTTCTCCCACTACGAATGCACCCGTGGAGCCTCCCAGTTCTACATCCAAGGCGGCGGCGACGGACGCGGAAAGCACCCCTACCGCTTGTCCATTCGCTCACCGATGTTCATCACCATCCCGTACGTTGCCAAGACGATGATCGGGTACAAAGTGGCGGACATTCCTGCCATCATGGGCAGCTTTGACCCGTGCATTGGGGAGACCGATCGTTGAGGTGAGACCATGGATGACAGGTACGATTTGGTAGGCTTCTTCTTGAGCAAAGACGGGCTTCTTCGCTCGGGCATCATCAACATCCTCGAAGGCACACCGCTCGAAGAGAGCGCAGGCAGTCTTTCGTTCGCTGTTGCGACGTTTGCGCTCGTGAACGTCGTCTTCTTGATGCTCTTCTTTTCGCAGTTCGCCATTCTTTGGATTGAGCGCAAAGCCGTTGCTCGCATGCAAGACCGTTACGGTGCCACCACTGCACTCCGCTCCTTGTGGGTGGGTGAAAACGGCGTCACGGCTGGAGAATGGTGGAACATGCTTCCCTTTGGCTTGGGCAAACCCATCGGCGCTGTAAACAAGTGGCTGAACAAGAACTTCGGAAATCGCGACGAGAACTTCCCTACCGTCGACCGTGTGAACAACCGCTCGTGGATGGGCAAGACCATTCTTCCTGGATTCTTCCAAAACGTTGCTGACGGCATGAAATTCCTTGTCAAGGAACACATGGTTCCCCAGCGAGCGGACCGTCTCATTTTCGAGGTCTCACCCTTCCTCATCGTTTCCTCAACGCTCTTGATTTTGGGCATGATTCCGCTTTCAAGCGGCATTTACGCCACCAATCCTGACCTCTCCATCCTCTACGCCATCGCCATCTTTGGTATTGCGCCAATTGGCGTGTTCTTCGCTGGCTGGTCGTCCAACAACAAGTACACCCTCATCGGCGGTATCCGCTCCGCTGCACAGTTGACCGCCTACGAGATTCCATTGCTTCTCACGTTGTTGTCCGTGGCCATCCTCTCGGGCACGTTCAACATCATCGACAGCATCCACTTCCAACACTCTGCAGGCGCCTGGAACATTTTCCTGATGCCGCTGGGTGCCGTTCTCTTCCTCGTCACCATGATCGCCGAGGTTGAGCGGGTGCCGTTTGACATGCCAGAGGCTGAAGCCGAACTGGTTGAAGGATGGTGGACGGAATACGGCGGTATGCGATTCGGTATGCTGTTCATGGCCGAATACATCCGCACCTATGCCGCCTGTTTCCTCTTCACTCACTTCTTCCTCGGCGGATGGCACCTTCCCTTCCAAGGCACCATCGGCACGCTTCCTGTCGTCGGTGAAGCCTACCTCTTGATTCCCGGCGCCATCATGACGCTGGTCAAGTCTTGGTTGGTCTTCCTCATCGTCTTCGTGTGGGCTCGCTTCGCTCTTGCACGTATTCGTACGGACCAAATTTTGGAATTCGGCTGGCGCATGCTGTTGCCGCTGGCCGTGGTTCAGGTCGTCCTGGCCTTGGTCTACCGATTGTACCTCTTCAACCCTGACGGCATGTCGGCCAAGAACGACGTGGGCGGTGGCATGGCATGGGACGCCTTCGGCATTCCGTACTTCGTCCCCATCGCCACCACGCTCTTCTGGCTGGGTGT
>JBMYQB010000099.1:0-2195 GCA_049600935.1 Candidatus Poseidonia sp.
TTGCTCGTGAGCGAACGCCATTTGAATCGACCAACGTGTTGGCCTTCGCCCATCGCTTCGTCCAAAATTCGCTTTGCTTCGGGGCCCTGAAGCGCCATGATGGAGGTTTCATCAGAGAGATTCTCCATCTGTACCGAACCGTCTTCGGGCAGATGCTTGGTGAACCACGCCCACATGACATCGATCATGGAAGCGTTTGGGACTCCGAGAATTTCAGATTCGCTGACTACGGCGAAAATCATGTCGTCAATGAGGAATCCATCCTCGTCGAGAAAATGCGTGTAGGCACACCTCGGCGGCTCGATGGAGGTGACCCGCTGAGTTGCGATGGATTCCAACCAACCCCGAACGTTCGCTCCTGAAAAACGGAAGGACCCCATGTGTGAGACATCAAAGAGACCTGCCCCGGAGCGCGTCGCGAGGTGCTCATCCTTGATGTTGGAATACCAAATGGGGAGTTCAAAACCGTGGAAGTCAACCAGGTTGGCGTTGAGGGCTACGTGCTCTTCAAAAAGTGCGGTGCGAACAGGAGGCGTGTCGCTCATGGACACGACCTGTCCAACGGGCTCAATAAACATCCGTCTTCACGGCATGGCAGGGAGGCCACGGAGAATTTCGTTGCCGTGGTGAACCACACGCTCAAGGAAGGTGTCGAGTGAGTCTCGAGTGACGTTTTGGTTGGCAACCACCATACGAAGGACAACGTGCTCACCGATGTTCGAGCGGCTGACCATGAAGGAGCCTTCCTGGATGAGGCGATTGCGAAGTTCGGTGTTGAGTTCGTTGAGGTCGAGGTCATGGCGTTCGCTTGTGAACCGGAAACAGACATTGGTCCACATTCGCGTGGACATCATCTCCAACGAAGGATGTTCAACGATGGCTCGTTCAAGATAGTCGGCATCGTCCATAAACGAATCCACCATGCGAGCCCACCCCGCATCCCCACGCACTCGCCATTCAAGCCAAAGTTTGAGGGCGTCGTTTCGTCGAGCGCACTGGAGCGAATAGCGACCTAAATCATCGAGCTCCGCATCGCTGTGAAAGAGATAGTGAGCAACCGTGGTATGGTCGCACAATCGGCGCAATACCGACGGGTCTTTGACGAGGAATGCACTGCAAATAAGCGGCACACCCATCATTTTGTGTGCGTCCCAGCACACACTGTCAGCGTGTTCAATGCCGTCCATCAATCGACGGTGCTCTGTGGAAAACAGGCAACTTCCTCCCCAGGCTGCATCAACGTGGAGCCACAATCCTTCTCTGTGAGCGATGGTGGACAAGGCGTTGAGGTCGTCGTATGCACCACGAACGGTTGTTGCTGAGGTAGCCACCACGCAAAGCGGCGTGAACCCTTCGCTGCGAGCAAAGGCAATTTCTTCCTCAAGACGAGAAGGTATCATGCGTCCGTCTTCATCGCATTGCACCTTGATGATGTTTTGATGCCCGATACCGATGACGTTGGCGGCCATCAAGACCGAATAGTGGGCTTCCGCCGAGACAAAAATCACGGTTTTACGACCATCAAAACCCGTTTTCGTTGAACCGACCATGAGGTGTTCACGTGCACAGAGCATACCGAGCATGTTCCCGTTTGAACCACCGGTGGTGAGGGTTCCAAACCCGTCTGGGAAGCCAACCATCTCGGACATTCGACGCAAGATGGTTTGTTCGATGACGGTAGCGATTGGCGAGAGTTCGTACGTGTACATCGAATTGTTGGTCATGGCTGCGATGACCTCTCCCGCAAATGCGGGCAGAGAAAGTCCACCCCAAAGCGGATTCATGAACTCTGCGCGATGGGTTTTCACGCTGTTGGCAATAAAGGTGTCCAAGTCATCGAGGGCAGCTTCGATCCCTTGGCCTTCCAAGGGGAGTTGCAGGTCAAGAGTTCTACGCATCGTTGCGAGGCTCGCGGGAGGGTTGACTCGCTGAGGCTCGTGAACTGAGGCGATGTAGGCCGAAATTCTTCGGGCCACTTCGTCCAGAAACACATCGGTATCCATGGTGCCCGATTGTTTCCTTTCGCGGGCCGCTTATGAGTCTGTGTATGAGAAAAAGTAGGCCTTCACTTTCCAAAGTTGGAGCGGTTTTAGTAAGAACGAATACCACTTACCCATAATGAATAAAACGTACATATACGCGACCCAAATCGCAGCTGGTATGTAACGAATAGGTTCCTTTTTAAACTTTGACGC
>JBMYQB010000100.1:0-2049 GCA_049600935.1 Candidatus Poseidonia sp.
TTGGATTTTCCATCGTTACTTTATGTTCGACCTCTTTGGTGATGAATAAGTGCGTAAGTGGTTTGTTTATACTAACGAGGGGTTATGCTAAACACCCTTGTGTACAAATTACCTGTTTACAAGGGCTTGCAGTGGGCCCTTCACAACGCTAGGCATGTATATGCAGGCGTATTCAAGGGCCCTCTTGTATACGGGCTCGGTCGTTCCACACAACGGCTTCGGAGAACAGATCATAGAAGGCATCGAGGGAAGCGTCGATTGGTTTGGCGTAGCCCCCTCCCATGAACACCACCAAGGGAATGTTTTGGGCATGAGCGGCCTCGAAGACGAGGTGGTTGCGCTTATTCATGCCCTCCCTCGATACGTTGAGTTTGCCTAAAGCGTCCGCTTCCAGACCGTCGACACCGGCCTGATAAAGTATCAAACCGGGTTGGAAACCCATGCAGATGTCCAGCGCTTCTCGTACAGTATCGAGGTAAACATCGTCGCCTGACTCGGGAGGGACTGGGAGGTCATGGTCGCTCACCGACTTTCGGAATGGAAAATTGGTTGAACAGTGGACCGAGATGGTGAGGGCACGCGGTTCGTCAGCGAGAATCGTCGCTGTTCCGTCGCCCTGGTGGACGTCCAAGTCAACGATGGCCACCCGCTCGACATCCAAGTTCTCAAGAGCATGCATTGCACACACCGCCAAGTCGTTGAAGACGCAGTAGCCCGAACCAAAGTCTCGGTGCGCGTGATGCGTTCCTCCTGCCATGTTACCTGCGATTCCGCCGTGCTGAAGGGCGTGTGTGGTTGCTTCAACCGCCCCGCCCATGAGGACCTGGGTGCGCTCGATCATCGCCGGTGTCCACGGGGTCAGCCCGATGCGTTTTTCCTCCTTGTCCGTCAGTTCACCATCGAGAAACCGTTCGACGTACGCCCCGTCGTGCGCAAGAAGGAGGAGCTCCCTTGCGATGGGGTTGGGTTGGTTGAAGGTCATCCGATGCGCTGCTTCTGAGGCCTGAAGGCGGTCAAGCAGCAGTTGATACCGGTCTCGAGGGAAACGCGCTTCAGGATGAATGCCGTCGGTGTAGAGCGGATGATACCACATCCCAAACAACCGAGGCGAGGCCATGATTAGCGCTCACTCAACGAGGGAATAAAATCCTGTATTGGCTGGAACTACGACCCGTTTTTTGCCAAGTTGGTCAAAAACAGCCTTACTTAGGTCAGAATCAAGGATTTCTCCCCATGAGCGGCGTGAGTCTTTACGATCGCGTCCTCGGTGACACCACCGATGAACGGCTTCGTGGTTGGGCCATCAACGCTGCCATCGCAGGCTTTCTGCTCCACGTCGTGGCGTGCACGCTCTACCGTTTTTCATCGCTTGATGTCCCCGAGATGAACGGGTTCATCGATTCCTATTTGGACGCCCTCTACACGCCGTTTTCCATCATCCTCGCTTACGAGGTGTACGAACTCATCCGAGCCATTCCGGAATCTTTCTCCATCTCCATTGGAAAGCAGTTCGAAGTGATGAGCCTGCTCGTGGTGCGTGATATGTTCAAGAATTTGGCTGACGTTGAGAAAGCCTCGGGAACCGCCGTGGACGGCGATGTGGCGCTCATTGCGCTTGAGGCCGTGGCCTTCCTCGTGCTCTTCACCACGGCACTGTACTTCAGGCGGGTGACCTTGACGTCAAAACACGACGATGACACCGATGAGGGCGTGACGCGCTTCGTTCAGCAGAAGAAGGCCCTCGCCTGTGGACTCGCCGGCGTGTATGTGTTGTTGGCGCTGTATTCGTTCACGTCGTGGACGCTCAGCACGGTCGAGGGCGAGGGCGACCTCAGTCGGACGGTGTTTTTCCTTGATTTCTTCACCTTCCTTATTCTGTCCGACATCATCATTCTCCTCGTCTCGTACAAGCACATCACCGACTTTCCCCAGCTGGCGCGCAACACGGGCTTCGTTCTCTCCACCGTCACCATTCGAGTGGGTATTGGAACACCAGGCTTCACCGGTGCGGCGCTCTTCATTCTGTCAGCCCTGCTGGCTGCAGGTGTG
>JBMYQB010000101.1:0-1885 GCA_049600935.1 Candidatus Poseidonia sp.
AGCGTGTCAAGGGCGATGAACGACTCAAGCAACGTCATGAAACCACCTTGCGTGGTCGGCTAAACATCAGTTTTGAGACGCCTCGGATGAAGGGCAACTTTGGCATGGCCATCATGACCTTGAATCGGAGTCGCCAGTTGGCACGGCCACTCATGAAGCGAATGAATTCCTCACCGCTCAGCGACTTGGCCATCCGGCCGAAAAGAATCGGGCCTTGTTGAGGCCAGTGCCGGAGGACAGCGAGCAGGACACTGTCCATCCATACGTCCACTCGCTTGTGAGGTCGCTTGAACGCCAACGGTGTTCCGCTTTTGTGCTCGTTGAGTGCGTTTTGGATTTGTTGATGGATGAAGGCAAAGGTGTAGCCGCTGGCAGGACGGATAGCGCCACCGTTGGCCCCAAGTCCTGGAATAGCCGGATCGTGAAGGGAGAGACGACCCATTGGAATAACGCCCTGTTCTTCCCGTACCATGCGCTGAATCTTGGCGTTGTGGTGGCTGAAGAGGTACGCTTCAATGGCTTCCGTGTAATATTCTCGGGGCATCTTCGTGGTGCTGAAGATTGTCGATTCAACCAACGCACAGGTGCTTGAAAAGGGTAGGACGTACATGAAGTGCATACCGTGGGTTTGGTCCACGCGGAAATCCATGAGAATCGCCGTGCTGGAGTCAAACACGGGTTTGTCCACTTCAACTTCCATGCCCACGAAATGCTGCAACATGGCGTTGGCGGGTGTCCGAGGAGGACGTGAGTCATACACGAACGCCGGTTTCGCACCGTCGTGTTGGGTTTGCTCAATGAACCGGACACCGTGTCCTTCAGCCACCGTTCGGGCGTTGGCCACGTACTGAGCCTTGTGCATCACGTGGTAGGGATGGTCTTCTGACGACAATACGGCGGTGCCAGCCTCGGTGATTACGGACCACCTCGACCATGAATGACGAGCCTGTTGCGCCGCTGCGTGAAGGTCAGGCGTGGCCCAAAAACCAAGCATGTGGTCTCGGGGTACTGGGGCACCAGCGGGGCGTACGATGGAAAGCGTGGCATCGCCCAATTCGTCGGCATGAGAGGCCAACATCATGGCTGCACAACCGTCGCCCAGCACGTGAATGTCGGTCATCACCATCCCCCGCCTTGGTGTTTGTAGGGCTTGAGCCATGCGTGGAGATGCGCGTTGTGCGAACGGCGACCAACAGGGATTCTACGAACGAGGCTCGTGGAAGCGCGAAGCGTGCAGAACACCTTGCTTCCTTTGGAGGTGACCTGCCGTCCCCCGTGCCATGAACGCTTGGAGCGAAGGAGTTGGCGACCAATCTGCCGGTAGACTTTGGCCGCCACGCCGATGGAAAAATGAGCACGAAGAGGAAGGTAAGCCAAACCTGCTCGACCGCTTGCATAGTAGACTTCTGCCAGTGCCAACAGGCGTTCAACAGCGAGCGTGATTTGAGCACCGTTGTGCCCGGTTGGGTCGGCGGCTGCTTGAACGATCTCTTCAGGGGTCATGTCGTTCAGCCATGTCCCAGGGAGGTAGCGACGGCCCATGTGGGCGTCTTCAACAACGTCTCTGGCGATGTTCGTAAGCTGCATCGCGATGCCGAGGTCGACGGCATGGAGTTTGGCTTCTGGGTGGGCGTTGTTGAGAATTTCACACATGAGGAGCCCGACGGTGCCAGCGACCTTGTAGGCGTATTGAATCAACGCTTCTTCATCGGCGATAAGGACCTGTGGTGCTTGGTCGTCCATGAGTCCTTCGACCAGTGAGGCGATGACTTCGGTGGGGAGGTTGTACTCGCGTACCATGGCGGCGTGATGAGCGAGAAGAGGATGGTCGTCCCAGCGGCCTTCCTGAAGGGAGCTTTGGATGTCCTTGAGATGCTCGGGACCG
>JBMYQB010000102.1:0-1757 GCA_049600935.1 Candidatus Poseidonia sp.
GCTGGAGCCCCATCGATTGGCCGCTGGCCCGTCTCCTCGAGTGGGTGTGGAACGGCGCCTGGCGCAGCGGGATTCAAAAGGGGAAGATGTTCTTCAAAGGCGTCCCAGAAGCCAAAGCCAGCTTGGATTTCGTCGGCCTGAACTACTACACCCATGTGCTGGTGGGTCCGGCTTCAGTCTCACTGCTCAAGATGAAATTCCCCAAGCGACGTTGGGAAGTGGCCACCGAATTCGGCTATCCCATGTACGCCGAAGGCCTGGCACGTGCACTTGATTTCCTCAAGCCGCTGGGCGTGCCGATTGAAATCACCGAAAACGGCGTGGCCGACGCTCAGGACACGCTACGGGAGGAACACCTCCGTCGCCATCTTTGGGTGCTGTCCAACGCCCTTCGCGACGGCCACGATGTCCGTTCCTACCACCACTGGTCGCTCCTCGACAATTTTGAGTGGGCCGAGGGCTACTCGATGCGGTTTGGCTTGCACCACGTTGATTTTGAGACCCAAGAGCGCACGCTTCGGCCGAGCGGGGAAGCCTACCAGCACATCGTTCAGCAGCACTGAGCGGCTCAGATCCACACGTCGTTCTCGGCCGTCAAGTCGCCATCGGCTTCACCGGTGTTGACCACGCCTCGCGGCTCGACGAGCATCACCTTGCATTCGTGCTCTGCGTAGGGCTTGTGCCGGGTCCCCTTGGGAACCACGTGCATTTCCCCAGCGTTGAGCGTGATGGTGCGGTCCTCAAACTCGATGTTCATGCTGCCTTCGATGACGATGAACACCTCGTCGGTGTGGCCGTGGTCGTGCCAAACGAATTCACCTTGAATCTTGACCAATTTGAACTGGTAGTCGTTCATTTCAGCGATGACTTTGGGCGACCAGTGATCCGAAAACAAACCGAATTTTTCTGTGAAATTCACGACGCTCATGAGCCCTCCACAACGGCGGCTTTACTTGGCTCTATGCCTCACAGAGGAGGTTGCCACGTTCCGGCGTTTCGGGCGAAATCAAGCACGTGGCAGTAGAGCGTGGTGATCGTTTGCATCGGGTCTTCCACGTGAGCCAACTGGTCGGCCGTGAGCAGGGGTGGTGCTCGCTTCCATGCGGGTTTAGCGTTGAGCGAAAGTGGGAATTTGAACAGTGCCGGGCCGTTGACGGGGAGCGTCCAGCGGGTGAGCCACGGCCGTTCCACCATCCCGGCATCTTCCATGGATTTGAGGACGCTATTCCACCCGGAACCGCCGGTTTTGGATTTGATCAACCACGACGGGTTCACCGAGGTGTCAATGATGTAGCCGACCTCGGCAAGCACGGGCGCCATCCACGGGGCAATGTAGCCGTTCGGGGCGCGAAAGTACGGCCGAAACGCCGGACCAGCATGGGTCTTGAGCAAGGCGGTGGAGGTCTGCAACATCGTTCGAAACCCATTGACGTCCTCGCCCCAAGCAGACCACGAACGATGCGTGTGACCGTGACAGCCAACGGTCAGACGACCTGGAAAGGCTTCCAGTGCGTGCTGGAGGGCGCTCGCAAAATCAGGATTCTCCAGCAGGTCGGTGATCACAAACAGGGTGACGGCACCTTGGTGACAGGTCATCCAATCCACGAACCCGGCCCAGCCCTGTTGAAACTCAGGCGAGAGGTTGTCGCTCGGCCCGTAGAAGGGCTGAGTGCTTCGGGTGGGGTGACCCTGATGCTTCGGTAAATGCCTCAGGTCGTCGGTGTCGACGGTCATCCATGTTGGCATGTCAGGCCTCC
>JBMYQB010000103.1:0-1575 GCA_049600935.1 Candidatus Poseidonia sp.
CTTCATGGGCATGTGGTGGGTTGAGGCCCAACGAATCTCCAACGTCTCCTACTGGTTTGAAGGCAGTGAACTCCACGTCTTGCCCTTCGGGTGGACCATTCATGCGACCTTTGGTACCGTGGTGCTTGCTGCTGCCATCGCCTGGTTTGCCGTTGTCGTTGCCGAAGGGCCATCCGTGCCCGGTGTTGCCGAGGCATCAAGTGCTGAATTCTGAATCATAAAAGCTCAGTTCAATCGTTGTTTCTTGACTGCAAGCCGGATGAATAATAACCGTTCTCATGGGCCCGCAACACATGAAGGGCATCGTTTTTCGGGAATTTATCGACATGGTTGAGGCGAGTTTTGGCGATGAGATGGTGGACACCATCATCGAAGCCTGCGACCTTGAAAGCGGTGGTGCCTACACGGCCGTTGGCACCTACGACCACACTGAATTGGTGCAGATGGTGGTCGCCCTCTCAGGTGAGACAGGAGCCCCCGTTCCTGCTCTTGTTGAAGCGTTTGGAAATTATTTGTTTGGTCGATTTCTAGAACTCTTCCCGGTGTTCTTCAACCATGACACCTCCTTTGAATTCCTCAACTCCATCCACGATGTCGTCCACGTCGAGGTGCTGAAACTCTACCCTGACGCCGGTCTTCCTTCTTTTGTCACCGAGTTGTCGGAAGACAAGAAAACCCTCCACTTCGAATACCACTCCTCCCGGCATTTCGCCGATTTGGCGGTCGGGCTCATGAAAGGGGCCTTCGCCCATTGGAACGAAGATGTTGAGATCGACATCGAGGACCGCTCAACGGAAGAGAAGCAGGTGGTTATGTTCACCTGCACGATGAATTGAGCGTGAAAGTGTGGATATCTTTGAACTTGCAAAGCAGGCCAAGGCCGCCAAGGCAGACGGCAACGCCGCAGCCTCGGATGATCCTGCCAAGGTCATTGCACGCCTCGAGCGAAAGTTGGAGCGTGAAAAGAAAGCGAGAAAGGTGGCGGAGAAAACCATCGAAGAGAGCTCTCGAAACCTCTACCTCTCCAACCGAACCCTCGACGCCACCAACGAACAATTGGAAACCACCGTGCTTGAATTGAACGAAACCATGGCTCGCCTCACGTCCGCTGAGGTCAAGCGGTTGGCCACCACCATCACACTCATCCTTGCAGCGCTTCTGTTCTTTGTTTCAGAATTCGCCATTGAACCGGTGCTTGAACGAAGCATCAACAACAGGCTCTCACTCGCCCTGGCAAAAGTGAGTGTCTTTTCGGTGTTGATTCCGATTGAGATTTTGGTTTCGCGCTACATCGAATCCAACCTTTCCGAGGCCGAGCACCTCAACGAGGACATGTACCGACACCTCCTGGAAGCCGCCTTGGAGGACGGCATCATCACGGACATGGAGCGAACCTTGCTTGACGGCAGTTCCAAACAGCTCGGGCTCACGCCAGATGAGGCAAAACGAATCGAGGATGAAGTGGCTGCCGCTCACGCCGCCTGAACGCAGGGTGTTGAGCAAGTACTTTTGTAGTCGGTGAATTGATTTTCCATCCATGGCGGCGGACGAAGGTATCTTGAGTCAACACGACGG
>JBMYQB010000104.1:0-1422 GCA_049600935.1 Candidatus Poseidonia sp.
TCTTCGGGCTCTTCGTGAACGGGTTCAGGTCGTGCCACAACAGTGAGCCTCTGTGTGTCAAGACGAACACCGAGATGGCGAAGTTCAGCCGAGTAGGTACCAGGCGTGTCAATTTCAATTTCAAATTCATCAAAATCGGGCCTGTCCATGTCCGAGTTTGGAATCAAACGATTGTCAATGGCTTCCGATGAACCCTCGGCATAAAGGAGAAACTCGTAGGCAACGACCTCGACGTTAAACGAGACGGTGATGGAAACGGCCTCACCCTGTTCGATGGTGTCTTCGAGAATGGTGATGGTGCCGTTCACATCGACCTTAACCTCGTGCAATTCCTCCGGAATATTGAGCCCACTCGCTGCCAGAAACGCCATCCAATCGTCAAGGGGGATGCCCCGTTTTGGGTCTGCGTCAACAAAGGAAAAAACGAGTTCAACCACCCACTCAGGGGGGCGTTCACCCGTCATTTTCCCCAAGAGATTGGCGAACTCATCGCCTGAAATGACGTTGTCGTTGTTGGTATCGAGTTCTCGAGTGAGGGTGATGGGGTCCATGGCGGAATTTGACAGCCATTTCTTGAAATTGCTGTTGAGTAATTTTGCCATGGTGTTGCCACTTGTGATGCTTTCAATCCGATTTGAGACCACGTTGACTTGTTGGTCAAAGAGGGCTTTCTCGGGCAGTTGAATGGCCGCCATGCATCGGCGAAGCGTTTCGTCCCCATCAAATTGATGCCGACGTTTCAGGGAAAGGTTGGCGTTGGCCAGGACTCGTAAGACCCGTGTTCATAGGGAAGTTTGCTCAAAGCGGTTTCCATCTCTTGCAGGGTGGTCAGGTTCTCTTCAATTTGTATCCGATGAAGCCATTGTTTCAACCTCCCCAGACGAATACCTTCCAAATCGCCTGTTCGGGCCATGATCCAGTACCCATCAACCAAGCATTCCCTTGAGAAGGGAGAATGTCCGAGGCCGTTCCACATCTCAGCTACAACTTCCACATCAGAGGCAGATGGCTGGTCTCCCGTGTGCAGGTTGATACTGCGGGATGTCAGCGCCTGATGAAGGGCAAGATGTGCCTGGGCTGCCGAACCCATCACATGCTGAAACACCCGCATATCACCTGTTCGTGCGGCTGGAAGGTGGCCAAGTTGTTCATGAAACAGCGCCGTCGCTCGTTGCAGTTCTTTTGAGGTTCGCAGGGAGCGCAATTCCTCCACGAGGTCCCTTGTATGATGTTCGCACATAAGGGTCGCAAGGCGTTGGTCCACGGTCAAGTCCGTCAGACTTGGTTCATCGAGGAGTCCGAAGACTTCGGGGTTAAACACCGGAATGTGGGTAAAGACAAATCGGAGAACTCCGTCATGCTGCATCCGGTGAAGGACTTCGCCAGGGCGGGTAGCGTTGAGGATTTTCCTCAGCTCCATCC
>JBMYQB010000105.1:0-959 GCA_049600935.1 Candidatus Poseidonia sp.
CGTGCGCTCGTTGAATTCGATGCCGATGAACTCCGCAAGCCGCTCGCCGTTCCAGCGTCCGCAGATGGCGCTGGCCGTGGCCAGTCCTGCCTCGTTGTGAGGGTGGACGGCGATTTCCACCGTGGTGGTGGTGTTCCGTTCGCTGAGCCACGTGAAGATGGTATCAACGCACGCCGATGCAATCGATTGGCGGCGGTAGGCCCGACACACCCAGTAGCCCAGGTTGAAGTCGGCGTGGAGCGATTGGAGTTCGTCACCGAGTCCCACAAGGCCGACGAAGGCGTCGGATTGGACATCGTGAATGGACCAGAAGTGCAATTGGTCCGTCCCCGCTTGTGCTTCGATGTCGTACAGCATGTCACGCAACTGTCGGCGGACATCGTCGTTCGGGTCGAGCCAAGGCAGGGCGGTTTGTGCCGCTTCTGCGTCTTCTTGATACGCCTCAAACATGGAAACCAGCACCGCGTTGGTCGCTGGACAAAGGACGATGCCGTCGTTGACCCGAAGTTCCGGTGTCTGAACCATGGCCGTCCCTCATGTCAAAAGTTGAGCCCTTGCTTGTTGAACGTGTGGGTCGGTTGGATGGACGTAAGCCGCCATGTCAAGCGTCCACTTCATGTGCTCATGGCGCCCCAAGTGCTGCATCAACACCGAGACGTGGAGCAGCATGTCGAGGTGATCTTCCAGATGCGGGCCGAGATGGTCGAGGGCGTTGGCGGCTGCTTCCATGCGTCCGTGCTTGACGTGCTCCATGGCCCTCACCACCTCTTGGTACACCTGCGTCGGTGTCCAAACCTCGCCCTTGGGCCAAGGCCAGATGCGTTGGCTCTGAACGGGTTCGGGCGCCACAGCTGCTGCTGGCTTGTTGACCTCGGACGCCTCAGCCGCCGCAGGTTCGTCTCCGGGGAGGTCGGGAAGGTCCGGCGTCTCGGGAGCAGCAACATCAGCGGACGGCGATG
>JBMYQB010000106.1:0-884 GCA_049600935.1 Candidatus Poseidonia sp.
GTGGCCTCGTTGACGAATTGGTCAGGCGTGGTGCCTTGGGGGTTGTCGCCGTAGCCGTCGCCGTCAGAGTCGGTATTCTGCGTGGCGTCATTGGGGAAGTCATCGCCGTTGTCGCCGTAGCCGTCACCGTCGGTGTCCACCCACTCGTTGGCGTCCTCAGGGAAGGCGTCGGGGTTGGTACCGGACGCATTGTCGCCGTAGCCGTCGCCATCACCGTCGGTGGTTTGCGTGGCATCGTTCGGGAACTCGTCAGCGTTGTCGCCCACACCGTCCATGTCGGTGTCAGCGGTTTCGAACGGGTCCTGTGGGAAGGCGTCGGCGTTATCGCCAACGCCGTCTTCGTCGTAGTCAGCGGTTTCCGACGGATCGTTGGGCGCCCAGTCGGCGTTGTCGCCCACGCCGTCCTCATCGGTGTCGATGGTTTCGGAGGGGTCGTTGGGGAAGACGTCAGCGTTGTCGCCCACGCCGTCGTTGTCGCTGTCGGCGGTTTCGGTCTCGTCCTGCGGGAAGGCGTCGGCGTTGTCGCCCACACCGTCGTCATCGGAGTCCACGGTCTCGGAGGGGTCGTTGGGGAAGACGTCAGCGTTGTCGCCCACACCGTCGTTGTCGCTGTCGGCGGTTTCGGTCGCGTCTTGAGGGAAGGCGTCGGCGTTGTCGCCCACACCGTCGTTGTCGGAGTCGGTGGTCTCGGTGCCGTCTTGTGGGAAGGCGTCGGCGTTGTCGCCCACACCGTCGTTGTCCGAGTCAGCCGTTTCACTGGCGTCGTTGGGGAAGGCGTCCTGGCCGTCGAGCACCCCGTCACCGTCCGAATCGATGTCGAGGATGGTGACTTCGTTGCTCATGACGGCATTGCCGAATTCGAGCCCGTCGTGCGGGGTGACTTG
>JBMYQB010000107.1:0-851 GCA_049600935.1 Candidatus Poseidonia sp.
ACCGGGGGCGAACCCCCGATGAAATCAGCTGACCCGAACTAGTTCGAACGGGTGTACAACAACTACCTAAGCAACTTCAGCGATTTCAAACTTCGAAGATGTCGATGATTCCGTCGTTGTCGTCATCGTCGTCTACGTGGTCTTCAATACCGTCGTTGTCGTGGTCGAATTGACCTGTTAGGCTGTTACCGTCGTTCGCTTCGAACCAGTCAGACAGACCGTCGTTATCGTCGTCGGTGTCTGTGCTGTCCCAGATTCCATCGTTGTCGTGGTCGTAGCGGTATGCGCCAGTAGCGCCACCGATTTCATCCACGTCTAGGATGTTATCATTGTCGTCGTCGGTGTCTTCTCCATCGTCCATGCCATCGTTGTCGTGGTCACGCATTCGGTCTTCACCAGCGTCCCTTACACCGTTGTTGTTTACGTCATCGAAGTCGTTGCGGTTGTCGATTCCATCGTTGTCGATGTCAAGGTCAACTGCGTCGTTGATTCCGTCATTGTCATGGTCGTAGATGTTGGTGTTGTCATCGCCGTCCTGAGTCTCTTCGCGGTCATCGATTCCATCGCCATCGTCGTCGTTGTCTTCAGCGTCGTCGATGCCATCGTTGTCGTGATCGTTTGGATTGTCGTCTAGATCGTCTGCAATTCCGTCGTTGTCGTCGTCATTGTCGAGATCGTCTGGGATTCCGTCACCATCGTTGTCGTTTTCGCCGTTCTGGTCCTGGTTGTCCAGTTGCTGGCCTTGCTGCTGGTCATTTTGTTGACCTTGCTGACCTTGCTGACCGTTCTGGGTCTGGCCCTGTTGCTGCTGGTTCTGACCGTTTTGGCCGTTTTGGCCTCCTTGGTCTTGT
>JBMYQB010000108.1:0-698 GCA_049600935.1 Candidatus Poseidonia sp.
CCAATGATTTGGGTGTGGATTTGGGATGCATTGCTGGCAATACATCTGATTTCTTTGCTGATACCAAAGCGATATGCAGTAACTAGTACACACCTTTTTGCTGATGGCCAAAGGTATGAGTGGAATAGATTGAGGCTGGCAAAAAAACAGCCGAAGAAGAGAATAATGTTGTTGCGCAAGGGGTGGGGCCCTTTCGGACCCCTACCCCTTGGCGGCGACAGGAGTGCGCTTGAGAAAGCAGCACTCCTGATTGTCACCATTCTTCAAGAAGAAGAGTGACTGCTCAATGAGCTAGGCATCGTTTGGTGTACAATTAGGCAATCAGGCTTCTAGAGCTTCTGATGCCTTCTTTGCACCCATCCATGCAACTACACCGAATCCGATCTTGTTGATCATGTCAGCGATGTTGTATGCGATACCCATGTACAGTTCACCCTTCTCACCGATATCGATGATTGCGACTTCTGGGCTGAATAGGTAACCTAGTGGGTAGATGATCCATCCGACGACAATGAACCAGCGTAGAGCATTTGCGCTCCACATTAGTTCAGGTGCAATCTTGGAATTGTCTACACCCTTACCAGAGGACCATGGTGTTCCGGTTGCTACGATAATCATAGCCCATCCCATACCACCTAGTAGTAGTGCTAGGTATGCGTCCATCAGTCCAGCTTCACCTAGGTAACCGAATCCAATCA
>JBMYQB010000109.1:0-686 GCA_049600935.1 Candidatus Poseidonia sp.
TATTGCAGCGTTCCACTACTACTACATGCGTGGCGTATACGTCGACCACCAGGTCGTCTCCATCGAGTACCGATACATGGACTGGATCATCACTGTTCCACTCATGGCACTCAAGTTCCCAAGCCTTGTTGGTAAGGACGCTATCACCGATGCAAAGTTCCTAGGAATGGGCTTCACTGGAGTCTGTTTCACTGGTGCTCTCATCATGATTGCATTCGGTTACCTCGGCGAAGCTGGACTCCTCATGGAAGGAACAACTGGCGGTATCGCTGGACTCGTTCTCGGCGGTGTCGGTTGGGGTATGATCATCGTTGCCACTGGTACACCTTGGACCAGCGGTAAGGGTGTCGACAACGACAAGATTCCAGAGGATCTCCTCTGGAGTGCAAACGCTCTCCGATGGTTCATCGTTGTTGGATGGATCATCTACCCTCTCGGTTACCTCTTCAGCCCAAAGGCCGAAATCATCGACCTTGGTGCAGAAGGCGAACTCTGGATGGGTATCGCTTACAACATCGCTGACATGATCAACAAGATCGGATTCGGTGTCGTAGCATGGATGGGAGCCAAGAAGGCTGCCGAAGCATCTGCCTGAGTAGAGAGATAGATTACAGCATGTCATGACTGGAGAGGGCGCCTCACGGCACCCTCTCCTCTTCATGGCGAGACATCTGTCGTAACGCATA
>JBMYQB010000110.1:0-683 GCA_049600935.1 Candidatus Poseidonia sp.
CCCGAACGTTCCACCCAAGGTTGACGTTCCGTGGTCGTTGGGGCAGGCATCGCCGTCGGTGCCCTGGCTTTCGTCGCCGTAGCCGTCACCGTCGCTGTCAAACCACTGGGTGACGTCGTTTGGCCAGAGGTCGTTGGTGTCGCTGGCACCATCACCGTCGCCGTCAGGGCAGCCGAAGGTGTCGAGGGTTGAGGTTCCCGATGTGTTGATGCAACCGTCGGCTTGGGTGCCGTTGGGGTTGTCGCCGTAGCCGTCACCGTCGCTGTCGGTCCACTGCGTTGCCTCTCCGAGGAAGGCGTCGTTGGCGTCCGATGTACCATCGCCGTCCTCGTCCACGCAGCCAAAGCGGTCGGCAGAGGAGGTGCCAGCTTCGCTGGGGCACGCATCGGGCTCAACACCGCTGGCGTTGTCGCCGTAGCCGTCGCCATCGCTGTCAACGGCCTGACTGGCTTCGTGTGGGAAGGCATCAGCGCCGTCGGAAGTGTTCCATCCGCTCGTGTTGCCGACCGGCAAGGTCGGGTCGGAGAATCCGTCGCCGTCGCTGTCGAGGCAACCGAGACGGTCCTGGGTCGAATTCCCTCCGAGCAGCGGACAGGCGTCTTCTGTGTCGTCGTAACCGTCGCTGTCGCTGTCGATCCAGCGTGTCGGATCGTTCGGGAAATCGTCGGTGAAATTGGCGTAGC
>JBMYQB010000111.1:0-216 GCA_049600935.1 Candidatus Poseidonia sp.
GCAGCAACAATCCGCTTCGGAAAGCGTTCACCACATAGCCCAACAAGGCCATGACGGTGGTCAGGGTCAACCACAAGCCTGCACTGGCAAAGCCGTCGTCTTCGGGAAGCACCTCAAAGCGAAGGATGCCCTCAGCGTGGCAGTCACTGTTCAGGTCGCCAGCGATGGTGCGCAGGCAGAACTGGAGGTTCATCTCGCCGACAGGCAGCGGCTTGG
>JBMYQB010000111.1:226-645 GCA_049600935.1 Candidatus Poseidonia sp.
TGTTGTTGCCGCCCAAGTCCCGCGTCATGCGAATGCGTCCCGCGCTGGTTTCGACAAGGTATTCACCGTCCCTCAGGGATTTGTCGGTCGGGAGGAGCGGGCCCCAAATTTCCCATTTTTCGTCTCGCAGGTCTTCAAGGCCCCACGGGAGGCGGTGTTCGAGTTCAACGTGGGCGAGGCGTGCGGCATCCACGAGAATACGTGCTTCGGGCTCATAGAGCACGCCTTCGATGACGATACCGCCACTGTTCTGTTCAAACCCGCCCCACTGAATCCTTGCTTGTGTTCCAAAGCATCGATGTTCGACGGACAGGCTGATGCTGATGCTTTCGCCGGGCTCGAGGCTAAGTGTGACATTTTGCTTCTCACCGGAGAAGTTCATGGCGTCGCCCTCGGCCGAAGTGTCCAGCGTTTGAGTG
>JBMYQB010000112.1:0-619 GCA_049600935.1 Candidatus Poseidonia sp.
CCAGCGGCCCTCACAACCTTTACCCTCACATGATCGATGGAGAATGGTACATTTTCGTAGCTAACCCTGATTACGAGCAGTGCGATTCAGCTTTGGGTGAAGCATGCGGTGGCGTCACCATTGCCCACCTCAACCTCCAAGGCAGTGCTTCTCGAACCCTACCAGGTATTCCTGCATCCGGTGTTGGTCACACCATCATCAAGGTCGGAGAATACGAAGTCGCTTGGGAAACAACCCGTGGTGGCTGGATTTACATTCACGACATGACCGTTCAACGATGGCCAGGTGAAGATACCGAAGACCCACGCTATGGCCGAACCTTCGTTTACGGCTCCTACTGGGAAGCGGGTCTTCGAATTGGAGATGTCACCGACGTTCCGCACCCTGTTAATTCCCCTGCCCAATACACGACGATGGCAACGCTCTGCAAGGCTGGACAAGGCAATCCAGTGATGTGCCGATGGCGAGCGCCTGAGGTTGGTTCGTGGATGGATTTCCTCGACTTGGACAACGACGGTCAACCGGACAGCGGGACAACTGGTAACGAGAACGGTGGACGCGTTTCGTACATTCACTACGCAGAACCATTCCCAGAAATGCTCGACGTCTCCCACCTTGG
>JBMYQB010000113.1:0-609 GCA_049600935.1 Candidatus Poseidonia sp.
AACTTCACCATGAACGACGTGACTTTCACGAACGTCGCTGCGGCCTTCCAGCACGGCTCTGGCCAAGGCACGGTCGTCGAAATGACGAACTTCGCCGTTGATGGCGCGGACAACGCGTGTTTCAACTTCGCTGAGGACACCGTCGCCATTCTGCGCGAGGGTTCCATGAAGAACTGCAACACCAATGGACAGAGCTGGGGCGGTGCGATCGTCAACTACCCAGGTTCCAACGCCGGCAGCCTCTTTGTTGAGAACGTCACCGTCACGAACTCCTACGTGAACTTCATCGACGTTGATTTGCAAGACGTGACCGTCTCCAACGTGAGCGTCAGCAACTCCGCCGCTCAGACCGGTGTGGCCATCGATGCCATGCACGGCACCAACGCCGACGTGCACCTCTACAACGTCAGCGTGACCGACTACGCCAACAGCGGTTTCAACGCCGTGTCCAGCATTTACATGGACGACGTGGACTTCGGCAGCGCCGACCTTTGGATCACCCCCAACGGATGGGGTTCCTCCGCCGTCGGCCCAGTGGGTGACAATGCGGTCATGAAGAACGTCGATTCCGGTGACATCACGATGCAACGCATCCACTTCGGTGTCTTT
>JBMYQB010000114.1:0-609 GCA_049600935.1 Candidatus Poseidonia sp.
GTTACCTTGGGTGGAGTTGCCCCAAACGCTCGGGCAGGCATCGGGTTGGGTGCCGCCGGGGTTGTCGCCGTAGCCGTCCCCGTCGCTGTCCGCCCACTGTGATTGGTCGCCGGGGTGCGTGTCTTGGTCGTCGCTCCATCCGTCTTCGTCCCCGTCCGGGCAGCCGTACGTGCCGTTTTGCCACGATTCGCCGTAGGTGGTCGGGCATGCATCCGGAAGCGAGCCGGCCGGGTTGTCGCCGTAGCCGTCGCCGTCCGTGTCGTTCCATTGGGTGCTGTCGGACATGAACGCATCCGCACCGTTGGCCGTGGTCCAGCCGCTGTCGGGGTCAGAGTAGCCGTCGCCGTCTTGGTCGGGGCACCCCTTGCGGTCATGAACCGAGGTGCCGAAAAGAGCCGGACAGTCGTCGTCCAGACCGTCGTCGTAGCCGTCACCGTCAACGTCGCCCCAGCGGGTGGGATCGTTGGGGTAGGCGTCGGCGCCGTCGTCCACGGTCCAGCCGCTGTCGGGGTCGGAATAACCGTCGCCGTCGGTGTCGAGACAACCTCGGCGGTCGGCCGTTGAGGTCCCTGCGACTGCAGGGCATGCATCGCCGTTGGTGCCCGAAGG
>JBMYQB010000115.1:0-607 GCA_049600935.1 Candidatus Poseidonia sp.
TACAGGCTCGCGGTAAGCGCTCTACTGAAATCTCTACCGAAAAGCAAATCGCTCAAATTGGTGAGCCAAAGAGAAAGATTTACCGCAGAACTGGCGGTAACACTCTAGTTCGTGTTCTATCCGAAAACAGAGTTTCAATCAATGACCCAAAGACTGGTAAGACCACAATGGGTACTATTGAGAATGTTGTTGAAAACGAATCAGACCCTAACTATGTCCGTCGAAACGTACTGGTTAAGGGTGCAATCATCGAAACCGACAAGGGTCGTGTTCGAGTAACTTCTCGTCCAGGTAAGGACGGTGTCATCAACGGCGTGCTAATCGAGTGAATGCAAGTAGCGTTCTTTGCGCCAAGGTGAGATAATGGACCACAACCCAGACCGAATCTGTGTTTGGCCTGGTTATTTTGATGCTAAAACTTCACGCCGTAGCGGTCGTCGTGTACCAAGAGATTCATCCGTCATCAAACCCGATCTCGAAGGCTTGTTCTATGCAGCTCGTAAAGTTGGTTTAAGAAAAATCAAGCGTGAAGAAGCAGTTTCCCACCCAAACAGGCCTTACGGTAAGGAAGGCAGATTGTGGGTTTCAAGTTCTGGCGCCAAGCAAT
>JBMYQB010000116.1:0-591 GCA_049600935.1 Candidatus Poseidonia sp.
GTTGCGTGGATACCGACCTGGACGGTTGGGCTGACACGCAGGATACGCATCCAAGCGATCAAACGCAATGGTCCGATGCTGACGGCGACGGTTACGGAGACAACCCCGGAGGGACAGCCCCTGACGCCTGCATTGGTGAAGCTGGCAACTCCACGCAAGGCAACCGTCTTGGATGCATTGACACCGACGGCGACGGTTGGGACGACACCCTAGACGCTTTGCCGAACCTCGCTACGCAGTGGCTCGATCAAGACGGCGATGGCTTCGGTGACAACGCCAGCGGAATCCAGCCCGATGCATGTCCAGGTGAAGCGGGGACGTCAACCTTGGACCAGTACGGTTGTGTTGACGATGACGGTGACGGATATTCCAACAACACCGATGCCTTCCCGAACGACCCGACTCGTTGGATTGACAGCGACAACGACGGATTTGATGATGCAGAAGATGCATGTCCGATGACCGCTGGAGCATCCATCGCCGACAGAACCGGTTGCCTTGACACCGACGGTGATGGCGTTTCAGACCCAACACCTGCGGTTGGAAATCAACCTGGATGGGGGGTTGCCGAAGGCGCAGATGCCTTCCCGC
>JBMYQB010000117.1:0-583 GCA_049600935.1 Candidatus Poseidonia sp.
GCAACGCATCAGCGTGGGTGTAGACGATGCTCGTCTCACCACGTCCTGCGGTTCCGAGTTGGACATCGGTCACGGTCCCCTGACGCTCGAAGGAAATGGACTCCCAGTCCTGCTCGCTCACCATGAGGTACGTGAGGCCAAAGTCGTCCCCTCGGTCCTGGGAGCGCATCGAGTAGAAGAGGTCGCTTAATCCGTCGCCGTTGATGTCGCCACCCGCTGCCATGCGGAACCCGAGGTGTTCGCTGCTGTTGCCTTCAGCGAGGAGTTGGCGGTCATCACTGATGCCCGTAGGTGAGCCAAGGAAGATTTCCACACGGCCCGCAGCGTTCCCCATGCGACTGGAGATGTACACGTCGTCGTAGCCGTCCTCGTTGATGTCGCCGGCTGCGACCATCGCATCGCCGATTCGACTGTTGGCCGGCGGCCAGTAGCGCCAGTCGGCCTCGCCGGGAAGCTGCCCGTTGGTGCCCTCGAAGAGCCACAAGGTTCCTGCGCCGAAGGCATTTGCAGTGGAGTTAAAGGGTTCAGAAATGATGTGTTCGTCAAACCCATCGCCGTTCAGGTCGCCCACGCAAGCGATGTT
>JBMYQB010000118.1:0-570 GCA_049600935.1 Candidatus Poseidonia sp.
TCTGGTCGGTTGGTTGCTGCTGCAATGCTTGCAATCGAGAGTGAGGATGTGTTAGTCCCAAGGATCGCATGTACAGGAGCCATTTCATCGAGTTGAGCAAAGACCTTGGCCTTGAGTTCAGGGATTTCAGGAACAGCTTCGATGACGAGATCAACGTCGTGGACTGCAGTCTTCAAGTCTGCTTCTGCTCGGAGATTCTTGGCCCATGCTTCTTTTTGTTCTGAAGTGGTTTTTCCTCGAGCAATGCCCTTGTCCCAGAATGCATCAATACGTTGCATACCACGTTCAAGTCCTTCAGGAAACGCATCGTAGAGGGCTGTTGTCCAACCTGCTTGGGCACAGACTTGAGCAATACCTGCGCCCATGGTTCCTGCACCGATAACGGCTACACGTTTAATCGCCATGATTCATTCCAGTGGCTTTGGCTTCATCATGCTTATCGCTCTGGGCGATGGCGACACCGCCGACGATGAGAACGAAGGCAATGAGGAGAGAAAGGCCGAGTTTCTCACCAATGAGGATGACGCCGCCGAGGATGCCGAATGGTGGAACAAGGTAGACGTAGAGTGC
>JBMYQB010000119.1:0-562 GCA_049600935.1 Candidatus Poseidonia sp.
GGCAACCTGCGACTGGGCAGCTGACATCGCGAACCTGAACACCACGGATTACGTTGAGTACTACATCACTGCTCAGGACGTCTCAACCGACGTGACCACGCCCAACTCCGTGCAGTCCTCCACGTCGAACTTCGATGTTGGTGACCCCAACAAGATGTTCATCGTCGAGTGGCACGACATGGGCTACACCAGTGCTTACCTCTGCACCTATCAGGTGGTCTTCTACGACGTGACCAACGAGTTTGAGTTCAAGTACGACACCGGCTGTCAAGTCTACGTCGACTACTCCGCGACGGGCTACCAAGACCAGACGCGCTCGAAGGGTGAAACCCTCCAGAAGGGTAACGGATGGTTGTACGGCTCCAACCCGTTCACCACCAACTACCGCATGCACACCTCCTCGACGAGCAACGGCCATGAGACGTTCTCCCCTGGTCTGACCGAGATCAAGAACTACGACACGGCCCTCAGCGGCAGCAGCAGCGGTACGCCCTACGGCTACTACTGTGCGTACAGCTGGTACTGGAACACCTACAAGTCCAGCTGCAACGCTAACATCGAC
>JBMYQB010000120.1:0-550 GCA_049600935.1 Candidatus Poseidonia sp.
TGTCACTGAGATCCCAAATTCCGTCGTTGTCGTGATCGTAGCGGTAGTTACCGAAGTCACCATCAGCTTCATCGACATCAAGGATGTTGTCGTTGTCGTCATCAGGATCTACACCGTCATCCATGCCATCGTTGTCGTGGTCACGGGAGAGGTCTTCGCCGTTCTCGCCTACGTCGTTCCAGTTGTCAACGCCATCGTTGTCGACGTCGAAGTCGACAGCATCGCTGATGCCATCGTTGTCGTGATCGTAAATGTTCGTGTTCGGATCATTGTCGTTCACTTCTTCGCTGTCGTCGATTCCGTCGCCATCGTCGTCGCTGTCCTCAGCGTCATCGATGCCATCGTTGTCATGGTCTTGTGGGCTGGCATCAAGATCGTCAGGAATTCCGTCGTTGTCGTCATCGTTGTCGAGGTTATCTGGGATACCATCGCCATCGTTGTCGGTTTCACCGTTTTGTTCCTGGTTGTCGAGCTGTTGACCTTGTTGTTGGTCGGTTTGCTGACCTTGTTGACCTTGCTGACCGTTTTGGGTCTGGCCTTGCTGCTGTTG
>JBMYQB010000121.1:0-533 GCA_049600935.1 Candidatus Poseidonia sp.
CCACCCCGATCGCAACAAAGGCGATGCGGGAGCGGAAGCCAAATTCAAGGATGTTCAGGCAGCCTACGAGGCCATCGGAAGCCCGGAAGCCCGTCGTGAACACGACCAACAGGAACAGATGCGAACCATGTTCGGCGGCGGCATGGGTGGACGAGGCCGTGGTGGCCCTTCGATGAATTTCGGCGGCATGGGGGGTGGCCTTGACGACATTCTCGGGCAAATGTTCAGCGGTGGCATGGGCGGTGGCATGGGTGGGATGCCGCGACAACCCCGCTCCCAGCCAACTCGCCAACAACCAAAAGCAGCCACCATCAACGTCGGCTTGGATATCTCAATGCAACAAGCCATCGAAGGCGGACAGTTCGAGTTTTCCTTCAAACGATTCAAACGGCAAGGAACCAGCATGGAAACCAAGCGCACCACCATGAAACTCCGGTTGGCTGCAGGTGTGAAGCACGGGACGACAAAGACCCTCAAAGGACAGGGACACGACCATCCCGAAGGTGAGCGCGGCGATGTGGTCGTCACGGTTC
>JBMYQB010000122.1:0-513 GCA_049600935.1 Candidatus Poseidonia sp.
ATTTCGCTTCAACAGCCCCGGTGGCGTAGTCGACTTTCGACGCGATGGTCCCGCCGGTGTGGATGAGGCGAACCCGGGGCAGGTCGCCGTTTGCTTGGGGGGCATGAAGTTCGGCCGAGGCAGGTGTGGCCTTCGAGGGGAGTTCCTCCCAATGTTGGACGGCTTCGGTGGGGTAGGACACGTTGTAGCCGTTGTCAAGTTTGAGCGAAAGGTGCCCTTTGGCAGCGGGGGGAAGCACCAAGCCGGTGTGTTCCACGGTGTCGTTGTGCGTGGTCACCGTGGCTTTGACGCGAACCCCGGGGTTTGGCAACGCCACCATGCACGGAAACGGACGGACTCGCCCCATGAATGAATCGCTTCATTGAGACAGGTCCTTGACTTTCTCGACGAGGTCCATTCGGCGCAGTCGCCAAATCCCGATGGGGGTCATGGCGACAGCGATGACGATGACACCAGCCATGAGCTGATAGGCGACGCTGGGCACGATGACGATGGCGACAAAGAACTGCCACG
>JBMYQB010000123.1:0-512 GCA_049600935.1 Candidatus Poseidonia sp.
CGGACAGCAGGGTCAACAAGGCCAGCAATCCGACCAGCAGCAAGGCCAGCAGCTCGACAACCAGGACGAGAACGACAACGATGGCGATGGTATCCCGAACGACGTCGACAACGACGACGACAACGACGGTATCCCCGACTCTGTCGATGATTCACCAATGGATCACGACAACGACGGCACCGACGACTTCGAGGATGATGACGCTGATGGCGACGGCATCGACGACCGCGAGGAAGTGAACGATGGCGACCCCAACACCAACATCTACGACCACGACAACGACGGCATCTCCGATGCTGTTGACTTGGACATCGACAACGACGGCATTGACAACCGAAATGACATTGGCGACAACGGCGAAGACCTGTCCCGCGACCACGACAACGATGGTATGGACGACGCTGAAGACGACGACGACGACAACGACAACATCCTCGATGTTGACGAAATCGACGGCGTTGCCGGAAGCTACCGCTACGACCACGACAACGATGGCATTTGGGATCTTACCG
>JBMYQB010000124.1:0-504 GCA_049600935.1 Candidatus Poseidonia sp.
TGATTTATTCACAATTAGACAAGCACATGGTACACTAGAGGGATTGAATGTTGTTCTAGCAGGGGACCTTCGTTATGGCAGAACAGTTCACTCGCTATCTCATGCGCTTGTTCGATTCGGTTGCAATGTAACGTTTGCATCACCTGATAGTTTGAGGATGCCCGAAGAAATCGTTGCTGACTTGAAAGCACATGGAGCTGAAGTCGTTGAAACAAATGACCTCCTTGGACAGATCGATAATGCGGATGTAATCTACATGACTAGAATCCAGAAAGAGAGGTTCCCAGACGAGGATGAATATGCAAAGGTTGCAGGCGCATACAAATTACAAGCTAGTGACCTAGATGGTGCTAAGCCTGACATGATTATCATGCACCCACTTCCAAGGGTTGACGAGATTCATCCTTCAGTAGACTCAACCAGGCACGCTAGATACTTCGAGCAGGCATTCAATGGAGTGGTTGCAAGAATGGCACTGATGTGTTGGCTACTCGGAGTCAAAGT
>JBMYQB010000125.1:0-503 GCA_049600935.1 Candidatus Poseidonia sp.
CTTGGGGGAACAGCACCAGGTCGCCCAAACGTTCCCACTTCGAGGGGACGAGGGCGGCGGCCTTGAGCGAATGTTGGTGCGTGTCAAGCCAGGTTTGAACCGCCTTGGTGAGCCGGTGGTGAGGGTCAACCGAGTCCCTTCGAGCGACTTCCGCCACGATGCATTCCGAGGAGACGCCCAACTCGGAATTTGCCACTGCCTGAACCGTTTCGCCGTTTGCTCCGACCACGAGTGGAAAACCGACCGTCCCTGCGTCTCCTCTCATCGGTTCAACGTGAGCCTCCAGCCATCCGTTGGATTTCAGGAGCCCGTGCACCCGTTCGCCTTGGCTTGCTTCCACGACAAGAAAGGTCGTGGGGGCCTCGAGGTCCATGGTGGGACGAGGAGGGTAACTCCTTTCAAGTTCCCGACCTTAGCCGAAACCATGTCTGCGCTCAATGCTGGGAATGTATGGTCAAAGCACGGCATTTCGATCATGCTCGTGGCGATGTTCACCCTGCAAT